>JAEEYW010000009.1 GCA_016288305.1 Caryophanales bacterium | reverse complement strand
TCAATTTTACCTTTTGTTTTCAACTTTAGATTTGCTTTAATATCGGTATCAATAAACTCATAATTATCTTTTATTTTATACCAATATTTAGGATTTTCTTTATAAATAATACTTCCTAAACCAATAATATCTGTTTTTGTTTCTTTAGCTAATGAAATAGCTTCATTTACTAATCTTTTTAATTCATCTTGACCCAAGTTTTTAATGACCTCGATTTCTTTTTCATTGTCGACATCAATATTACCTATGATTTCTTCTATTGAACCATTAGCTTTTATATTTATTTCAAATTTATCATGGAAAGCTATATTAGTTTTACAGTCACTCAATTCGATAACGACATAGCCATCTTTATAAGGTATTTTAAGTAATGAAGTTGATACTTTGTTTTTTAATATATTTATACCTGCACTTTGATCTTTTGTGGCTATGGCAACTAGGTCAAAACCATTAAATACACCCAGCATACCCAGTTTTAAATATGTATTTGGTTTGTTTCTCTCAATGTTTTTATCTTGATTACCTATTTCGGTATTTCCAATAACAGATATCGTTGGTAAGATAGGATTTTTACCTTCATCAATGATATCTTTGACAAAATCATTAAGGGTTACGGTATATGTGTATCCTTGTAGTTTATTTGTTATTTCAAGGTTTTTTGATATGTTTTGTGATGGGAATGTTTCTAAAGGCGTCGTTACCTCGAAGGTATCTTTAGCCTTACAGTTTTCGGCTATAACAACATAAAATTCATTTCTTGTTTGTGGATATCTAAAAAAGAAATCGATGACATCTTGCGTTTTGCTTTTAACAATATCTTGAGATAATACTAAAACTTCAATATGACTAAGATATATTTGTTTTGATATGGACATAGATGTATCTTTTATAGCTTCAAAAATGGTTCTTCCTTCACCACTGTATACAGCCGAAGATGCGGCTATTTGTGAATCTTTAGTTTGTTTTTGTGAATTAGATATTAAAATAGTTACTTCAAATAAGTCGTCATGCATATCAATAGCAATACCTGTAGTTATGGCTAGGTTATTTAATTCCGTATAATTCCAACATCCTGTTGTACATAAAAGAAGTAGTATTAAAATTATTTTTTTCATATCATCACCTTCGAGGTAGTCTAATTAATTGTTTAATTAAATCTTTTGGTTTAAAAGGCGCTAAAGGGCTTAAATAAGGTGTATCAAGTACTTCTAAACTAGCCATTTTAGCAATTACCATAACAGATATAACAAAGATACCTATCAAACCAAAGATACATCCAAATAAAATATATATTAAACGTAAAATTCTAATAGCATTGATCATATCAGGGTCATTGAAAGCCATACCAGCTACAGCTGACAAGGATATAACAATAACCACAATTGGCGATATAATACCAGCATTTACGGCTGCGTCACCTAGAATTAAAGCGCCAACTATACTTATAGATGCGCCCATTATTTGCGGTTTTCTTGTATCTGCTTCTCTTAATATTTCATAAGCAATAATCATAATCAATATTTCAACAACTGTAGGAAAGGGGACACCTTCTTTTTGCAAGGCAAATGAGATTAGTAATTGATTGGGAAACACTTCCATGTTGTAATTCATAATAGCGACATAAATACCTGGCGTAACAATAGCTATAATGAAAGCTAAATAACGTAATATTTTAGTAAAAGAAGCATTAGCTGGTTTGGAATAATCATCTTCTGAAGATTTAAAAAAGTCAGCAAAGATACTAGGTAATAATATAGCATATGGTGTATTCTCAACTATGATAGCTATTTTCCCATTTAATAATCCTATACATACGGTATCTGGTCTTTCTGTTGAAATAACTAATGGCAATAAAGATTTTTTATCTTCCAATAGTATTTCTTTAATATAACTTGAATCAATGATACCATCAATATTAATATCATTAAGTTTATCAGTTAGTATTTTAATTTTATTTTTATCTACTATATCTTGCATATAAGCTAAGGAAACTTTAGTCTTTGTTTTATTACCCACAATTGTTTCTTTAAATAATAGTTGTTTATCTTTAATTCTTTTTCTTATCAATCCTATATTGTCTTGATAATTCTCATTAAAACTATCTTTTGGACCTTTTAAAACAGGTTCACTTGATGATTCAGTTATAGCTCTATTTAAGTTTTGTTTAGTTTCAACAGCTATACATTTATCTATACCATCTACAAAAATACAAGTGAAACCACTAAATAGGTGATAGAAGATATCATCATGTGTCGTTAAAATTTTTAATTTACTGTTAGGTATAATATTCTTTAAAGTATCAAATATATTTTTAAATATTTTCTTTTTGCTAAAGGTATAATCTAGGCTTTTATTTAAATAATTGCTTATTTTATCATCACTACATAGACTCTCTAAAAAAACATAACCTATCTTCTTCTTTTTGATATAAAATGTCCTTGTATATATATCACAACTATTGCCATTATGTTCTTTTATGTAATTTATATTTATGTCAATATTTTTATTCATAACATCACCTTATATTAGTATTGGCAAAATCTTTGATTTTATCTATGTATAATAGTATAATTTAATTAGGAGGAATGATATGAAAACGATAGTTTTATTATTAGTTGTATTTATACTTGTTGGATGTGGTAGAGAAAAATATGAATTGGTATTTGAACCAAATTCTGCCATGAATTGTTATGTATTAGTTTATCAATTTACCGATGGTACAAAAGTTTATAGTTCATTTTCAAATATAAAATATAAAACTAAAGATAGTGAAACATCTATACAAGATGCTTTGATAAATAAGAAAATTAGCTTATCTGATATAAAAGATAATCCTAATTTAAAAATAGTTAAAGCAGCTGATACGTTTATTAATTCATGTTCCAATAGTTAATAAAAACGTTTTTTAACGTTTTTTTTGTCGAATGATATAAATTCTAAATTAATCAATCATAAATACTCTTAATTAGGAGGCATAATATGGGACTTAATGATGAGGAAGTTATTGAATCAAGAAAAAAATATGGGACAAATATTATTAGTATGCGTAAGAAAAATAGTTTTATTAGACAATATATTACGACATTAGCAGATCCCATTATAAGAATTTTATTAATAGTTTTAGCTATCAAAACGGTTTTTTTACTCAAGCAATTTGATTGGTATGAAACTGTTGGTATAGTCATCGCTATTTTTTTAGCGTCTTTTATATCAACTATTAGTGAATATGGTAGTGAGAAAGCTTTTCTAAAATTACAAGAAGAATCATCTAAAATAAAATGTAGAGTTTTGCGTAATAATAAAACTGTTGAAATAAATGTTGAAGATGTCGTAGTGGGTGATATTGTTTTGCTTGAAGCAGGTGATCGTATACCAGCAGACGGATATATTGTTGAAGGTGAGATAACGGTTGATGAATCAAGTATCACAGGTGAAAGCCGGGAAATATATAAAAACGTTGAAAATAAAGACGTATTACGTGGTACAGTAGTGTACGCCAAAGAAGCTAAAATGTTGGTTACTAAAGTGGGAAATAATACTTTTTATGGTGAAATATCCAAAGAGTTACAACAAGCACAACCGGAAAGTCCTTTGAAAATTCGTCTTAGGTCTTTAGCGCAACTTATTAGCAAAATAGGGTACATAGGAGCTTTCTTAGTTTTTATTTCCCACATGTTTTCTATTATTTTTATTAAGAATAATTTTGACATTTCCTTAATTAAAATGACTCTTAGTAACACACATTATATATTTGGGGAAATATTATATGGTATAACTTTATGTATAACTGTAATAGTTGTAGCTGTACCTGAAGGGTTACCTATGATGATAACTTTAGTACTTTCTTCTAATATGAAAAGAATGCTTAAAGAAAATGTCCTAGTAAGAAAACTTGTAGGTATTGAAACAGCTGGTAGTATTAATATTTTGTTTAGCGATAAAACTGGTACTTTGACAAAAGGAAAATTGGAGGTCACTAATTTTGTAACACCTAGTTTGAAGTTATATCAAAGTGTGGATGCCTTAGATGAAATGGTAAAACTATCTTTAGTTTATAATAATCAAAGTAGTTATGATAATAACAAGGTAATAGGCGGTAATATAACTGATCGCGCTATTTTAAAATTCGCAGGTATTAAAGATAAAAAATATACAATAATGGAAACTATACCATTTGATAGTAAAAATAAATATTCTGGAGCTAAAATAAAATATGGTGATAGAGATTTATATTTGATTAAAGGCGCTCCTGAAATAGTATTAAGTAAATGTCATAGTTGTTATGATTTAGGGAAAAAGTTACCTTTAAACAAGAAAATACTTATTGATGAGTTTATTAAAAAATATAC
Source organism: Caryophanales bacterium (assembly GCA_016288305.1). Taxonomy (GTDB): domain Bacteria; phylum Bacillota_I; class Bacilli_A; order RF39; family UBA660; genus Faecisoma. The sequence continues at coordinate 11,621 of JAEEYW010000009.1, read as the reverse complement.
TTTGTTGGGAAACAGAATTGTAGCCTTAGCTATGTCATATACAAGTTATGATGACCTAACATTAGTGGGTTTTGTTTTACTTAAAGATGAAATAAGAGAGGAAGTTAAGGATGCTATTAAATTAGTACATGATGCTTCTATACAAACGGTAATGGTTACGGGTGATAATAAAGATACAGCTTTGGCAATAGCTAAAGAAGTAGGATTATATAAAGAAGGTAATTTGGTTTTAACAAGTGATGAACTATCTAAGATGTCCGATGATGAATTAAAAATTAATATTAAAAACTTACGTATTGTAGCTAGGGCTATACCACAAGATAAAAGTAGGTTAGTTAGGGTATGTCAAGAATTGGATTTAGTAGTTGGTATGACGGGTGATGGTGTTAATGATGCACCAGCTTTAAAAAGGGCGGATGTAGGTTTTGCTTTTGGCTCAGGCGCTGAAGTAGCTAAAGAAGCTAGTGAAATAGTAATTTTAGATAATAATTTTTTATCGATTAGTAAGGCTATTTTATTTGGTAGAACGATATTTAAAAGTATTAGGAAATTTATTATTTTCCAACTAACAGTTAATATGTGCGCTGTCAGTTTATCGATTATAGGTCCTTTTATAGGTGTTGAGACACCTGTTACAGTTATACAAATGCTGTGGATAAATATGGTTATGGATACTTTGGCCGCTTTAGCTTTTGCTTATGAGCCACCATTAGTAGAATATATGAAAGAGAAACCTAAAAAAAGAAATGAAAATATTATTAATAAGTATATGTTTCATGAAATATTTTTTACCGGTATTTATTCTACATTATTGTGCCTTTTATTTTTAAAAATACCTTTTATATCAAATATATTTGGTGATAGATTATTGACAGCATTTTTCGGATTATTTATTTTTATGGGTATTTTTAATAGTTTTAATGCCAGAACTCATCGTTTAAATCTCTTTTCTCATTTGAAAGAAAATAAAGCTTTCATTATAGTGATAAGCTTTATCGTTATTGTTCAAATATTATTAATTTATTATGGTGGGAATCTATTTAGAACTTTAGGTTTAAGTTTACTGGAATTTCAAATAATGTTTCTACTAAGTATGACGGTTATTCCTATTGATTTTATAAGAAAATATGTTTTACGAAAGAATGGTATTATTGGTGGGGTATAAAAAAAGAATAATTTTTGATTATTCTTATCTGTGTTTTTCATCATAAGTATAGTATGGTGCTTGCTCTGAATAATGACGTAATTCTTTATAATTATCAAGTACTACACTTAGTTTATATTTTATTTCTTCCTTTTTCTTTTCTTCGATTACCTCATCAGGCCAATCGAGTTCTTCTTTTTTCTTTTGTTCTTTATTTGTACCTATGTAACGTAGGTAATCAATAAAATCGAGATCATTAGGATATATTGCAGTTAATTCAAAGATATGGCGCATTTCTTCATTATCTATCTTCATCTTTTCATGATTGATTACTCTTAAAAAATCACTTTGTGAAATTTTAGTTTCTGATAAAAGAGCTGCCACTTTGTAACCTGCGTCTTTAATGCTTACGTAGTCTTCTTTATATCGCATAAATTCTCCTTATCTATTATTAAAATATGTAGTTAAACGTTCAATTAACTCTCTATCAAGGATTTTAGTTAACTTATCTTCTTCAATTTTTTTACAGAATACTTTATTGTTGAAGTCATTTTGTTCAATTAGGTATAAGTATTCAAAAGATCCTAATTGTGCATAATCAACGATAACGTATTCTTTGCCATCAGTTAAGGTGATTAATTCTCCACGCTTTATAGTCATATAATCCTCCTAACTTTATTTTATTATTTTGATATGTTTAAAGTCAATATTTTGTTATGTTTTTTTACATATATTTTACTTTAAATGATTAATTTTTGAGGCTTAATCTTTTTTCAATACTGATTATTAGGTAGTACATGATGGTAGCAAGAATACATAGGATAAATATACCTGATATAACTAAATCTAAATTAAATGTCTGTGAACCATACATAATTAAATATCCAATACCTGCTTTTGATACTAAAAATTCACCCATGATAACACCTATTAAGCACATACTTACATTTATTTTTAAAGTGTTTATAATGATAGACGTATTAGAAGGTATAATTAACTTTTTAAATATTTGTAGTTTATTAGCTTTTAAGGATTTCATTAACTTTATTTTAATATCATCTACACTTGTGAAACCTTGATAAATATTAATAATACTAACAATTACCGATATTAATAATGCCATGATGATAATTGCTTTCATACCGGAACCTGCCCAAATGATAATGATAGGTCCTAAAGCGATTTTGGGTAGGGAATTTATGATGGTAAGATATGGATCAATTACTTTAGCTATGTATTTATTCCACCACATAATACTAGCAATAATTAAACCAATAATAGTTCCTAGTATGAAACTAATACAGGTTTCCAAAGTGGTTATGTAAATATGTTTATATAAATTATTTGTTTTATGGAGATTGATAATACATGTTATTATTTTTTTAGGACTTGAAAAAATAAAAGGATTAATAATTTTTTTATCGGATAATATTTGCCATACTACGATGAATACTATGAATAGTAGTATTTGTGATATTCTTATTAAAAAATTGTATCGTTTTATTTTATTTAAATATCGTTTATGCTCTTCACTATACATGGTCTATCTCCTTCCATATCAATTCATAATAGTAGGGGAATTCTTTGGTTTTTCTATTATCAATTGGTGTTTTTTTGTCTGTTAAATTTATATCAACTATTCTTTTAATGGTACTTGGTCTAGATGAAAGAATAATGACTCTATCAGCCATACTTATTGCTTCAGCTATATCATGTGTGACCATAATAGCTGTTTTATGTTCTTCTTTAATGATGCGATATACATAGTCAGATATTGATAATCTTGTTTGATAATCTAAAGCCGAAAAAGGTTCATCCATAAGCAATAAATCTGGTTTAGTAGCTAAAGTTCTAATTAAAGCTACTCTTTGTTTCATCCCACCTGATAAGGACGTTGGATAACTGTTGATAAAACCTTTTAAACCATATTTTTCAAGTAAGTTTAAAACATAGTTTTTATCTTTTATTTTTTTGATTTCTAAACCTAACAGACAATTATCTAAGACTGTTTTCCAGTTAAATAGGGCATCTTGTTGTAACATATATCCTATTTTAATATCTTTATTGAATTTGATATCACCATCTGATTTATTATCCAAGGAACCTATCATATTTAAAATGGTACTTTTACCGCATCCAGATGGTCCTACAATAGCCACAAATTCACCTTCTTTTAAATTAAAACTAAAATTTTTGACAGCTAACGTTTCTATTTTAGGAGTGTGATATATTTTTTTTAGGTTTTTAATTTCTAATATATTCATGGTATCACCAGTATATATTATGTTGGCGTTGTTAAAATGACTGTGTTATCATTGCTAATAAAGGAATTTTATGTTATACTTTAGCATAGGTGTATGTATGAAGAATGTATTAAGATTTTTGTTATTTGAGTTAATATTGCTATATTATGAATTAGTTTTTAAAGTTATAAACTTTGGTTTTGACTTTAATATTTCTATTTTATATATTTTTATATTTACTTCTATTTTCGCTGTTTTTTTAACTTTAATATGTGGCTTATTTGGCCCAAAAGTAAACAAAATATTATCATATATATTATTAGGAATAGTTACTTTTTGGTTTTGTCTTGAGATTGTATTTAAAAATATCTTAGATGCTTTCTTTTCGTTATCTGTTTTACAGATAGCTGACCAAGCTGTTTCTTTTATGGATTCGGCAATGCAGGCTGTATTACGTAATGCGGGATATATGGCAATATTTTTAATTCCTATTATTTTGTTGATTATTTTTAGAAAAAAAATAGTATTTGAAAAGACGAATTTACGCGGTAATTTAATAGAATTAGGTGTGATGGTTATCCTTGTCTTAGGCACTTTTTTATATGCTTCACATAGTTCTGGAACTATTAATTCATTATTCTATAAGGTTGATAATTTGGATATGAATATGCGTCAACTCGGTGTTTTAGCTACTAATTATTTAGATGTTAAAAAAACGATTTTTGATTTTGTTGAAGATATAGATGCTTCACATTGGAATAATGGTGTTAGTGTTGATACAAAATATAATGTTTTGAATTATGATTTTGCTAAGTTATATGAAGAAACTAATAATACAAAAATAAAAAATATAACTAATTATGTTATGAATGATACTGGTACTAAACAAAATGAATATACAGGTTTATTTAAAGGTAAAAATTTAATATTCATTATGGCTGAAAGTTTTAATGAAATTGCTGTTGATGAAAGTATTACGCCAACATTATATAAATTAGTAAACTCAGGTTTTGTTTTTGAAAATTTTTATACGCCATATAATATGAGTACTATTGGTGGTGAATATCAGGATTTGACTGGTTTAATCGCTGATAGAGATGTTTTACCTACTTGGAGAACGGGTAAAAATACTTTTACATATGGTTTAGGTAATGTTTTTGAAAATCTTAATTATAAAGTTCAGGCTTATCATGATCATACATATAATTTCCAAGATCGCGATAAATATTTAAAGGCTGTAGGATTTAATAGTTATATGGCTAATGGTAATGGCCTTGAAAAGCGTATGTCTTTCCCATGGCCTGCTAGTGATTTAGATATGGTTAATGTAACAGTTGATGATTATATTAATAGTGAAGAACCTTTTATGACGTATTATGTTACGGTTTCTGGACATTTGGAATATAATTTTTTTGGTAATGCTATGGCGATAAAGAATAGTGATGATGTTTCTTCTTTACCATATAGTTATGCTGTTAAAGCATATTATGCTACGCATATTGAATTGGATAGAGCATTAGAATCTTTAATCAATAAACTTGAAGAAGCTAATAAATTAGATGATACTGTAATTGTTTTAGTTGCTGATCATTATCCATATGGTTTATCTTTAGATGATATAAATTCTGTTTCATCATATACTAAAGATAGTGTTATTGAAATTAATAGAAGTAATTTAATAATTTGGAATAATCAATTAGAAACTACTAGAATAACTAAGGTGGCTAGTCAAATTGATGTTATTCCAACTGTATATAACTTATTTGGTATTGAATATGATTCAAGATTGTTTATAGGTAAGGATATATTAAGTGATGAACCTGGTTTAGCTATCTTTTCTGATCGTAGTTGGGTTAGTGATGATGGTAAATATTTCGCAGCAAGTAATAAATTTGTTGCTAATAAAGAAGTATCTGATGACTATGTCGATATGGTTAATAATATTGTTGCCAACAAGATTAGTGTTAGTAGTTTGATTATGAGTTCTAATTATTATGATAGTATAAAAGATTATTTAAATGAATAAAAAATCTAGTTTAACTAGATTTTTTTGTGAAGGAATTATTAACTAACTTATCATAAGGAGCTCTTTTATCTAATTGATGGGCATTTTCAGCTATTTCTTGAATGTGATTAAAGTTTGTTTCTTCAATATAAGTAGTATCAAACCATGAATCATTATCGATATATCTTTGCATGATAGCTTCTAAATCATTTAACGATACATCTGGAAAATAAGGTAGTATAATACTAGCTATTTCTTTAGCAGTGTGTGTATGTGTATAATCTAAACCTTTTTGGATTGCTTTTGTGAAACCTTCAATTACTTTAGGATTGGCATCAATATAACTTTTTTTAGCATTATATGATGTATAAGGAACGATACCACCAAGTTCACCTAATGATGCTACAACATAACCATATCCTTGCTTTTCCATTTGTAAAGCATTAGGTTCAAATAGTGAAACGAAGTCACCTATACCACTTATAAATGCTCCTGGCATAGCGGCAAAAGCAATACTCGTATCGATAGTTAAATCTTTATTGACATCCATACCGGCTTCTTTTAGTATCCATTCTAAGGTCATTTCTGGCATACCAGCAATTCTACCACCAATTATTGTTTTGCCTTTCATATCTTCTAAGGTAAAGTTATCATATTTTTTTCTTGATACGATAAAACTACCATCACGTTTAGTTAAACCTGCAAAGTTAACTAAATAATCTTGTTCGCCATTGTTATATATGTATATGGTTGCTTCACTACCACAAAAACCTATTTGGGCATCTCCTGATAATATGGATGCAGCTACTTTATCAGCGCCACTAGTTAGAACTATTTCAACATCTAATCCTTCTTCTTCAAAATATCCTAAAGCGTGCGCTACATATTGTGGAGCATAAAAAACACTATGAGCAACTTCAGCTACTTTGATTTTTGTAAGATTTGAATTTTTTTTGTGATAAATTAAGCATGGTATAATAACTATAATAATGGTGATAAGTAAAAATATTTTTTTCAAATATATCATCCTTTCTAAGTTATTATATTCTTTAGATTATAAGGTGTGAAAAAAACCATTAGTAACTTACTAATGGTTCTAATTCTTTAACTAATTGTTTTTCGTTGCCATTTGATTTTTCTGTTTGTTTATCTTGAATATGCAATTTTTCTGTTAGTGTAAAGCTAATTGATCTTTTTCTTATAGACACATGTGTTACCTTAACTCTTACATAATCAGCTAGACGTATTTCTATACCAGAATTTATTCCTGTAACAGTATGATTTTTTTTATCAAAATAGTATAAATCATTTTTAATATCTCTTAGTTCAACTTTTCCAACAATACCATTTTCTAATCTTACGCTAACAAATTTAGGGCCAATGCTTATTATTTTACCATTGAAATATTCATTTTCATGTTTTTTCATATATTCAGCCATCTTTAATTTGACAGCTTCCATCTCAGCTTCATCAGCCGCTATTTCTTTTTCATTAACGTGTTCGCATATATTTGGTATTTTTGATTCGTTTTCTAAGAATACTCTTTCTGTTATATTGGGATCATTATATTCCTTCATTAACCGATGTGCTTCTAAATCCGGGAATCTTCTAATAGGTGATGTGAAGTGCGTGTATATATCAAAGCCTAAACCAAAATGTCCTATGTTATGTGAACTGTATGCGGCTTTTTTCATAATTGTAAGTAAATGAGGTGAAATAACAGAATAGTTACCTTGATCATATATTTGTTTAAATATTTTGTTTAGTTTATATTTATCAACATTCTGATAAGGTATTTCATATCCACTATCATATAAAATTTTTAAAACTTCTTCTAAATCTTTTTTATCTGGTTCTTCATGAATTCTAAAATAGAATGGTCGATATTCATAAGTTTCGGCTACTGTTTTATTAGCTGCTAACATAAAGTTTTCAATTATTTTTCTACCAGCTTTAACTTTTAATGGCTCAAATTTGATAGGAAAGCCATTTTCATCAGTAATTATTTTTACAGAATTATCTTTAAAATGTAAGTATCCGCCTTTTTGATAATTTTTATTTAAAATAAAGCTTAATTCATTGCATAGTTTTAAATTATCTACAAAATCTTCATAACCTTCAGGAATAATACCTTCCATAAGTATTTTGTCGACATCTTCATATGTCATTTTTTTCTTAGAGTTGATAACTGATTCAACAATTTTTGAATCAATAATATCACCATTTGCATTTATTTCCATGATGCATGACGTAGTTAAACGATCTTCGCCTTCATTTAGGGAACATATACCATTGGATAATTGGTGGGGTAGCATTGGTATTACTTTATCAATTAAATATACACTGGTAGCTCTTTCTAAAGCTTCATTATATAATGGTGTATCTTTTTTTACGTAATATGGTACATCAGCAATATGAACGCCTAAAATATAATTGCCTTTTTCGTTTTTACCAACACTTATAGCATCATCCATATCTTTGGTATCCGCGCCATCAATAGTGTATATTAATTTATCTCTTAAATCATATCTATCTTTAATTTCTTCTTCAGTTACTTTGGTAGGTATAGTCTCTAGTTGCTCTAATGAACTTTTATTAAATTCTATTTTAATAGCTTTAGATACGGCAATAATTCTTAAATCTATATCTGGATCATCAATATGACCAATTCTTTTAATAACCTTACAGGTATCTTTCTTTTCCATTTGTGTAACAACAATGTCACCATTTACATATTTAGAAATATCATTGATAGCAAATAGTTTTTTATTACTTTCTCTTGTATATAGTTTATTATTTTTAACTTCACATATAACTAATTCTTTTTCATATAAACGATAAACATTATTTGCACATACTAGAACTTTTTTCTTAACAAAAACGTCTAAAATTTCTGCTATCTGTTTGTCTGTTAGATTAGCTAAACTTTCGTTATCCTTTCTAATAGTATCGATTGTGTAATCAACGTTCGGTTTAAAATATTTTTTTTGTACTTTTACTTCCACAATTCTTCCCCCCTAATATCATTATAACATCTTTTTTTTTTTAAATGTACACATAAAATGATATTCATGTTATAATTAGACAAGGATGTGAGACATATGGATTTAACAACATTAAATGATAGACAAAAAGAAGCCGTTGAAATAGTAAATGGTCCTTTATTGATAATAGCTGGTGCGGGATCAGGTAAGACTAAGGTTTTAACAACAAAGATAGCTGATTTAGTTTTAAATGAGAATGTTTTACCACAAAATATTTTAGCTATAACTTTTACCAATAAAGCAGCTAAGGAAATGAAGATGCGTGTTTCAAATATGGTAGGTGTTTTAGCTAATCAAATACAAATATCAACATTCCATTCATTTGGTTTGGCTATCCTTAAAAAGCATTATGCGAAAATGGGATTAGATAAAAATTTCACGATTCTTGATAGTGATGATACTAATACGGTTATTAAAAATATATTAAAAAATATGAATGTCGAAGAGAACGCTAAAACAATCAAAAATATTATCAGTAATAATAAAAATAGTTTGATTGATAGTTATGATTATCAAAGATTTGTGAATACTGATTTTGATGAGACTGTTTTAAAAGTATATGAAAAATATGAGGAAAGATTAAAAAAGAATAACAGTGTTGATTTCGATGATTTATTATTTTTACCTATAAAATTATTTAAAAAATATGATGATGTTTTAAATGAATATCAAGAGCAATATAAATATATTTTAATTGATGAGTATCAGGATACTAATGAAGCACAATATATGTTAGCTAAAATGATTGCTTCTAAATATCAAAATATATGTGTAGTTGGTGATGATAGTCAATCTATTTATTCATGGAGAGGTTCTAATTATAAGAATATTTTAAATTTTGAGAAGGATTATCCTAAATGTAAAACAGTTTATTTAGAGCAGAATTATCGTTCTACTAAAACAATTATAAATGCTTCTAATGATTTGATTAAAAATAATATCAATCGTAAAGATAAAAATTTGTGGACGGATAATGAAGAAGGATCTAAAATTGAATATCATCGTTCTTTGGATGAAAGGGACGAAGCTTATTATGTTGTTAAAGAGATTAATAAGTTGATTGATGATGGTATTGATTATAAAGATATTGCGGTTCTATATCGAACTAATGCCCAATCACGTAATATTGAAGATGAGTTATTGAAAAACAACATTCCATATAATGTTGTTGGTAGTGTCCAATTCTATAATCGTAAAGAAATTAAGGATTTAATGGCTTATTTAAAATTAATATATAATCCACATGATGATTTAAGTTTATCAAGAATTATTAATGTTCCTAAAAGAAAAATTGGAGCTGCAACTTTAGAGAAAATAAAAGAAGATGCTTTAAATAATAATGTTTCATATTTTGAAGCTATTAAAGAAGGCAAAGAATTAGAGTTTAAAAATATTATTTTAGATTTAATAAATTTGAAAGAAGAATATACTTTAACTAAGTTTATTGATGTTGTTTTGGAAAAGACAGGATTGATAAAAGAACTAGAACAAGAAGATACTATCGAAAATGAAGTTAGAATTGAAAATTTAAATGAATTTAAATCAATAGCATATCAATTTGAAGAAAAATATGGTATAATTAGCCTTGAAGATTTCTTATCAGAAGTTAGTTTGGTTTCAGATGTATCAGAGTATAAAAACAATGAAAATCATGTTACCCTTATGACAATGCATCTAGCTAAAGGATTAGAGTTTGATAATGTTTTTGTTATTGGTTTAGAAGAAGGTGTATTCCCTCATGTTAATTCATTTAATAGTCAAGATGAATTAGAGGAGGAAAGAAGACTTTGTTATGTTGCTATAACAAGAGCTAAACATCGTTTATGGCTTGTTAATGCTATTAAAAGAACGATGTATGGTAATACAACTTGTAATCCTGTGAGTAGATTTATTAATGAAATTGATAGCAAATATATTCATTCAGATAAGGAACTTAAGACTAATACAGCAAGTCTTTCGAATAATATTGATGACAATGCTGATTATGTAGTTGGTGAACATATATTATTTGATCCATATGGTGAAGGTGTTATCGTAGCTATTAAAGACAAGGTTTTAACTGTTGCTTTTAAACATCCATATGGTATTAAAATGCTTATAAAAGGACATAAGAAGATAAGGAGAGTGTAAGTTATGGATATAAGAGACTTATATAAAAGTATAGATAGCTATTTATCTAAAGAAGTAACAATTTGTGGTTGGATTAAGAACCATCGTAAACAAAAAGATTTTGGTTTCATCGATTTCTTTGATGGTACATATTTTAAAAGTGTACAAGTCGTTTATGATAATAGTTTAGCTACATTTGATGAAATAGCTAAATTAAGAGTTGGATGCGCTATTAAAGTAGTAGGCACTGTTCAAAAATCAGTAGGCTCAGGCCAAGATTTTGAAATCTTAGCTAAAGATGTTATTTTGTTAGGTGATTGTCCAGAAGATTACCCTGTACAACCTAAAAGACATACAAGAGAGTTTTTAAGAGAGATTGCTTATTTAAGACCAAGAACTAACTTATTCCAAGCTGTATTTAGAGTAAGAAGTGTAGCTGCTATGGCTATTCATACTTATTTCCAAGATAAAGGTTATGTATATGTACATACGCCATTAATTACAACTACTGATTGTGAAGGTTCAGATCAAATGTTTAAAATTACAACATTAGATTTCAACAATATTCCAATGGTTGATGGTAAAGCTGATATGAGTAAGGATTTATTTGGTAAAAAAGCTTATGTAACTGGTACTGGTCAATTACATGGTGAAGCATTTGCTATGGCATTTAAAAAAATATATACGTTTGGTCCTACTTTTAGAACAGAGAATTCAAATACTAAAACACATGCTAATGAGTTTTGGATGATTGAACCAGAGATTGCTTTCTGTTCATTATCAGGACTTATGGATATTGAAGAAGAAATGCTTAAATATGTTGTAAAATATGTTTTAGATAAATGTCCTGATGAAATTGATTTCTTTGATAAATTTGTTGAAAATGGTTTAAAAGAAAAATTAACTAAATTAGTAAATTCTAATTTCACTAGAATAACTCATCATGATGCCGTTGATATTTTAAATAAAGCTAATATTGAATGGGCATTTAAACCAACATATGAAGATGATATTGCGAAGGAACATGAAACATACATTACAGAATACTTCAATGGTCAAGTATTTATAACTCATTG
>JAEEYW010000008.1 GCA_016288305.1 Caryophanales bacterium | reverse complement strand
TTCAATTCTTGATTATATAGAAAACTTTAACGAAATGATTAAGTATTGTGAAAATTATTCGCAATTAAAATACAGTGCAAATTGCTGCTACCTAAAATATACTATTTTGTTCCATAATTTATGTATTAAAAGTAAGAATAAAGAAATATATTACAGCGATATTCTTATTAGCAATTATAATAAATGCAATGATATTTTAAAGAATGATAGGTTGAGTAATTTTAAATTTAAAATTGGTAAGTATAAAAAACTTGCTTCGCATTTGCTGTTTTTGAATAGGAAATTGTATTACAATATTATGTCTTGTTTTTTTAAATGAAAGTGGTGATAGTATGAAGATTTTACTTATTAGGATGTATCCAACTAAGATGCTAACAAATAACTATAATGTTCAAGAAATTGGCTTAGCCAAGGCGTTTATTAAACATGGACATACATGTGATATCGTGTCGTATAATGGTTCAGACAAACTTGAGACTAAAGTTATTAAAAATAATAATCATGATATAATTAATTATTGTATACCAGGGAAAAACCGTCTTAAAAACTGTTTTTATAATGACGAGCTATTTAGCATGATTGATAATTATGATATTATTCAAACAGAGGAATATGATCAATTACAAAATCTTAAACTATTAAAAAAAGTTAAGAAGCAATTATACATTTATCATGGTCCATATTATAATAAATTTAATCTATATAACATTAAGTATTACTTGAAGACTATTTTATATGATTTGCTTTTTTTACATAATAAGTCTTATAAAAAGCTTACTGCATTTAGTAAAAGCTATTTAGCAGAATTGTTCTTGAGAAAGAAAGGTTTTAAAAATATTAAAACAGTTGGTGTTGGTTTAGATTTGGATAAATTTTGTGTACCATGTCAAAAGAATGGTGACATAATTAATTTGTTCAAAGACGGTAGAAAAATCAAATATCTACTTTACATAGGAAAAATTGAGCCAAGACGTGACACTTTATTTTTAATAAAGGTCTTTTCGAAAATTGTTGCTGAAAACAATGATGTTAGATTGATAATTGTTGGCAATGGTAAGCAAAAATATAAAAACAAGTGTAAGAAGCTTATAAAAAAATTAGATTTATCTAATCATATTTTCTGGTTTGATGCACTTGATCAAAGTGAAATTCCATATCTTTATCAAAAATGTAGCTTATTTATATTACCTACTAATTATGAGATTTTTGGTATGGTTATGTTAGAAGCAATGTATTTTGGTTTACCTGTCGTTACCACATTTAATGGCGGTTCAAGTTCCGTAATAACTAACGATGTTAATGGTATTATAATTAAGAATAAAAGCATAAAAAAATGGTCAGATGTTATAAGCAACATTTTGTGGCAAGATGAAAAATGCAAATATTTATCTAGTAATGCTCAAAAGACTATAAATGATAGTTTTACTTGGGATGCAATATCGGAGAAGTTTCTAAAAGTATATCTAAGTGATATGATGGGTGATAGCAGTGAAAAAGAATGATCAGCGATTTTACACTATACTAGTTTTTTTGACATTGTTCTTCATTTTAGTGGCTTTCTTCGGTTTACCTTTTTTTGTAGGAGATTTCAGTTATACAATACTAGTTTCTTATATTGTTGTTTATTTACTTATTACGCTGATAGCATTATATAAAGAAAGAGACAATATTTTTAATATCAAGGTTCTTTTTGGCGGAATATATACTATAATGATTGGTATATCACCAATTTGCTATTATTTAAAAAGCAAAAGCTTTATTTCAAATATGGGTAATGATATTATGTATCAATTTATTTGGATAATAATTGGATATATTGGATTGATAGCTGGACTATCTTGCAAAAAAAGAAAAGGTAATGTTCAAACACAAATGTCAGAAAGTGAACTAAAATATAGTTATTTTGTATCATTTATTCTGCTTGCGTTATCACTATTGACCAATTTAATATTTATAGGAATCAATTTCAACGTATATTCTAGTGGAAACCTTTTAGACAATACTTTATCATTGATTGCTGGCAATGGACTGTTGGTTCAGTTGATGGGATTATATTCTATTGGTTTCCCAATGATGTTTAATTATTGTTACATAACAAAGAAAAAATATGGTACATTCTGGCTTTTTTCGATAGCGATGTTACCTTTGCTGATATTGAAAGGCGGAAGAACAGGTATTGTTCTGGTTCTAATATCAATTCTATTAATAATTAATTCTCATAAAAGAATAAGTGTAAAAAACATTTTAAAATTTACGTTGGTTTTAATGCTCGTAATTCCGTCATTAGGAATACTAAAAGGAAAGATGTCTGGTGTTAGTACTGTAAATGGTGGTATTGCTAGTGAATTTAGTGTTGGAAGTATAAATTTAAATTATATTAAAAACACTTTTCCACAAAACGTCGAATATCAGAAAGGAAAAACTTTTTTAATTAATTTAAAAATGTTACTTCCTGGTCCAGATATTGATTTTACAATGTGGTTAAAACAAAGTATTGGTATCACATTTTCTGGTGGCGGTGTTACACCAACATTATTAGGTGAGGGATATATTAATTATGGAATGTTTGGTATTGTTGCTTTTTCTATCATAGCTGGTCTTATTGCTAGTTTATTGGATTATAAATATAATTACGATAAAAAGAATATTGTTTGGACAGTTTGTTTAATAGCACGTCTTACAGACATATTTAGAGGTGGGTTTGCTAATTCTTCTCTTGGTGTGATAATACTATTTGTCGAGTTTCTCATTTATAAAGTCATTTATTCAATAAAGATTCATCAGTAAAATTGGAGGTAGAACATGGCTGATAAAATTAGAATTAGTTGGCTGGATGTACTAAAAGGAATATGTATATTATTTGTTATAATAGGTCATATAGTATCAAAAAATAGCTTGATATGCATTTTTATTTATTCATTTCATATTCCATTGTTTTTTGTTATATCTGGTTATTTATTAAGATGTAGAAATGTTATAAATAATAGGCAATACACATTGAAACGTGCTAAGAAGATACTTTACCCATATTATACTTTGAGTTTATTGATGCTTTTGATTTATTCAATATATTCATTGGTTTTTGGAATTGAATTAAATTTTGTGAATTTCATAGTAAATATATTAATTATGAATGGCTTCTTTGCAACATGGTTTTTACCTTGTCTATTCTTTTCAGAACAGTTGTTTTTTATAACTAATTCAGCAAAACATAGTGTTGTGCTAGAAATATTAATTATCTGCATTGCTTTCGTTCTTTCTCTATCAGTAAAGATGATACCCGCAGGTTTTATTAATGCAATAGTAGCCAGAATTTTAACTATAATCGTAAGAATTATGATAGGTAATTTTTTCATATATATTGGTTATAATTTTAATAATGTGGAGAATTTGTTTAAACGAAGCAAACTCGAAACTATTGCTATGGTTTTGATATTCATTATTGGCGTAGTAGTTGGCATAGTCAATGGCCAAGTTGATATGTATTTTCTTGAATTTGGTATGCATGTTTATTATATTATTTCTTCTGTATTTTGTTCAGTTTCACTATTATCGTTGTTTAAAAAAGTTGATGTAAAAAGTTCTTTGCTTGAGTACATAGGTAAAAACAGTTTGACAATTATGGCGACTCATATGGTGTTTGTAATGCTTTTTAACAACTTTACTACGAAAAATCATTTTTTAAATATAATTTTGGTATTCATAGTTGAAATAATTATTGTTTTCATAGTAAATAACTATTTGAAATTCTTGGTTGACTATAGTATTATTTTTAATAAGAGGTGTGGTAGCAATGCCAAATAGAAAACAAAAAAGTATAAGAAATTTTAAATTTGGATTTTTAAACAAAATAGTTACAGTAATTGGACCTTTTGTATTAAGAACTATTATGATAAAACAAATGGGCTCTAATTATTTAGGGTTAAGCAGCTTATTTACTTCAGTGTTGCAAGTTCTTAGTTTGTCAGAATTGGGAATTGGAAGTGCCATGGTATTTGGACTTTACAAACCAATCGCAGAAAAAGATTATAAGAAAGTTTCTGAGTTGCAAAAGATTTATCAAATTGTATATAAAATTATAGGTATAGTAATTTTCGTATTAGGATTATGTGTTATGCCGTTCTTAAAATTTATGATTAAGGGGACGATACCGAGTGACGTTAGCATATGCATATTATATTTACTATATTTAGCTAATACATCATTGAGCTATGGCTTGTTTTCGTACAAAGCATCAATTTTAAGCGCTAATCAAAGACGTGATATAATCTCTAATATTAGTACAATTGTTCATATAGTATTGTATGTATCACAGTCTATTATCATTTTAGTATATAAAAACTATTATCTTTATGTTATATCATTGTTAGTTTGTACAATATTAGAAAGCATAATCACATATATCTATGTTAGTAAGAATTATCACTATTCGAAGCCTTCAAAAAATTTTGATAAAGTACAATTTAGGGAATTATTGAAGAATGTAAAGAATCTATTTGGCCATAAATTATCAATTGTTGTAACTAATTCTGTTGATACAATAGTGATATCGTCATTTCTTGGATTAAATATGGTTACAGTTTATAATAATTATTACTATTTGATGTCTGCTGTTTTTGGAATTCTTGATATTGTTTATCAAGGCATTTTGGCTGGTATAGGGAATAGTTTGATATCAGAAACATTACAAAAAAACGAAAAAGATTTTTACAATTTTGTGTTTTTAAATAGTTGGTTAATTGGATTCTGTACAATATGTTATTTATGCCTTTTTCAACCTTTTATTGCATTATGGGTTGGTGAAATAAACAAATTACACTTCAGTTCAGTTATCTTATTATCCATATATTTTTATGTTTTAAAAATAAGACAAATAATTTTATTGTATAAAGATGCATCTGGATTATGGGAAGTTGACAAATTTAAACCATATGTTGAAATAATAACAAATCTAGCTTTAAATATTTTATTGGTTCAACTAATTGGTATAAATGGTATTATCATATCAACTATTGTTAGTATACTTTTTGTATCCATACCATGGGAAACTGCCAAAACATTAAAAAGTGTATTTAATACTGATTCGTCGAAATATATTAAAGATAGTTTATTATACTTATTAGTTACAATAGTGAATGCCGTGATAGTATATGCAACTTGTAATATGGTTAACATTAGTGGATTATTTGGTATAATCATTAAGGGAATAATATGTATATTTTTATCTAATCTTATATATTGCGCATGTTACTTTTGTAACGGACATTTTAAATCATCAATTAAGTATTTTAGAAAGTAGGAAGAAAATAGTATGTCAAATATTAAAAAATTTATCAAATTTAGAATGAGTGAAATAGCACCAAAATTAAAAACAAAAATTGCTTATAGGAATGCATTTATGAAGAAATTGGATTTAAAAAATCCTAAAACACTAAATGAAAAGATGCTATACTTAAAACTATATGATTTTAACAATAATGAAGTTATAACTCAATGCGTTGATAAGTATAAGGTTAGAGATTATTTGATTAATAAAGGTTATCAAGATTTATTGCCCAAACTATATGGTAAATATGATTCTGTTAAAGAAATTAACTTTGAAGATTTACCACGTTCCTTTGTCATAAAGTGTAATCATGGCTGCGGCTATAATGTAATAGTTAAGGATAAAAAAGATTTAAATATAGATGAGACCAAGAAAAAAATTGATTCTTGGATGAAAGAAGATTACTGGAAATATGGAGCCGAGGTACAATATAAGCATGTAAAAAAGAAAATAATTATTGAGGAATATCTTGGAAATGTTGAGACATACAAATTTTATTGCTTCAATGGTATTCCAAAAATGATGTATATAAGTAACAATTTAGTAAATGATGATAAATTTGTTTTAGATTATTATATAGATTTTTTTGATAAGGATTTTAATCATATAGAATGTACATTAGGTGAACATCCAAATTATACCGGCAAAATTGACAAACCCCAAAATTTTGATAAAATGATTGAACTTGCTAGTAAATTGTCACGCGAATTTAAGTTTGTTAGAATTGATTTGTATTCTATAGAAGATAGAATTTATTTTTCTGAATTCACTTTTGTTCCCACAGCAGGTTTTATGAAAATTAACCCGCCATCTTTGTTGGATGAGTGGGGTTCATGGTTAGATTTAGATTGACTAGTTATTATAACAAGTAATTAAAGGAGGAAATGAATGAAGATAGCAGTAGCAGGAACTGGTTATGTTGGATTATCTTTAGCCACTTTATTAAGTCAAAATAATGAGGTTGTAGCATTGGATGTTATACCTGAAAAAGTTGATAAAATAAATAACAGAATTAGTCCCATTCAAGATGAATATATAGAAAAGTATTTTAAAGAAAAAGAACTAAATTTACGAGCAACATTAGATAGTGTTGATGCATTTACAGACGCTAGATTTGTTATAATTAGTACACCTACCAATTATAATGAGGAAACACATTATTTTGATACTTCTTCAGTTGAGGATGTTATTAAGAAAGTTATCGATATCAATAAAGATGCTGTAATGGTTGTAAAATCAACAGTACCAGTAGGTTTTGTTGATAGCGTAAAAGAAAAATATGGTATAGATAATATTTTCTTTAGCCCTGAATTTTTAAGGGAAGGGAAAGCTTTGTATGATAATTTATACCCTTCAAGAATAATTGTCGGTGAAAAATCTGAAAGAGCAGAGGAGTTTGCTAAATTACTTAGTGAATGTGCTTTAAAAGAAAACATAGATATTAAATATATGAATTCTACCGAGGCAGAGGCTGTTAAATTATTTGCTAATACTTATTTAGCTTTACGTGTATCATATTTTAATGAATTGGATACATATGCTGAAATAAAAGGATTAGATACGAAAGATATTATTGATGGCGTTTGTTTAGATCCGAGAATTGGTAACTATTACAATAATCCTTCATTTGGC
>JAEEYW010000007.1 GCA_016288305.1 Caryophanales bacterium | reverse complement strand
ACTTATTTAGCTTTACGTGTATCATATTTTAATGAATTGGATACATATGCTGAAATAAAAGGATTAGATACGAAAGATATTATTGATGGCGTTTGTTTAGATCCGAGAATTGGTAACTATTACAATAATCCTTCATTTGGCTATGGTGGCTATTGTTTACCTAAAGATACAAAACAATTATTGGCTAACTACAAAGATGTCCCAGAAAATTTAATTAAGGCAATAGTAGACGCTAATGAAACCAGAAAACATCATATTGCGGATATGATAATGCAGCGAAACCCAAAAATTGTTGGAGTTTATCGTTTGACAATGAAATCTAATTCAGATAATTTTAGAGCATCAGCTATACAAAGTGTTATTCAAATTCTTAAAGATAATAATATTAATGTTTTTATATATGAACCAACCATTAAAGAGAATACATTTGAAGGTATTGAGATAGTACATGATTTAAAGTTATTTAAGGAAGTATCTGATGTTATTATTGCAAATAGAATCGACAAAGAATTAGAAGGATGCGAAGAATTTATATATTCTAGAGATATATTTAAGAGGGATTAATAAAAATCTGCAAAAATTTGCAAAAATTTTAAATTATGATATAATAATCCCCATCGAGAAGGATTTCTTGATGTAAAGGGGGATTAAAATGGGAAAATATAATTTAAATGAATTACAAAAACATGATGTAAATAATCGCGATTATAGCGAGGTTAGACTAGGTGATAAAAAATTTTTGACACAAAATGCTTTAGTATATGTAGAAGATGATGTATATGAAGGAAGTGTTGAATTATCTCATTATGATAGCTTAGGTTATAAAGAGGTAATTGATTTTGATATGCCAGCTGCTGAAAATGTATTGGATTTAACATGGATGAGATCATGTGATAAGTTTGCTTTTGTAAATAGTGATTCATTTGATCAAATTGATGAAATAATAGTCAATATTGATAATTTAGAAGGTTCACATTTACCATTCAAATTAGATGATTCTCAAAAATTTGATTTTATTTTTAATGGCAAAAGTTCAAATAAAATCTTTATTTCACAAGTTGTGGCTTTTTCTCGTTTTGCTCGTCGAGAGAATATACGCATTAAAACCATTGATTTTATTGGCTTTAACCCTATAATCGAATCAATTCTTAGAAAAATTGTTAATAGTAGTTGTGAGTTTAAAAATATGAAATCAGGTAATATGAAAAATATTAGTAAATAAAATTATTGCTAATCATATGTTACACATAATTTTTCTAAAACTATGTACATTTTACTGATAATATGATACATTATTTGTATATAAAAAAAGCTGGTGATTCCCACCATAAGAGGAACCTAAAAAAGATAGCGATTCCGGCTATGACAGGAACCTAAAAAAGATAGTGATTCCGACTATGACAGGAACCTAAAAAAGTAACTAGAGAGCAAACTCTAGTTTTATTATGCTTTTAATATACAATGGCATTTAAAAATATAATGTTAAAGATTGATTTATTTCAATCTTTTTTCCTTTTTAATAAACTAATGCATCATTGACAAAAATATTATATATGCTATAATAACAACCAATTTAAAGGGGCAAAAATTATGAGTGATAAAGTACATAATAAATCTATACAATATTTCAATTTGACCGAGTTTGATGGAATAATGAAAATATTCAATGAAGATAAACAATTAGCTAAAGATAAGTTTGAAGCCTATATGAATGAATATCCTGAAGACTATTATGCTAAATCAAATTATGCATTATTATTAATAGATTTACGTGAATTTGATAAAGCGAATGATATGTTAGAGAAAATAATAGTAGGAAGTAAGCATTCTCATCATTTTAATCAAACAGGAGAAAGAAATATAGCCTTTATAAGCTTAAAGCAAAATTTAGTGCATATTAAGGCTCGTTTATTAGCTATTTCTAAATCATATAGAGAATTATTAGATTATATGCAAAATAATCCATTATACTTTGATAGCTTGGATGTCTCACAAATTCAATATTTTTGTGAAAACAAATTAGGAATTTTAGAACAAAAAAGTTCTATACCATCTTATCGTTTTAATCAATGTTGTAATTACAGTGAGGAAGAATTCTTAAATCATACAAGTAAACATGTATCAGGTGATGATGAACCAGAAGGTGATGGGGCATTTAATGAAAATTTTCCTATCAAAGAAGTTATTCAAGAAATAAAAAAATATATTCCTTCAGAGAATCATTATTGCCAAGGCTTTTTTGAAAGAATATATTATTTTAAATATGAAAATTGTGGTCACAGTAGTGGGAAAATAACTGATTATTTCAAAATCGTATGTATAGAAGATACTGATCATTTTTTAACGGCTTATCCTATAATTGGTAATGAAAGCTTACCATATGTGGATTTAAATTATATGCAGAAAAAAGATAATAATGCTAAAAGATTAAGTAGAATTGAACTATTTAATAAGAAGTATAATATAAAATAGGAGTTTAGTAAATATTTGACATTTTCTAATTAAATTTGTATAATATATCGCGTCAGAAAGGGCGTATACATATGGCATACAATAATTTTTTTAATGAACAACAATATGATGAAATAATGCAATTATTAACTAAAGATCCTTATACTGCAAAAAAAGAATTTGAATTTTATATGAGTAAGTATCCTATGGATTATGTAGCTAAGGCACGTTATGTTAGTGTGTTGATGAGAATAGGTAATTTTCGTGATGCTATAGAAGAATTTAATAAGTTGAAAGCAGAAGTGTTTGAAAATGAATTGCTATCACAAGATACAAGAAGAGCAGAAACTGTAAAGAAAATACTAATTATAGTGGAAGCTCAAATACTTTCAATTAGCAAGAAATACTCTGAATTATTAAATTTAGTTACGACTTATCCTGATGTTTTTGATAAAGATGACAAGATATTAATCAAACTTTATTGTAAGGCTTTATTAGGCCGTATTAGATATGATATGAATCAAGATTATCCTTATAAGTTTAAACAATATATGGATAATGATGATAATAGATTATATGAACATGTAAATAGACATTATGGTAAAGATAATACCGAAGAATGTTTTTGTGAAGATTTTGATATTAAAAGAGTTGTAGAAGAGGTTAAAACGCTTATACCATCTACTAAATGTTTATTTCCTAGATTTTTAGAGGATGTATATCATTTTAGATATGATGGATGCGGTTTAATCAATAATACACAAACTAATTATTTCATTGTTAAAGCATTACATGGTACAAACAAAATAGTAACAGTTAAACCTGTTAGAAATGATGATGAAAAAATAGGAAGTATTGATTTGAATTATTTGCGATTTGAACACGATAATAACAGACCTTCACAAATAGAAAAGTTTAATAAAAGATATAATTTAAAATAAGGGGTGATGACAATGAGTAAGAATTGGTATATCAATTTTTGTGAATATGATGACATGTTACACGAAAATAATCCTTATCTTGCAAAAGGTAAGATGGAGGTATATTTAGAAAAATATCCTAATGATTACTTCATTATGGTGCATTATGCTCAAACATTAATAATGTTAAAAGAATTTAAAAAAGCAGAAGAATTAAATAGTAAATTAAAAGATGCTATGGCAATTATTAAAGAACAATGTGGTGACGAAAAAGCTTCTAGAATTAAAAATATTATTGTACAAAATGAAGCTAAGTTATTAGTTATTAAGAAAAGATATTCTAAGGTATTAGAATTAATAAAACATACTAATTGCTTAAGTGGTGATAATAAAAGATATTTATTTTACTATTGTAATATAATGTTAGGAAATACAAAATATGATAATGAATTATATCATCAATATCGTTTTGATCAATGTTTTGAATATAGTGAAGAACGCTTGTTAGAACATGTACAAAAACATACTAAAGAATATGATAAAGATGATAAGAGTTCTTATTTATTTGCAAATGGTTTTAACTTAAATGAAGTTCTTACTGAGGTTAAAAAATATATAGATCAAGATAATTATATATTTAGAGGATATACCGATGATGTATATTATTTTAGATATGATAATTGTGGTACTTGTTGTGGCGCGGAATTAAACTATATTAAAGTTGTTTGCCTACATGGTACTTCTAATATTGTTAATATTGAGCCTACGATAGAAGCTGATGACAGTATGCCATATGTTAATTTAAACTATCTTAAAGGCGTTCCTCGAAGAATGTCACAAATAGAAAAATTCTATAAAAAGTATAATAAAGAGGTGTAAATATGGAATATAGTTTTTTAACTAAAGATGAGTTAAATTATTTTTATGATGTTTATACGAAAGATGCTATGAAGCATAGTGATAAGATAAAAGAAAATTTAGAATTCTTGAAAGATCCAAAATTGGATTTTAAAACAAGATTATTACATAAATATCAAATGCATAATGATAGAAAAGAATTAAATAAAATAAAAGATGAAATTAAAAAAATAGAAGATGCAGCTTTATGCAGAAGAGTAAGTTTGGGGAGGTAAATATGTTTACAAGTGAATTTATGAATTTAGAACGTCAAAAAGAAAGTATTATTAGACAACTTAGACTTTTAAAAGGTATGATTGAGAAGTTTGATAGTGATACTGAAAAAGCTATAGAAAATGAAGAGAAAGAAATTTCTTGTAATAACAGCTTAATCGATGAATCTACAGATTATCAACAAAGACATGAATTAGAAGAAGAAAACCGTGATAGTAATATGGCTATTAGAGATGTTGAAAGATTAAAATTTGAAGTAAGATTTGAAGTAGATGAATACGTGAAGACTTTTACAAATAAGTAAGGTGATATTATGAGTCCAAGAGAAAAAATTAAAAGTATACTATGCAAAGATTTTAATACAACTCTATTTGGAACAATTATGAAGTCATATGATGCAGATCCATATACAACTAAGACTGAATTAGAAAAATATTTAAATGCATATCCTAACGATTATGTCGCTAAAGAATTTTATGTTAGTGTTTTAATAAGAATATGTGATTTTGAAAAAGCTAAAGAAATACATAAAGCTATATTTGAAATGATAATGCATAATGATTTAGAAAAATCAAAAAAACGTATTAGTAAATTAAAACGTAATTTAATTAATAATGAAGCTAAGTTATTATATGTAGAAAATGAATATTATGAATTAGCAGAATTATCTAGAAAATATGCTATGTATTTTGATGAAAAAACTAAAAAAAGTATTAATTATATTATTGGTGATGCTGATGGAATATATCCTTATAAATTTAGACAAATGCATAATTATAATATAAATGAATTTTATGAACATATTAAAAAACATTTATATGGAAGTGGTAGATCAAATGCTATATTTAATAGAGAGTTTAAATACTTTGAAGTATTAGGTGTTATAAAAGAACATATACCATCAGATAAATGCTTATACAATGGTTTCTTTGAAGATACATATTATTTTAAATATGATAACTGTGGTACAGTAGATGGTGTTAGTACAGATTATTTCAAAATATTATGCTGTCATAAATCTTCAAAAATTATAACTATGTTACCTGTGGTAAACGCTACACATTTACCTGTAATTGATATAAATGGATACCAAATAAAAAAGCCTATTAAAACAAAGAATTATAATATTGACAAATATAAAGGAAGGTAATATATGACTAATCAATCTAAAAATTGTTTACAAGATGCTATTAAATCTATCAATCAAGATTTAATAGAAATTGAAAAAAGATTACAAGAATTAAATAAAGTTATTGAAAGACAATATAAAAAAGATGAAAAAAACTATTTAGCATATGATGAAAAATATAAAAATGAAGATGATTTTAAAATAAAACGTGATTGTTTAGATAAATTATATAATATATCTTTGGAGATCAAATTTTTAGACGAAAGTAAAAGCCAAATAGGAGATATAGCTAAATTAAGAAACTTTGATCTACAGCCAAAAGCTAAAGATCCAGTAAAAAAAAGAACTAGTTTACACTAGTTTTATTTACTTGATTTTGACATATTTATAAAAATATGATAATATAATGCATTGAAATGGCACATTATTCTAGTCAATATCGTTTATTGCGAAGATGGGATTAAACCACCATTAATAGAGCACACCTATGAAGCTTCTGGTGCTTGCTTCTTACGCCCAGTTTGGGGTGAGTGCTGAAAGTAAGAGTATTTGGGCGACCGTAATGGCATACGCTAATTGACCCAAGTGCTCGCGGAGACCTAATCTTGTTATTAGCCTAAACACTTTAAAATAACAAAGTTGATGGACTAGTGACGACTTAGGATTGAACCTACTATGTGATGAAAGTTACGAGTAGAGTAGCTTGTCTTGAGTGAAAAATGGGAATAATTGAACTAAGCTTAGTTACTAATAGCTATAGTTGTTAAGCTATTGCAATTTGAAACATTTTTTGCAAAAAAGAATTAGCAATAGACAGTTGGTGAAGAAATTTCCTAGAGTGGATTAATATAAGATTGCAGTGCGTACTAAGTGGTAATCAAGTCGTGTAATTGGTAACAATACACTGGTTTCTTTAAAGGGGAACCGCTTATCTGGTAACGGAAAGTAGTAAACTAGGGAAATCCTACTT
>JAEEYW010000006.1 GCA_016288305.1 Caryophanales bacterium | reverse complement strand
TAATAAATCTTCATCCTTGCTTTCATCTTCACAAACAGGAACATTAATAGGCTTTTCAACCACTAATAAATGGTTATCTTCATATAATATATTAATCATTTTCCCATCTTCCATATATACCGCAAGGTAATACTAAATTATTATCGGTAATAGGTAATCCTATTTCGCCAGCCTCAACTTTGCCATTATACTTAGTCTCCATAGTTGTTTTAAGTATATTTAATAAAACTGTGGATGAAATACCAGTTGTATAAGCATTAATTAAGAAAAATAAAGGCTTATCACTTAATATTTTCATACAACTTTGAATTAAATTATATAAATTATGTTCAAACTTCCACATTTCACCATTAGGACCTCTACCATAACTTGGTGGATCCATAATAATAACATCATATTTATTACCACGTCTTGCTTCTCTTTCGACAAACTTTAAACAATCATCAACAATAAATCTTATTTTTCTATCCTCTAAACCACATAATTTCATATTTTCTTTAGCCCATTCTGTCATACCTTTAGAAGCATCTACTTGCACAACTTCAGCTCCAGCATAAGCAGCAGCCATTGTAGCGCCTCCAGTATACGCGAATAAATTTAATACTTTGATAGGTCTATTAGCTGATTTAATCTTATTGATAGAAAAGTCCCAATTCGTAGCTTGTTCAGGAAATAAACCTGTATGTTTAAAATTAGTTGGGCTAACTTTGAATGTTAAATCCTTATATTTAACTGTCCAAAAATCAGGTAATTTCTTATTAAAATCCCAATATCCACCGCCAGTTGAAGAACGATGATAAAAAGCATCAGCTTTCTTCCATAAATGGTTATTCTCCATTGGCCACATAGCTTGAGGATCAGGTCTTCTTAAAACAACATTTCCCCATCTTTCTAGTTTTTCACCATTGCCAGCAGAAATACATTCATAATCTTTCCATTCGTTACTAATTTTCATAACAACCACCATAATAATTATACCAAAAAAACATAGTTTTAACTATGTTTATAGTCCATTTATTGCATCTTTTATAACTTTTATAGATACTTTCATCTTTTCTATTTCTTCTTTATCCAATTGAACTTTTAATCTTTTCTTAATACCATTACTTCCAATTACCATAGGTAAACCAATATAAATATCATATTCAGGAATATAATTAGATACTGTTATAACACAATTTTTATCATTCAATATAGCGTCAGTTATTTTAACTAAACACATACCTATACCATAGTATGTCGCACCTTTTCTGTCAATAATTTCATAAGCTGCATTTTTTACTTTACTATATATTTCTTCTTTTTCATCATTAGTTAAAAAATCATTGATTTTTTGCGTACCTACATAACCACTACTCCATAAAACAAATTCAGAGTCCCCATGTTCACCAACAACATAAGCATGAATATTTTTAGGATTAATAGTTAGTTTTTCAGCAATCAAATATCGTAATCTTGATGTATCCAAACTAGTACCTGTGCCAATAACTTGATTAAAAGGTAATTTTGAATACTTGTACACCAAATAACTCATAACATCAACAGGATTAGTAGCCACTAAAAACACGCCATTAAAACCACTTGCCATGACATTATCAACAATAGATTTAAATATTTCACTATTTTTATTTATTAAATCCATTCTTGTTTCACCAGGATTTTGATTAGCACCAGCTGCAATAACTACTATTTTGGCATCATTACAATCGCTATAATTACCTTTTTTAATATCTATTTTTGAAGGGGCAAAAGAAAGACAATGGTTTAAATCCATTACTTCTCCTTCAATTCTCTTTTCATCCAAATCAATTAATATTAATTCATTTACAGAATTCTTTTGGTTTAATAATGCATAAGCATAGCTCATGCCAACATTTCCACAGCCTATAATAACTACCTTATTCATTACCTTCACCTCTATTATTAATTATACCATAAATATACATAGCTATACATGCAAAATAAAAAGTTCGAAAATAAATCGAACTTTTTTCACTTTGTCTTTCTAAGCGTTAAAACATGCCAATTTTTTTGCTCTTTTCCGCCTTCGTTATGATATTCTACTATTTCAAATAAGTCCTTCATCAAATTATCAATATCTTCTTTACTGAAATAGGCAAAAAATCTTTTTTCTTTTGTTTGCTTGTCTTCCAAAATTTTGTAATTATATTTAGTCCCATTAGGCAATATTTCTGCTTCAGAATGAACATCAGCATTTTGAAAATTAATTATCAATAATCCATTATCAGATAGTCCATTATATGCCACATTAAATAGTTTTTTTACATCATCCATATCTAAATGAGGATTCCTCCATGACACAATAAGATCTGCTTTAAAATTAAAAGTATCATCATACTCATCAGACAAGAAATTATACTTTTTAATTTTATTAATTCCAACTCTATTTAATTCATCTAAAAATGTGTCAACAACATCAGTAGCTATAACATCATAACCGGCTGATTGAAGCATTAAAGCAAGTTGTCCACAGCCACTGCCAAATTCAATAACTCTTTTACTTTTGTCATTATGGAGTTGATTCTCAACATAGTTAAAAAGTCTTTGCCATTTTTCTGTTTCTGGCTCAATTTTATTTTGATTAATGTATTCACAAGCACCGCCAGAATTATACATACCTATAGTTTTCATATTATGTACGCTCATATTATTCCTCCTTTATACATATTATTACTTTATCGCATTTTTAAATTTCTTCTTATATGCCCCATCAGTTCTACAGTCGTATGTTGTTATAGACCTATCTTCCAAAAAATCTCCCTCATAATTAATAAATGGTTCAGGTAAATTATTAATATCTGTCCAAATCAATTCATCGCATTTATCTTTTTCTAATATTTTAGGAGTACCTGTATATTCATTAATTTCAAAATAATAATCTATATACGGTTCCAGCTGCTTACCATCAATCTTGAAATAGTTTCTTCTTAATACAACATAACTATTTATAATTTTATCAATTTCAATAGTAATTCCCAATTCCTCTTTTGCCTCCCTAACTAATGCCTCATATTGGTTTTCACCTTCTTCAATATGACCAGCAGGCAAAGCATAATAACCAGGATATAGCTTTGATCCTTTTCTTTTTTGAATTAATACTCTATCACCATCCATAATTAACATATGAACAGCACTTTTAAACATAGCTTTCATATTATTCCTCCTATGTGTAAGTATATCACACAATATGCTAAAATACTAGTTCTGTGAACTCAAAGCAAATAAAGTAATTAGTGCTTTCTATAATGCACAAAAAAAGTTCGAAATAAATCGAACTTTTGTAAAATACTATCTCTTTGAGAATTGTGGTGCACGACGTGCTGCTTTTAAACCTGGTTTCTTACGTTCTTTAGCTCTTGAATCACGAGTTACAAAACCTAATCTCTTTAAAGTAGTACGATAACTATCTTCTTTACCTTCATTTACTTTATCATATTCTAATAAAGCTCTTGTGATACCTAAACGAATAGCTCCTGTTTGACCTGTAAATCCGCCACCATTAACTTTAACTTCAACATCGAAAGTAGTTTCGTTTTGAGTAGCTACTAATGGTTGCATTAAATCCATAACATTTGTTTCATATGGGAAGAATTCTCTAACGTCACGTCCATTAACAGTGATTTTACCGCTTCCTGAAACTAATTTAACTTGAGCAACTGAAGATTTTCTTCTACCAGTTCCAAGATATATTTTCTTATCCTTAGCCATAAATTCCTCCTATTTTAACTCCTGTGGTTTTTGTGCTGCATGTGGATGTTCAGCACCAGCATATACAAATAGTTTTGTATACATTTGTCTACCTAATCTTCCATTTGGAAGCATTCCTTTAACAGCTCTTTCAATCATTTCAACAGGATAATTTTCTTTCATTTCTCTAGCAGTTCTTTCTCTTAAACCACCAGTGTATCCACTATGATTATAGTAGATTTTATCGTTTAGTTTGTTACCAGTTAATTCTACTTTAGCAGCATTAATAACGATAACATTATCTCCGCAATCAATATGTGGAGTATAAGTTGGTTTGTGTTTACCACTTAAAACTTTAGCAACTTTAGTAGCTAAACGACCTAAAGTCATACCTTCAGCGTCGATAACATACCAAGATCTTACTAAGTCTTCTTTCTTTTGCATGTATGTATTTTTCATATTCTTTTTTTCCTTTCTTACAAATAATGAATTGTCCCAAGATTCATTAAATGTGGGAATAAATTAATGTACCGAGAATAATTGTACTAAAAAATATCAAAAATGTCAATAAAATATATGCTTTTTATAGCAATTTTAGCATTTATTTACAATTATTATTAAGTATGCAAAAAAGCAGTATACTAAACTGCTTTAATTTTACATTATTTATCGTTAAGTCCGTTGTTTTTAAGTTCGTCTAATTCGTAAACTGATCCAGCAAACCAAACTTCGCCAGCTTTTTTATCACGGATAATGAACATATATGGATTATTGAATGTTAAATCGATTGTTTCCACAGGAATATCGAAGACATAATCATAACCACATTCTCCTCCACCATCACCAGGCGTGATACTAACTGCAGCCGCTTTTATACCTTCATTAGTAAATTCAATAGTTGCTTTGTGTGATGCATCGGCTATATACAAGCTGTCGTTAGATGACAACTCTGTTAATTCTGCAGCGTGTTGGTCAAACACATTTGTTATACCTAAACGTTTTAAGACTTCCATTAATTTAGTTTCTTTTTCAAAATTGAAGAATGGAATTGTTCCAGAAATTTTAGTTAAAACGCCTTCTTTAAAATTATCTTTTTCAATTGGTTTTAAATTTTTAATGATTGTATCTATAGTATCAGCATTGATATTGCTTATATACTCATCCAAACTAGTACTAGTAGGCATAATACCAACATATTGTAATTGCGTACCATTATATTCTTTTAAATCTTTAGCAAAAACCTTAACATTATCATCACTATACAAACTGAAATCAGTACTTTTTTGTACATCACCATATGGTTTACGCAAATCGCTGATATATTTATCCAACCAAGTTCCAAATTCAGTAGTAGAAGGAAAGTAACAATATTTCTCCTCTATTGTACCATCATTAAGTTTCTCTTGATAATCAGCTGTAACTATCTGTCTAATGTTTTTTTCTCCTAATTCTTTAATAATATCATAGTTGTTGATAACTGCTCCGATTTCAGCACCAGCGACTTTCTTACCAGCAAATTCAACAGTTTGTCTATTAGAATAGAAATGAATACGATAATAAAAGTTTTGATGATAAGGTTTATAACTTACAGAAAGATCAAGTCCTTTTGCTTTTCCGTCTATGAATGTTTGTTGAATAGGATTTATCCATTCCATGTCAATACCTAAAGCGTTAGCTAAAATGATATCTACACTAGATATATCGTTATAAAGATTATCAATTAATCCAAGCGTACTATCTTTTATCCATGAATTTACAACATTAGGTGTTTCAAAAGAATCATAAACAACTGATGCGTTGTATTTGTTGGCCAAGCTATCAACATATGTAGATTTAACGCTATCTTTGAAACTGTTTTTAACAAATAACGCATTAGCAAAAGCCATATTAGCATTGTTTGTATATTTAGTAGGACTATATGTTCCTAATACATTATCTATTTGTTTTCTAGTTTCACCTGTAGCTCCATCAGCTAACATTGTAAGTGCATACTTAATTGATAATGGACTATAAACATTATTTTTCTTATTATCATCTAATTGTAAAAACAATAAATCAAATGCCTCTAAACCATTACTTCTTAAAGCGTACTGTTTATAATCTATAGATCCTAACGTTATAACTTCTGTCTTTGTAGGTCCTAACGTTATAGTTTCTTTGGAATTATTTTTAAAATAAATTCCCATACACGCTGCTGTTACACCAGCTAATAAAACTGAACATATTATTGTAATTTTTTTCATAACTTTCTATCTCCATTCCGCTACAATTATATAATATTTTTCCTTGATTAACAATACATTTTGTGTGAAAGTTTTGTGAAAAAAAAGAGTCAAAAACTCATTTTAATAAAATACATCTTTTAAATATAGTCCTTCAGGATTAGCTGTTATACCAGCTTTTCTTCTATCTTTGGCATCTAAGATTTCAAATATATCTTCACTTTTTCTTTTACCTTCACCAACTTCAATCAAGACACCTACCATATTACGAACTTGATATCTTAAAAAGCCAGTTCCTAAAAAAGAAATCGTGAATTTGTTAACATCAATATTGCTTCGTATTAAATTAGTTTGAACAATAGTTCTAACAAAATCTTCTTTCTCATCATCAGCTTTTGAAAAAGATTTAAAATCATGAGTACCTTCTAGATATTTTAAAGCTCTTTCCATTTCAACTAAATCTAAACGCTTATTGTACTGTAAAATATAATCTTTCTCAATTGGATTATATTCCCCCATATTTATTTTATAAACATATTCTTTAGCTTTAACATTAAAACGGGCATGAAAATCATCTGGTACTATTTCAGCATTCTTAATATAAATATAATCTGATATTAAGCTATTTAAAGCTCGACAAAGTTTTTCAGGAGTTATATCGATATCTAAATCAAAATGAGCCTTTTGATTCAACGCGTGCACACCTGCATCCGTTCTACCAGAAGCATGAATGTCAACAGCCGTATCATTATTCATTGTTTTAAGAGCATGTTCAATTTCACTCTGAACAGTTTTTAAACGTGGTTGTTTCTGATACCCTTTAAACTTAGAACCATCATAACTAAAAGTAATTAAATATCTCATATTACCCCATCCTTTATAACTAAAATAATCAAAGTCAAATGAATCAATAGAATAAACATATCAAAAATACTAAATCTACTTTTCTTACATATTTTTCTATCAATATCATATTGACGCACTTCCATAACTAACGCTAAAGTATCAGCTTTGCGCATACTTATAACAAATAACGAGTTTATTGTTTTTTCAAATAAATCAAATCTAAATAAGGAAATACCCCTATTTTTTTGTGATTTCACCAGGTTATCATATGTATTCAACAAATCAGGTATAAATCTAATAGCTAAAGTAAGAGAAAAAGCCATACGATTAACAGGTATTTTAAATACTTTTAAAGGACTAAAAATAACCTGTAAACCATATATCATATCCTCTTTTTTAGTTGTATATGTAAGCATCATTGTATAAGTTAAGACAGATAATATCTTAATTATTAATAAGCTTGTGTATGTAATATCATTGAATATAATATTAATTACAAATATAATTAGCATAAACCATTTCATTTGCCATATAGGTTTTAAATATAATGATATAGGAACACCACTTAATAACACTAATAAAATAACTAATACAACCATTAGTAAACTTATATTAAGACTATAACTAATGAAACATAATATAGCATATATAAGTGTACATAAAAGCTTTATGATACAATTCATATCATGAATCATAGAAATATTATGATAGTATTTACCAACTGAAATCTTATTTAACATGACGGTACACGTCTTTCATCAAATCATTGATGTCATCTCTATACAATAATTTAATATGTTTACTTTCCAAAACCATACTTTCAAATTGAATAATTTTAGGCTTTCTTAACCCATATTTTTCAATATCTTTAGTAAATACATCATATTTATTACCAGATAAAACTATTTTACCATTATCGATAATTACTACCTCATCAGCAATTTGATGAATAAAATCAGCATCTTTGCTAAAAACAATTATAGTCTTCTCGTAACGTGATTTAATTAAATTTAAAATTCTTACTAAGCTACTTACACTTTTAGCATCCAAACCAACAGTAGGTTCATCCAATATTAAAACTTTAGGATTATCTGCTAAAACAGAAGCTATAGCAACTTTTCTTTTCTCACCACTACTTAAAGAATTTATTTTTCTATCTAAATATTCATAAGGTAAATCAACCATCATTAAAGCATCAACTATTTTTTGATGAATAGCTTTTTTATCTTTATGAGCAAAATTTAAACCAAAACCAATTTCTTTTTCAACTGTATTAGAAAAAAATTGTTCATCAGGGTTCTGAAAAACAACCCCTACTTTGCCATTACAAGTAACTTTACCATTATAATCAGTCAATGATGATATAACACAAGACAATAATGTTTTACCACTACCACTTCTACCCATGAAAGCTGTAACACTTTTATCTTTGATATCATAGTTAATATCCATTCTACCATCAACTACTATATTACTTAACTTTATTGCCATAAAACATCAACCATCTCTTTCATATCATAAATAACATGATCGATAAGACCATAAAACATCAATCTATTCGATAACTCAACCATAAAAGGTAACTTATATCCTATAGCATTCAATTCCTTTTCTTTAGCATATATTTCTTCTTTACTACCTTGTAATATATAACCTTTGTTCATAACAACAATTTTGTCGCTATATAGAGTATCTTCTATATCATGAGATACGATAATGATTGTTTTACTAGTTTTCAATTTATTCAACAATCTAATAACTTTTTCTTTTGTGTTAGGATCTAGTATAGATAAGGCCTCATCAAAAATAATGTATTTAGGATTGTTAACTAAAATGGACGCAATACAAACTAATTGTTTTTGATTAGTATTAAGTTCACTAACACTCTTATTTAACAATTTAATTATACCTAATTTTTTAGATATATCTTTTACTTTAAAATCGATACTCTCAGTATCTACACCATTATTGCGAAGAACATAAGCAATTTCATCGTACACAACTTCATTAACAATTTGCTCATCAGGTTTTTCTAAAACTAAACCAATTTTCTTGCGCAGAATATTTATATTATCACGTACTTCCTTACCATCCATAATAACATTACCTTCATATGGGAGTAAACCAAGT
The DNA here is from genome assembly GCA_016288305.1 of Caryophanales bacterium. Taxonomy (GTDB): domain Bacteria; phylum Bacillota_I; class Bacilli_A; order RF39; family UBA660; genus Faecisoma. The sequence continues at coordinate 4,230 of JAEEYW010000006.1, read as the reverse complement.
AATATTTTAATAAGTGTTGATTTACCGCACCCATTAGGCCCAATTATAGTTGTTATTGACTTATTGTTAATCGCTAAATCAAAATTATTAAAAATAATATCATTTTTATATTTAAATATTAATTTCCCAAACCTTATCATATTCCCACCATAGATTATATTATAATATAAAAATTAGTATTTTACAATCGAAAATACTAACTTTAATAAATTATTGTTTCTCACTTTGAAGACTGTAACATACCTTTGCTTTCAACTTAATAGGTAACATTTTTGCTAAATAAAGACCCATTCTAATCTTAAAACCAGGAATAATAATAGTCTTCTTTTTAAACATTTTATCCACAGCATATTTAGCTACGTAAGAACTATCTAAAGCACTTAAATCTTTACGTATTTTAGCTATCTTATTAAACTCTGTATTAACAGGTCCAGGACATAAACAGCCTACATAAACATTTACCTTATCTCTTTTCAATTCCTCATATATGCCCATCGTTAAATTTAAGACATAAGATTTTGAAGCATAGTAAGTGCTCATTAAAGGTCCAGGTAAAAAAGAAGCTACAGAACCAACATTTAAGATATAACCTTTGTTCTTATTTTTGAAATCTTTTAAAAATAATTTAGTTAAGGTATGAACTGTTTTAATATTTAAATCAATCATATCAAGTTCAATATCCAATTTAGTTTCATCAAATTTACCATACAAACCAAACCCTGCATTATTAACAACGATATCAATATCCTCTTTTTTAACTTTATTGTATAACTTCATGCAATTAAAAGTACTAGAAATATCCATATCGATTATTTCAGCATTAGTTTTTAATTCTTTACATAATTGTTCTAACTTATTTTTTCTTCTAGCCACTAAAATTAAATCATAACCTCTATTACTTAATTCCTTTGCTATTTCTCTACCAATACCGCTAGAAGCTCCTGTTATTAATGCTTTCATATAACCACCATAATAATTATACTAAATATTAATAAAAATTTAAAGATTTAAATCCAATTTTATACATATAATAATTATTGTATAATTACAACTTTTGATATATAATTGATAATGGTGAGACTATGAAAAAAGTAAACATACTAAAGATATTTATAACAATGCTAGTTATTGCTACGCTTATTGTTAGTATAAATTTAATTCACGCTATATATCTTTTAGATGGCATCGAAAATACAGGACGTGTATTAGCCATTATTACCTTAATAGTAATTGATGTAGCCTTTATAAACGAAATAAGAAGAACGATAATAGCTAAAAAGAAAAAACATATCCTTTTAATTTTGTTTTCAATTATATATTTGATTATAAGCATATTTATAAGTTTATTCATCAAAGATGTATATTCAAATATCAAAGATATGAATAAAGTTAAAATTTCATATGCAACTTCACTCGTAGCTTTAAAAGATAATGATGACATTGTTACTGTAGGTGTCCAAGAAGACAATACATCTATCGAAGGATATGTTTTGCCAATAGAATCATTAGAAGATAAAGACTATGAAATTAAATACTTTGATAGCTATGCTTCAAGCATGAAAGCATTATATGATGAAGATATCGACGCCATATTTATGCCGAACGGATTTGAAAGTATGTTTATTGAAACAGAAAAATACAAAAATATTTTAGAAGATACAAAAATTGTATATACATATGAAAAAGAATTTAACAAAGACGAACAAATAATAAGTAAAAACTTGTTAACTGAACCATTCTCAATTCTACTTATGGGAATTGATTCAGAAAAAGAAGGTATAAACAACCAAACAGGTAATGGTGATGCCTTAATTCTTATGACTGTTAATCCTAATACATTAACAGCTACCATGGTAAGTGTTCCACGTGATAGTTACGTTAAACAAGCATGTTTTAAAGATAACGTTGAAAATAAAATAACTCATGCATCATGGGGTGGAACTAATTGTATGATTGAAACAATTGAAAACTTCCTTGATATCGATATTGATTATTACGTTAAAATAAACTTTAGAGGTGTGGTCCAATTAGTAGATGCCTTAGGAGGAATTGTTGTTGATATACCTAAAACCGTATGTACAGATAACAGTAGACGACAAGGTGAGGTATGTGTAGAAAAAGGTCTAAGAAACATTAATGGTGAACAAGCCTTAGTATTCGCAAGAAATAGATATGATTTCGCTAATGGTGATCTAGATAGAGCCGCTCATCAACAAATGGTAATTGAAGGAATTATTAATAGTACAAAAAACATTAAGAGTATCAACGATGTTACAGACATATTAGATGTTATATCTAACAACATCGATACTAACTTAACGGCTAATCAAATACTATCATCATACAACCTATTCAAAAAAGTATTATTAAATGCTCAAGGTAATAACTTAATCAACGTTCAAAAACTATGTTTAAACGGTGAAGGACAAATGATATATGATGAAGGTATGGGAATGGTTTTATGGAACTATATCCTATATCCAGATAGTATTAAACAAGTTAGTGACGCTATGAAAATGAATCTTGAAATTATCGATTATGACATTATTAAAGAATTTGATTATTCTATCGATGAACCATATAAACAAAACGTTATAGGTAAAGATGTTTATGGTACATCAGGTAAATACAGTTTGCTACCAGATTTCACGGACTATACTAAACAAGAAGCTATAAGCTGGTTAGGACGAAATGGATTTAGCTATTCTATCGTTGAAAAAGAAAATACACAATATGAAACAGGTACAATCATTGATCAAAGTATTCCAGGATATAAACGATTAGATAAAATAACAAATAAACATGTAACTTTAACCATTAGTAAATTGGTCGAAGAATAAAAAAAGAACATTTCATATAGTGCACCCCATTTGGTAGACACTAAATAAAAAAGACTACAAGATTAATTTCTTGTAGTCTTTGACTTTAATCTCTTTGTGTTATAAAATAATATCCATTCTTCTACAAGTTGAATATATTCTTGTAAAGATGTAATATTATTATTGTACAAAGTTTCTTTTTTAAGTATTGAATGCCAACTTTCAATTGGTGAATCGTCGATTGGCGTTCCTTTACGAGCCATCGAAATTGTTATTCCGTTGGACTCACAAATAGCTTTGTACTCGTAGGATGTATATTGGAATCCTTGATCACTGTGTATGATCAATCCATGTACATCTTTTTCTTTTGCTAAAGCTTGGTTTAATGTATCAATAACTAATTTTAAATCATTTCTTTTAGATATAACATAAGCAACTACGTGTCTATCATACAAATCAATTATTGTAGATAAATATGCTCTTGCACCATTAAATATCAAATAAGTAATATCTGTATCCCATACTTCATTTAATCTTGTTGTATTAAAATTTCTATTTAATAAATTTGGTTTAACATTATCTTCAATTCTTTTATTTCTATGTTTTATCTTAAATTTTCTTATGTACTCAGCTTGAATATGATATTTATTCATGATTCTTAGTACTTTTTTACTATTCATGATTATTCCATATTCATCAATTAATCCATCCTTTATTCTTCTATAACCATAACACCTTTTATTCTTATCAAATACATTTTTAATCATTAAATAATCTATATAATCCGGATCATCTTTGTTTCTATATTTATAATAAGTTTTCGGACTTATATCTAATACAGCACACATATTAGATAATTTATATTTATTTCTATATAAATTAATAAATGTTATTTTTTCTCTCGTTGTGTCTTTAAGAATGCCTGGTATTTTTTTATTATTTCATATCTTTCTTTCCAATCTTCTTTTGTAAGATTTTTTTCCTTAGGCCTTCCAACCTTTATACCGGTTTTTAATTCCGGGTGCCTATACCTATATATCATGTTGTCCACAGTTTTGCATGATATACCATATTCTTTTCCTAAACTTCTAGCAGAACCATATCCACCTAAATATTTTTGTATTATTTCATTTTTAAGTTCATCAGAATATTTATTAAATTTTTGACCTTTTAAAGCCATATAAAAAATACACCTCCTTTCGGAAATGTATTTTATCATAAAAAACCTTTTTTATTTCATGTCTACTCTATAGGGTGCACTACATCAAACGTTCTTTTTATTTTACTTCTATAATAACTAATTTGTTATCTTTGTTAACTATAACTATATTCATATTTTCAGGATATTCCATATCTTTAGCATAACTTAATTTAACATCTACATTATATAATTCATCGTATGTTATACTAT
>JAEEYW010000005.1 GCA_016288305.1 Caryophanales bacterium | reverse complement strand
GTTATTGGTAAGAATGAAACAGTTGATTTAAATAAAAATGTTGTATGTGAAGATATAACAAGTAATATAAGTTCTTGTACACATGCACCAACTAGTGTTGATACATCAAAAGCAGGCGTAACTAATGTTGTTTATACAGCAGTTGATGAAGCAGGTAATACTAAGGAAGTAACAAGAAAAATAATAGTAGAAACAGATGCACCAAATGTAGCATACACAGTACCAGCAGGAACATTGAATAGCAATGGCTGGGCTAAAAATAATTTCTATGTAACAATAAATGTAACAGATAATTCAGGACATGGTATTAAAGAATTCAAAGTATGTACAGCAACAACAGATACTTGTAATCCAACAAACGGATCAGTAATAACAGGAAAAACTACGGCAACACGTTTAATAAGTACAGAAAGTAGTAATAATAGAATCTGTGTACAAGCTAAAGATAATTATGATCAAACAAGTGAAGTAATATGTAGTGATGCATATAAACTAGATAAAACAAAACCAACAGCTGGTACAATCAGTGTATCAGGAACAAAAGGAACAAATGATTGGTATACAACTAATGTTACGATAACTCCAATTAATGGAACAGATACATTAGCTGGCCCAACGGATACTAGTGTTGATATAACATCAATAACAAGTAATACTGCTGGTACAAAAGTAACAGTTACAACTGTAGATAAAGCAGGAAATAGTAGTACAAGAGAATATACAATTAAAGTAGATAAGACGGTTCCAACAGTTAATATAACTAAAACTGTAGTAGATAACAAAAATATTTTAACAGCTTCTATAACAGCTCCAACTATTACATCGGGATATACATATAAATGGTATAAGGATGATGTTGAAATGATTAATCAAACATCACAATCATTGGAAACTATAGAAGCAGGAACATATAAATTTAAAGTTATAACAGGAGCTGGTAAAGAAGCTGTAAGTAATGCCATAACAATAAATAGTTATACAATTACTTATAATGTAAATGGCGGAACAGGTACAATAAATAGTACTACAAAGATACAAGATTTAAGCACTAATATTACAAGTGATGTACCAACAAGACCAAATTATACATTTATGGGTTGGGGTACTAGTTCAACAGATACAAGTGTTGATTATGCAAGTGGTGCAGAATATACAGCAAATAATGGTACGACTTTATATGCAATATGGAGGAAAACAGTAACTATAACATATGCTGCTAATGGGGCAACTGGTTCTATGACAGCAAGTACATGTAATATGTATAATGCTGATACAAGTTGTTCAATTACATTAAAAGTTAACGAATTTACAAGACCAAATTATAATTTCTTAGGATATGGAACAGGAACAAGTTCAGTAACACATAATGCTGGAACAGCTTATACTTTTTCAAATAGTATAGTATTAAATGCAATTTGGGAACAAGCTTATGAAGGTGTTGCTAATAAGACATATACCGTTGGTGAAACAGTAACATATCAAGGAATTGAATTCTTGGTAGTAGCTGATAATGGTGAAACAGTGACATTAGTTACTAAAAATAATGTTTCAACTGGAGCCTTCGGATCTAATACAACATTTGCTGGTTCAACAGCATATAATTATTTAAATACTACATGGGTAAATAACAATAGCGATATTAAAAATGAAATAACTAAAGGTGGTATTATCACAGATAGTTATTCAAATAGTTATGTAAGATTATTAAAGAATACTGAATTATCAGCATCATTACCAAATGGTAGTGAAACAAACTTCTGGACAATGACAGCAAATGGAAGTAATATTTATTATGGTTTACCAGATGGTACAAATACATATACAAGATATACGACATCAAGTAATGTAACAGGAACATGTTATTCTGGTTCAACTACAAGCCTTGAAGGCATATCAAGTATTTATAATAAAAATACTGTAAGTTCATCTGCTGTAAATGGCTTGGCTACACCTTCTGCTACAAGTGCTGCATCAAGTACATCATATATAGTATCATCAAGTGGTTCATGTAAAGCTGATTATAGTACATCAGAACGTACTGTAACACAAACATGTCATTGTACAGGTACAAGCTGCGAAAATACATATGCATGTACTAAGCCAACAACATATATGACTACTAGACCTACAGGAAGTGCTGCTGCAGGATCAACATGTACTGGTGGAATGTCATGTACAGGATATGTAACAGATTCTGATTGGTATTGGGATTCATGGTGTACAGGTTATAGTTATGTTACATATTCTAGTCCATATAGTTCATCATCATATTGTGCTAAAGATTTAACAAATTATTTTGTAACTTCTTGGGTTTCAGGCGGTAAAACCACATGGTCAACATATCCTTCTATAATGGGATGTGCATATAGTAGGACAACATGGTATTACACACCAACAGCAACAAGAAGAGAATGTGCTGGATATTCATCAGATCGCTATTATTATCCTGTTGCTACAAGATGTGCTGGTGAAGTATGCAAGGGATATTCAACATCATATAATTACTATTACACAACAGAAAATATTTCTACAACTTATACAGCAACATGTGGTACGCAATCAGCAACATGTTCATCATGTGAATCATGTGATGTAGAAGAAACAGTATATACAGCATCTGGAGCCGATGCATCATGGAATAGATATGTTGTAAGTGATAATAATACAGTATTAGGATATAGAGCAGTTATCACAGTAAAAAAAAGATAGTGTTATAAATTAAAAGTAGACATCAAAAAAAGATATCTACTTTTCTATTTATTATTTTAAAATAATCATGTATAATATTTATTAGGTGATATAAATGACTGATATAGAAATTGCAAATAGTATTGAAAAGAAAAATATTAAAGAAATAGCTAAAAAACTTAATATTGAAGATAAGATTGAATATTATGGTAATTACAAAGCTAAGATTAACAAAATAGAAGGCAACGAAAAAGGTAAACTAGTATTAGTTACAGCTATTAATCCAACACCACTAGGTGAAGGTAAAACTACTGTAACTATATCATTAACCGATGCTTTAAATAGTTTAGGTCATAATACTATTGCTGATTTAAGAGAACCTTCTTTAGGACCTGTATTTGGTCTAAAAGGTGGCGCTACTGGTGGCGGTTATGCACAAATTGTACCTATGGAAGATATTAATTTACATTTTACTGGTGATTTGCATGCCATTACATCTGCTAACAACTTATTATCAGCAATGATATATAATCATATTTATTTTGGTAATGAATTAAATATTGATAATGTTGTCTTTAAAAGATGTATGGATTTAAATGATAGATCACTAAGAGACATAAGTTTTGATATTAAAGGTAATACATATCATAATTCTTTTGATATAACAGCTGCAAGTGAAGTTATGACTATTGTATGCTTAAGTAAGAATATTGATGATTTGAAAGAAAGATTAGGTAATATCTTAATTGGATATAGTAAAGATAAACCAATTTATGCTAAAGACTTAAAAGCTGAAGGAGCTATGGCTACTTTATTGAAAGATGCTATTAAACCTAATTTAGTTCAAACTTTGGAAGGTAATCCTGCTATTGTTCATACGGGACCTTTCGCAAATATATCTATTGGATGCAGTAGTGTTATATCAACTAGTACATCTTTAAAATTAGCTGATTATGTTATAACAGAAGCTGGTTTTGGAGCAGATTTAGGAGCTGAAAAATTCTTCGATGTTAAATGTAGAGGTAGATTCAGTCCATGTGCTGTTGTCCTAGTCGCTACTTTAAAATCTTTAAAATATCATGGTAATTGTCCTATTGATGAATGTTTAAAAGAAAATAATGAATATTTGGATAAAGGATTACATAATTTATATGTTCATGTTGAAAATATGAAGAAAGTATTTAACGTTAATGTTGTAGTGGCTATAAATAAGTATAATACTGATACTGATAGTGAATTAAACTATTTATGTAGCAAATTGGATGAAAACAATATTGATTATGCAATAACAGATGGTTATAGTAAAGGATCGAAAGGAAGCATTGAATTAGCTAACAAGTTATTATCTTTAAGTAGTTCTAATTATACATGTGCATATGAATTAGAAGATGATATTAAAACTAAGATATATAAAGTATGTACTAAAGTATATCGCGCTAAAGATGTTGTATACACAGATGAAGTATTAAAGAAAATTGAAGCGTTAGAAGAATATAAATTACCTATAGTTATAGCTAAAACACAATATTCTTTGTCAGATGATGATAAGAATTTAAGTTGTGATAATGATTACGTCATTAATGTTAAAGATGTTGAATTGAAACTTGGATCTGGATACATTGTAGTGTTTACAGGTAAGATACTTACTATGCCAGGTTTACCAAAGATTCCTAATGCTGTTAATATTGATATCAATGATGATATCATTACAGGAATATTTTAAGTTGAAGAAAATTCAACTTTTTTTGTCTATAAAAAGGAAATCGCAAACTTTTGTCGTATACAGCTAGTAGGAGGTTATACTATGACAAATGAAATTGCAATATTTGAAGATCAAAGAATCAAGTTAGAGGTAAATTTTAAAGATGAAATTGTTTGATTAGCATTTAAGACATTATCACAAATTAATCATAGTAAGTCTTTGAAAAACTTGACTATATGCTTGATGATATATATAATAAAATGAGGAAGGTGGTAATATGAAGGAAATATTTAAGTCAAGATTGTTTGTATGTTTATTAACCGCAATAGTCTTTACTGGCGTTGGTGTATATGCGGCAGAATTAATAAATTCAATTGGTGGATTATATACTGAATCATGTACATATTCTAATTTAAGCGGAACGACAAATTTTACGGCTAATGATTTGTTACAGGGAAAGACAGCGTATAACTCTAATTGTGAATTAATAACAGGTACTCTTGTTATTGAAATTAATTATGTACCACCACAAGCAGGTGATACGCACAAAGGAATAGTATATTTAGACCCGGCAGATTTAAGCAAAAAATGTAATGCATCAAGTTCTGTAAGTGTACCTGGTATAAGGACAGGATGTATGAAATTTTATATCTATGATGATACTGGTGATACATATAAAATGATACTAGATCATAACATAACGGCAAAAGTAGCATACGAAACTTCAGGAACATATAAAGAATATGAACAAGCATCAATAAAAGCAGTATTGCAAGCAGCTACACAAGGTTGGGTAGGAAGTCCAAGATTAATAACAGCTAATGAAGTGGCAGCAATAACAAATACTACGACATTTACTGGTGCTTTAGACACAATGTTCTATTTCGATGGAACAGGTTCAAAAAAGCAAAAACCAACAGCTACATCACAAGGAGCAAGTGCTTATGCGTGGTTATATGATTATACGTATGAATGTACATCATATGGATGCAATAATGCAGCAGTTAGTATTTACGGGTACTGGACAAGTTCACCTGTCTCTGATAATTCAAGCTTCGCTTGGATGGTGTCTAGAAATGGTGACTTGAGTCATGGCTATGTGAACTATGCCACAGGCGTACGCCCAGTTATAGAATTGCCTAAAAACTTATTTAATAATTAGATACTAAGCATTGATTAATCAATGCTTTTTGTATATTTATGATGAATTTTTTAATAGATAAATAGTTTTTATGATAAAATGTTTATATGGAAGTGAAGTTATGAGTAGAATTAAAGTAATGGATGAAATACTAGCTAACAAAATAGCAGCTGGAGAAGTTGTTGAAAGATGTGCATCTGTTGTTAAAGAGTTAGTCGAAAATAGTATAGATGCTGAAAGTAGTGAAATTAAAATTGAATTAAAAGAAGCAGGTACAGCCTTAATAAGAGTAACTGATAATGGTGTTGGTATGGATGAAAGTGATGCTGAAACAGCCTTTTATAGACATGCTACAAGTAAAATTAAAGATGAAGATGATTTATATAGAATAAACACTTTAGGGTTTAGAGGTGAAGCATTAGCTTCTATAGCCAGTGTTAGTAATGTTGTTTTAAAAACCTCACAAGGTGATATAGGTACTTTAGTTCATATTAAAGGTGGTAAAATAATAGAAAAGTCATCTTGTGAAGCAAGAAAAGGTACATCTATCGAAGTTACAGAATTATTTTATAATACACCAGCTAGACTTAAACATTTAAAAAGTTTATATACAGAGTTAGCAAGTATTACAGAATATGTTAACAAGATAGCGTTATCTAATCCACAAATAAGATTCACTTTAATCAATAATGATAATATTATATTGAAAACTGATGGCGCTAGTAATTTATTAAAGACCATTAGCAGTATTTATGGTATGGATGTAACACGAAAAATGTTAGAGATAAATGGTAGTGATGATGATTATGATATAAATGGTTACATCAGCTTACCAGAGGTCCAAAGATCTAGTAGAAACCATATGATCACATTGGTTAATGGACGTGTTGTTAAGAATATGGATTTGAATCGAGTAATAAATGATGCTTATCATTCTTTTAAACCTGATAATAGATATCCTATTGTAGTTATTAATATTGAAGTTGATCCTACATTGATTGATGTTAATATACATCCTACTAAAATGGATATTAAGTTCAGTAAATTAGAAGAATTATTATCTTTAATTGATAAAATAATAAAGGAAAAATTAAAAAAACAAGTTTTGATACCTGAAGTAGAGAGTTTTACTTATAATACTTTTGAAGAAAATACAGAAGAAGAAATAAATATAGCTCTTGACACTGTATTAGAAGTGAAAGAAGAAAAAAGCAAAGAAGAAAAGCCTAAATATGAAGAAATAACTTTAGATTTCACACCTGTTCAAGAGGAAGAAAAGACATATATTAAAGAGGAAAAAGAAGAAGAAAAACGTTTACCTATGATGTATCCTGTGGGTTTAGTTCATGGTACTTATATCATCACACAAAATGAAGATGGTATGTTTATGATTGACCAACACGCAGCTAAAGAAAGAGTAAATTATGAACTTTTTAAGGAAAAACTAAATAATCCTAAGGGTGAAAGTATACCAATGTTGTTACCAGAAACTTTGGAATTTACAAATAATGAGTATATAGTTTTAAAAGAAAACTTTGATTTTTTAAAAACAATGGGTTTTGAGATAGATGAGTTTGGTATTAATTCTATTATTATTAAAGCTCATCCTGTTTGGTTAACAAAAGGTTTTGAAGATGAACAAATTAAGAGAATTATTGAATTAGTAATCAACAAAGAAAAAAATTTTGATATTTCTAAATTCAATGACCATATGGCAGCTACTTTGGCTTGTAAAGCAAGTATTAAAGCTAATACAGATATAAGTTTGGATGAGATGGAGGCATTAATAAATGACTTAAGAAAATGTCATAATCCATTTAATTGCCCACATGGTAGACCAACAGTTATATATTATTCAAAATATGATTTAGAAAAACTATTCAAAAGAAGTGGTTTCGATATATTGAAATAACCTTAAAAAGGTTATTTTTTAAATACTTTATTAAAATATATGGTATAATTATTGTGTTGAGGTGTTTATATGAAACTAAGTGAACAGTTTTTTTATACTAAAAGAGAAGATGTAAAAGACGAGGAAACCGTAAGTGGAAATCTTTTGGTTAAAAGCGGTATGATAAAGAAAATAGGTAATGGTATTTATATGTATATGCCATTAGGCTTAAAGGTACTAAGAAATGTGGAAGCTATCATTAGAGAAGAAATGAATAAAGCTGGTGCTAGCGAGTTATTGATGCCTAATTTATTACCAGAAGAAGTATATGTAAATAGTGGTAGAAGAGCTAATTTTGGTCATGATATGTTCAGTTTAAAAGATAGATATAATCGTGATTTAGTTTTAGGTCCAACACACGAAGAATTTTTTGTTGAAGCTGCTAAGATGAAAGTTAAATCATACAAAGATTTACCTTTCAATATTTATCAAATCGGTAACAAATATAGAGATGAACCAAGACCTAGATTTGGACTTATAAGAGTAAGAGAATTTTTTATGAAAGATGCATATAGTTTTGATAGAGATTTAGAAGGATTAGATATTTCTTATCAAAAAATGTTTAATGCATATAAAAATATTTTTGATAGAATTGGTATTGATTATCGTATCGTAACTGCTGATACAGGTGTTATGGGTGGATTATTATCCGAAGAATTTCAAGCTGTAACAGGTATAGGTGAGGATACATTAGTGTTATGTGATTGTGGATATTCTTCAAATATCGAGGTAAGTAAATGTGTAACACATGAATGTGAAGAAGAGACAAAAAAGGAAAAAGAATTAGTACATACACCTAATGCAAAGACAATTGAAGAAGTTGCTAGTTATTTAAATAAAAAGCCAAGCGATTTTGTTAAAACATTAATTTATAAAATTGATGATGAATTATATGCTTGCTTGGTAAGTGGCGATAGAGAAATTAATGAAACAAAATTATTAAAAGTTTTAAAGGCTAGAAATATTGAATTAGCGTCTTTTGAAGATGTTGAAAAAGTAACAAATGCTAAAGTTGGTTTTGCTGGACCTATTGGTTTAGACATTAAAATAGTTATTGACAATGATTTGTTACATAAATATAACTATGTTGTAGGTGCTAATAAGACGGATTATCATTATACAAATGTTAATACATCCGATTTTGAATACCATTTAGCTGCTGATATTAAAAACGTTAAGGAAAATGATGCGTGCCCAGTATGTGGCAAGCCATTATATTTCAAACATGGAATTGAAGTAGGTAATACATTTAAATTAGGTACTAAGTATTCTGAAGCTTTAGATTTGAATTACTTAGATGAAAATAATACTTTAAAACCTGTTGTTATGGGATGCTATGGTATTGGCTTGGGCCGTATTATGGCTGCTATAGTTGAACAAAAAAGTGATGATAAAGGTATTGTTTGGCCTTTAAATATCGCACCTTTTAAAGTTGGTATTGTTTTAATTGATAAGAAAGATGAAAAACAAGTTGCTTTAGCTAATGAATTATACAATACTTTAAGTAAAACTATGGATGTTATATTGGATGACAGAGATGAAAGAGCTGGCGTTAAATTCAATGATATGGATTTAATAGGTATACCATATAGAATTACAATTGGTAAAAAGATTAATGATGGTTTAGTAGAATTAAAAGATAGAAACACACAAGAAACACAAGATATTAAAGTAGAAGATGTTATTAATAAAATAAATGAATTAATATAATTCGACATTTTTTGACTGACTGATATAGTAAGATAATAATGGTGATAGAATGAAAAAATATTTATTAACTATTGTTATGGCTTTATTAGTCGGTTTTTTATTGTCCAATTATATGCTTAAGCAATATGATAAACCAATTAGTTTTCCTGTTTTTGGTGAGACAAAAGCTTATTTGATTCAACAAGGTGTATATTCATCATATGAAAGTATGATTAAGAATACTTCTAATTTATCGGATTATATTTATAGTACTGTTGATAATATGTACTATGTGTATGTAGCAATGACATTAGATAGTGATAATATATCTAAATTGCAAAAGTATTATAGAGATAAAAATATTGTAACAATTGTTAAAACAACAAGTTTAAATGATAGCAATTTAATAAATAGTTTATATGAATATGATAGTTTTTTGAAACAAACTAATGATGTAACAACAATTAAAGAAATAATAAGTCAAACATTAAGTAAATATAAAGGAGCGTGAAAAAATTAGTATTAAAGATATACCAATAAAAGAAAGACCTAGAGAAAGATTAATCAATCTAGGTGTTGATAAATTGAGTAATGAAGAATTACTATCTATTATATTTAAATCAGGAACAAGAGATAATTCGGTTAAAACTTTAGCTTATAATGTACTGAATAGACTAGATTCCATTAAAGAATTAAAGGATATTAACTATGAAACTTTAATAAGTATCAAAGGTATCAAAACAGCTAAAGCATGTGATTTGTTAGCGTCTATCGAATTAGGAAAAAGAATAAATCAAAAATATACAAGTATCAATGAGATTAAAATAGTGGATGCCTATAGTGTTTTTGAGTATTATAAAGATATATTAAGCGATAAAAAACAAGAATATTTTTATTGTTTATATTTAGATACTAAAAATAAAATAATCAAAGATAAACTATTGTTTATGGGAACGATTAATCAAAGTTTAGTTCATCCACGTGAGGTGTTTAAAGAGGCTTATTTAGTAAGTGCCTCATCTATTATATGTGTTCATAACCATCCAACAGGGGTAACGACACCATCACAAAACGATATTGTTATCACTGAACAGTTAAAAAAAGTAGGCAATATATTAGGAATTAAGCTTTTAGATCACATAATTATAGGTTATAATGAGTACTATAGTTTTAACGAGAATAGTAAGATATAAACTTGTTAATAATTATAAATTGTGATATGATTAAAATAGGTGGTCATGATGAAAAAAGGTTTTACATTAGTTGAATTAATAGCTGTTGTTATTTTGATAGCTGCTATATCAGTATTGGGTATAACTTTGATTAATAAAAATGTTAATAGAAAGAAAGCTGAAATAAGTGATGCAATGATGAAAATAATTAATTCATCAGCAGAGGTTTATATGAGTTATAATCCAAGTAATTATAAGAAGACAAATGGAAATATTTATTGTATTAAGTTATCTACGTTAGTTGAATTAGAAATTTTACAAAGTCCTATTCAAGATCCTGTTACAAAGAATAATATTGATGAAAACAAATATGTTAAAGTAGAAGTTAATAATTCACAGTATAAATATAATATCGAAGATGAATGTACAGAAAAAAGATAGTTACCTATCTTTTTTTAATTTGTATATCTAATGTTTTGGTTTGAAATATTGAATATAATACCAATCATCATCATATAGCTTAGTAGCGATGATCCACCATAACTAATAAATGGTAACGTTATACCGGTTATGGGCATTAAACCAAAAGTCATACCTATATTTTGTAATTGTTGATATATAAGCATACCAACTATTCCTGAAATTATATATTTATTTATAAGATTGGAATTCTTAATAGCTAAGTTAATTAGTTTAATATCAAATATAGCAAGTATAGTAATCAATATAACAGAACCAATATAACCAAAATTATTAGCGTAAACAGCAAAAATGAAATCAGTTTGTGGTTCTGGAAAATAGATAGGTGTGTTATTTAAACCCATACCAAGTAATCCACCAGATCCTATAGATACTAAACCATTTTCTAATTGGTAACCACTGCTATTTGACCAATCCAATAATCTATCTACTCTTAGGAAAAATGATGTTCCAAATATTTTAACAAATGTGTCAGTATTAATAAAATAAATACCTAAGACGATGCCAACAAAAATTATTATAATGGAAAAAAGAATAATAAACCAACGATATCTAATTCCTGATATAAACAGCATAACGATAGTTATTAATAAATATATTAGGACAACACCTGTATCTGGTTGTAAGAAAGTTAAGATGGCAGGTATTGCAAAGACGATACCAACTTTAATTAAAAATCTAAATTCATCGCCAACGGTAGGATTATAATAATTATTATTGAATTCATTTATCATATTAGCTAGGACAATTATGTATATTATTTTCATAAATTCACTAGGCTGAATTGTTCCAATACCTGGTATTTGAAACCAACATTTAGCGTTATTTATTTCTTTGGCAAATAATAGTAAGGCTAGTAGCGATACAACACCTATTACATACCATATCCAATAATTCCTGAGGATATAGTCGTTACCTACGGACATAATTACATATATAAATCCAAAACCAATCACATACCACAGTATTTGTTTTAAAACTAAAGTGTTTGAAGCAATTAGATTTTGTGCACTATAAATTGTAACCAGGCTTATACCGATAAGTAAGAATAAGATAATAAGAAGTGCTTTATCAACTTTATATTTAGATATTCTTTTCATATGTTTTCACCCTCATTATAATCTTACACCAAAATATAATTTTATACAATTAAAGATGACAAAAAAAACAAATTATAGTATAATTAAAAAAGGTGATATAAATGGGTAATGTTATATGGCAGTATGTAGCTATAATAGTTGTTTTAACAATTATAGCATTTGCTATAATCAGATCTAAAAGAGAAGATTTTAAATTAGAAGCCAATAAATTAGTAGAGTATTTAGGTGGTAAGGACAATATTATTAGTTATGAAACAAACAAATCACGTTTTGTTGTTGAATTAAAAGATGTTGAAAAAGTTAATAAAGATGGTATCCAAAAAATGGGTGCTCAAGGTATTGTTGAATTGGATAACAAATTAAAAATTATCTTAGGTGAATCTGCTAGTAAGATTGAAAAATTTATTGATCAATTAAAGTGATATGTCACTTTTTTTGTTTATTCGACAAGGTTCGACAAAATCGGACTTTTTTTATAGTATAATGCACTTATGAGGTGAAGAAAATGCAGATTATTAATGTCTTACTTATTGATGTAATTATTTTGTTGTATCCACTCATAGTTCGTTTTATACATATTGCACATAGCAAAAATATTGATAAATACGATAATTCATTATTGGATTTTTCTTTGATGTCATCTTTGTACTTGTTTTATGAACATAGCATATTGTCTAATGAAACAATTTTAATTTTATTAATCAATATACCTTTACTTATGGCCTTTATTGATAAGAGAAACTTAGTAAGTGTATTGATGGGAATAGTTTTGATTCATATATATTATTTAACTTATCATATACCTTATGTTTTATTAATAATTGAGTATTTAATATATTACATAATATATGTTGCAACTTACTATTATAAATTTAGAAAACATTATTTAACGATTTCATTTATTATTAATAAAATTGTTATGACTTATATTATGCTTTCATACGTTAATTTCAATGTTGTTGTAGAAGCGTTTTTATTAATAATTTTTGTTCTTATATCCAATCTTATTTTATATGTATTTAGAATTAGTGATGATGCTTTAAATTTAAACATTACTATTAAAGAAATGGAAAAAGAAAAACGTATAAGTGAATCATTATTTAAAATAACACATGAAATTAAAAATCCAATTGCTGTATGTAAAACTTATTTAGATATGTTTGATTTTTCTAATAAGGATCATGAAAGATATATTCCTATAATTAAAGAAGAAATCGATAAAACATTATACTTATTACAGGATTTTTTATCTATTAATAAAATAAAAATTAATAAAGAATTATTAGATGTAAATATATTGTTGAATGATGTAGCTAGTCAATTTGATATGGTTATGAAAAGTAAAGATATAAGCTTTATATATGAAATAGATGATGAGGAAATTTTTATTGAAGGCGATTATAATCGTTTAAATCAGGTTATGACAAATATCATAAAGAATGCTTTGGAAGCTATAGATGAACATAAATCACCATGTATTTTATTATCTACGGAATTAAATGATAAAAATATTAAAATTATAGTATCTGATAATGGTGTTGGTATGAATGAAGAACAATTATCAAAAATAAAAGAACCATTTTATACAACAAAGAAAAATGGTTCTGGATTAGGCGTATCTTTATCTTATAATATAATTGAAGCACATGGCGGTAGTATCACATATGATTCGAAGGAATTCATTGGTACTAAGGCTATAATAACTCTTCCTATCGTTAATATATAGTGCTTGCTTCGCTATATACCGTTTCATCGAAATCATGATATCCGGTATTAAATGATTTTAATTTTTTGTTATTTATAAGAAGATAATTATCTAAAAGAAGATCTCTATCATTAGTTGTCATTGGATCATCCCAGGTTAAATCGACATGATACCATTTGCCATCTAAATATACAAGATTCCATATATGATTTTCAGATGAAACACGATAGTTTGGAAGATTAAGCATATTTAGAAATAATGACATAGAATGTGCATATCCTCCGCATAAAGCTTTATTATATAATAATGCTCCTGTAGCTCTATGCGAATTATTGGTAAGATCACTCAGATTATTAGTGATATATTCTTGATCGTATTTAGTGTTATTGATGATGTAATCATGAAAAGTTTTAATTTTTTCTGTATCAGTCATATCATCAGTTATGATGTGTGATACTATTTCATCCATTTTTTCACTAACTAGAGTAATTTCATTATTAGTGTATGCTTTTTCTAATGTTATTTCAATTTTTCCCCAATTGGAAATTGCTATATTTAAACGATTATATGTGTTAAAAGGTGCAACAAAGTTATTAATATTTGTAAATGTGTTATCTGTTGTCATTTTACTAATATCGTTTTTGCATTCTGGATAGTCACAATAAAAATAAAATTCACTAGAGCCACTATTTAAATATGTATAAAAAATATCTAATATTTGTTGTTTGTTTTTAGCACGGTAATCATTAGTTAAACTAACATAATTAAATTCATATGGAATGGCGTATTTATTATCGACGTATTCATAAGGAGATTTTCCATATATGATGTTATCTAAAATGAATTCTTTGATGTTATTTTGATATATTAATGTTAGTGATAGTATAAATAAAAGAAATAATAGTCTTAATATACTTTTCATAGTCTCACCTAATTTAAATTATACTAAAAACAAAATAAAAAGTAAATGTTAATCCATAGCATTTACTTTTTTAGTTAAACGAGATTTATTTCTAGCAGCTTTGTTACTTGTTATAACACCTGCGCTTTTAGCTTTGTCAATTTTTTTAACAGCAACTTTTAATTTGTCATTAGCAGCTTCTTTATTTTTTTCGTTAATAGCTTTTTCTACATTTTTACAAGCAGTTTTCATACTTGCTGCATAGTTATTATTACGTTCAGTTTCTTTAGCGATTACTTTAATTTTTTTCTTTGCATTTTTCATATTGGCCATGATATTCACCTCCAAGTCATTTAAATCATACCCATTTTACCATTTTATAATTAAAAATGCAACACTTTTTGTATAAATTGGAGAATATAACTAACAATAGTATTGGTGATGTTATGGGACATAATATTGATTTATCCAAATATAAAATACGTACGGATTTAGCTATTGAAGCTATGAATGATGAAGAAAAGACTATGGTCACATATGAAAATGGTATCAAAATAACTAATGTCGATATAGATGCTGAAACCAGCAAAAAAATAGGTAAAAAAAGTGGTAAATATATAACCATTGAGTTTGATGATATTACTGATCATGATAGTTTTAAAAAAGTTGAGGATGTCTTTATTAAGCAGTTGAAAAGTATGGTTAATGGTGAAAACATTTTGGTTGTTGGCTTAGGTAACGAACATTCAACGCCTGATTCTTTAGGACCTAAAGTTGCTTCTAAAGTGTTAGTAACAAGGCATTTATTTATGTTAGGTGATGTTGATAGCGGATATAGGTGTGTATCTTCTTTAGAACCTGGCGTTTTAGGCCAAACAGGTTTGGAAACAAGTGAAATTATTAAAGCTATTGTTGATATGTTCAAGCCGGATTTGGTAATTGTTATTGATGCTTTAGCTAGTCAATCTATCGATAGGGTTAACAAAACTATTCAAATGACGGATACAGGTATACATCCTGGTAGTGGTGTGGGTAATAGTAGAAAAGAGATAAGTAGTGAGGTTTTGAATGTACCTTGTATAGCTATTGGCGTACCTACAGTTGTAGATGCTGTTACAATTGTTAGTGATACTATAGATTATATGTATAAACATTATGTATATTCTAAAGATAAGAATCCTTTACATAAATTTATCTTAAAGCCTAATTATAAGGATATAAAAATCGATGATGTTGATAAGCAACAATTACTAGGAATGGTAGGTAAACTTAATAATAGTGAAATTAAACAATTAATTTTTGAAGTGCTATCGCCTATAGGGTATAACTTAATGGTTACAGTTAAGGAGGTAGACTTTATTATCGACAAGCTTAGCTTACTTATAGCCAATGGAATTAATGCTACTTTACATGAAAATATCAAATAACTATTGACAAATATCAAAAAAAAGTATATAACTTAATTATTTGGAGGCAAGTAGTATGAATACGATTTATGTTTTTGGACATAAAAAACCTGATACTGATTCAATATGCGCTAGTATTAGTTTATCTTATTTAAAAAATAAATTAGGATTTAATACTGAACCAGTTACTTTAGGTGAAATTAATAAAGAAACAAAATATGCATTAGATTATTTTAATTTGGTTGAGCCAAAATATTTAAATGATGTTAAATTACAAATAAAAGATGTAGATTATATCGAAGGATGTTATGTTAATGAAAAGACATCAGTTAATAATGTATATAACTATATGAAAGAAAATGGATTATCAGGATTACCTATTGTTGATGACAATGATATTGTTAAAGGTATGGTAACATTAAAAGAATTAGCTAAGGAATTAATAGAAGGTGATTTTGAAAATCTAAATACTTCATATGATAATATTATCAAAACTTTGAAAGGTAAAGAAGTTTTAAGGTTTGATAATGAGATAAGTGGTAGAATTATTGC
Source organism: Caryophanales bacterium (assembly GCA_016288305.1). Taxonomy (GTDB): domain Bacteria; phylum Bacillota_I; class Bacilli_A; order RF39; family UBA660; genus Faecisoma. Next base: position 4,659 of record JAEEYW010000005.1, on the reverse strand, counting down.
AGCTTCATTTAGAAGTACTACCTTTGTTGAAAATATTAAACTTAGTAGAGATAATATTTTAATTGTTGGTGATAGAAATAATATTTTAAAATATGCTATTGATAGCAAGGTTAAATTAATTATTATCGTCAGCGATTTGGAATTAAGTGAAGAAAACTATAAATTAGCGCAAGAGAATAAAGTAAATATTATTAAAACTGAATATGATACATATCATACAACTAAGTTGATTAATTTGAGTAATTATATTATTTCAGCTGTTCATTGTAGTATGCCATTATGTATTGAGCAAAATGATTATTATAGTAAATTTGAGGAAATAGCTGCTAGAACTAAATTTTCTAATTATCCTGTTGTTAATAAACAAGGTGAATGTTTAGGACTTTTACCTTTGAGTTTATCAATTAATAGTCATCCTAAAAAAGTTATTTTGGTTGACCACAACGAGAAAGATCAAAGTGTTGATGGTTTAGATGAGGCTAATATTGTTGAAGTCGTTGACCATCATAAACTTGGGACTTTAGCTACAACTCTTCCTATTAACTTCAGAAATATGGCAGTAGGAAGTTCAAATACTATTATTTATAATATGTATAAAGAAAATAAAGTAGAAGTACCAAAAGAAATGGCTGGTGCGATGTTATCAGGTATATTGTCAGATACATTGATATTAAAATCGCCAACAACAACTTTATATGACAAGATAGCTGTTTTAGAACTTGAAAAATTAGCTGGTGTTAATCATCAAGAATATGGTATGAATATGCTTAATGCTGGATCATCATTAGATGGTATGACTAAAGAAGATATTCTATATCACGATTTTAAAAAGTTTAAATATGCTGATGACAATATTGGTATAGGTCAAATATTAACTAGTAATGTAGCTGATGTTTTAGACTACCAAGATGAATATATCCAACTTATTAATCAAATATCTAAAAACGAAGATTACAAAATCTTGTGTTTATTTGTTACAGATATAATTAATAATGGTGCATATGTTATTTATAACGATAGTGCCGCTAGTATTTTGGAAGAAAGCTATGGCCTAAATCACATTGAACAAGGTACATATCTTGAAGGTATTGTATCACGTAAGAAACAAATTATACCACCTATATTAGAAACATTAGAAAAGTACAATTAAGTACTTTTTTTTGACATTTTATTTATTCATATGCTGTTATACTGAATAGTATAGTAAAGTAAGGTGATATAAGTGAAGACTTTTTTTAAATTATGTGTACTTGGTGTTTTATTATATTTTGGATATCAACAGTATTATAAAAATATTACTTTAAATTATAATGATAAACTTGTTTCATCGTTTTTATCTACTTCTAATTATCATTTATCACAGGAAAATTATCTATTAACTGAGATGACTAATTTCGTTGTTGATATGAATAATCCTGAGCTAATACTATATAAGCCAAGCAATGTGAAACAAGCATTTTATTATCACAAGAATGTTTTTTTGCATAACGTATATATTTATAACACACATCCTACAGAGGCTTATAAGGAAGATTTTGATGTTATTGATGCATCTATGTTATTACAAGAGAAACTTGAAAATATTGGCATTCATACGATAGTTGAAAAGAGGAGTGCTTCCACATATATTAAAGAACATGATCTTCCATATGAGGATAGTTATTTGGCTACACGCGAGTTTTTGAAAGATGCTTTGAAGGAAGATAACTATGACTTGATTATTGACCTCCATCGTGATGTTGTTCCTAAAGGTGTTATACCATATGTTTCTATTAACGATAATAATTATGCTAAGATAATGTTTGTTATGAACAAAAATTATGATGATAATATGTCTTTGGCTATGGCATTTGATAGCTTTTTAGCGCAACATTATCCAGGTGTATCAAGAGGTATATATGATAAATATCGTGATGATTTTAATCAAGATTTAAGTCCTAACAATCTTCTTATAGAACTTGGTATGTCTAGCAATACAAAGGAAGAAATTATTAATAGTATCGATGCATTAGTTGAGGCTATAAAGGTGATATTAGATGAAAGGTAACAAGATATTTAATAATATACTTTTTGTGTTGTTAATCATTTTTTTGACTATCTTTGTCAGCAATAAATATGGTTATTTTGAACACGAAAAACATAGGCAAGTTGCGTTAACACAGGAACAAATTGAACGATTTGAGGAGGATATTAAAAATGGCAAGGATATATCTTTAGAAAATTATAAGGTTACTATTAATTATCAGACTAAGTTATCACAAGCGGGATTAAATATATCTAATTACATATCCACAGTAATACGAAAAGGTGTTAACAGTATATTTAAAAATGTTGAAAAAGTAGTAAATCAAAAATAAATATCGATAAAGGATATTTTTTTTTATTTTCTTGCAGGATTTTATAATACTTTTGTCGTATATAGTTTATAGGAGGTGTTTTATAATGCAGTATGTGCAAAAATATAGTTTTATTGTAATCATATGTTTAATTGTTTTTGATGTTTATATCTTTAATAAATTACCTAAGGAGGTAGATGAAATAGTTAGTCCTATAACTATTGAAGAAGAACCTAAGAAAGAAGAAGAACGTATTATAGTTGATATAAAAGGAGCTATTAGATATCCCGGTGTCTATGCGATGAATCATGATGATCGCATAATTGATGTCATTGAACTTAGTGGTGGCTTAGTGGAAGATGCTGATACATCAAATCTTAATTTAAGCAAAAAAGTGACTGATGAAATGACTATAGTAGTTTCTTATGTTAAAAAGAACGATGAAACCGTTGATGCAATAGAAAAAATTGAGGAAATTGATAGTACCATTTCTGATGGTAAGGTGTCTTTAAATAAAGCGTCATTGGAACAATTGATGAGTTTATCAGGTATAGGCGAATCTAAAGCAATGGCTATCATAGAATATCGTAATACAAAACTATTTGACAGTATAGAAGAACTAACTAGCGTTAAAGGCATAAGTGCATCGTTGTATGAAAAAGTTAAAGATTTCATCACTATATAAAGTATTAGTTCTAGTTTTAATATACGTTTATATTGTCGTCAGCAATGGCTTGTATTTTAAAAAGTATGAAGTTGGTTATGGCAAAGTAGAAGGAACTATTATTGATGTAAGCTATATTGATGATAAAGTAACAATTATTTTATCTGGTAAGGAAAAAATAAGAATAACCAAGTATAAAAATAATTCCACATATGAGATAGGTGATGTTATAAGTGCTAGTGGCGAGATAACTGTACCTGTTGGTAATAGCATTTTTAACATGTTTAATTACCGTAATTATCTTTATAGCAACAAAATACACGTGATTATGTCAGCTGATAGTATTGAAAAAATTTCATTATCCACAGGTCTATATAAAATTAAAAGTTTAATATATAAAAGAATAGAACAATTGGAAAGTAAGAGCTATGTTAAAACATTTATTTTAGGAGACAAAAGTGAACTTGATGATAACATAAAGCAGGTATATCAAGAAAATGGGATAAGTCATTTACTTGCTATTTCGGGTATGCATATTTCATTATTGGCTGCTATTTTGACTTTTGTGTTTAAAAAAATTAAGTGTCACCATCTTATTATAAGTTTGTTTTTGATATTTTATGCTTTTTTAACTAGTTTTACGCCATCTGTTATAAGAGCAACTTTGTTTTTTATATTTTCTAAAAGTATTGATATTAAAAAATTAGTTATCATAGTTGTTAGTTGTATGCTTATATATAATCCATATTACATATTTAATGTTGGTTTTTTATTTAGCTTTACCATTAGTTTTTATTTGATTATGTTCAGCAAACTAATTAATCGATTCAATAATTATTTTGTGAAAGTACTCATAGTTTCACTTATTAGTTTTTTAGCAGGCTTACCAATTGTTATAAATAATTTTTATAGCATTAATTTGAGTAGTGTATTTTTAAATATCATCTTTGTTCCTTTTGTGTCTTTCATTGTTTTTCCATTTTCGTTACTTACGCTCATTTTTCCTTTTCTTGACAAAATTTTAGTCATTATAACCAATATTTTAGAAAATCTATCTATGTTTTTAAATTCTTTTAATATAGTAATTACAATGTGTCATGTGCCATTTTATATTGTTTTGCTGTATTACATTTTTATAACGTTAACTTTACATAATTTTAAGTGCGGCATATGGCTTGTTTTACTTCTTTTCTTACATGCTAATGTGAAAAGTTTTAATTCCAATTATTATGTAACTAGTATTGATGTTGGACAAGGTGATAGTATTCTTATGGAACTTAAAAGCAAAACTATTTTACTTGATACAGGTGGTATAACAGGAAGTGACTATAGTATTGCTTTAAACAAAACTATACCATATTTAAAATCACGAGGTATTAAAAAAATTGATTATCTTATACTTAGTCATGGCGACTTTGACCATATGGGAGAAGCGATTAATTTAGTAAATAATTTTAAAGTAGAGAAAGTAATCTTTAATTGTGGTGGATTTAATAATCTAGAACAGCAATTGATGAAGCTATTAGATAAAAAGAAGATACATTATTATTCTTGTGTTAATGAATTAAATATAGATAATAATAAATTATATTTTTTACATACAAGAGATTTTGATAATGAAAATGATAATAGTAATGTTATTTATACAGAGATAAATGG
>JAEEYW010000073.1 GCA_016288305.1 Caryophanales bacterium | reverse complement strand
GGGAGTTGATCCAAATGAATGAAAATAAAACCAATATAAATTGGTTGATATTGATTTAGTCTAGCCATTCGTGAAACTCCTATAAAATAAGGAAAAACTAAGTGTTTAGTAATTATATTTTTTAATAAATAATTACTAAAAAGTATAAAAAATATATAAAAAAGTACCAAAAATAGCATAGTATTTGATACTTGGTATTGACGGTTAAACTTTTTGAAAAGAGGTGAAATATATGATAGATCTTGGTACAAAAACATTGGAGACTGAAAGATTAATATTAAGAAGATTTGAATCAGATGATATTGAAGAATTATTTTATAATGGATATATAACTGATGAAGTTATGGCTGAAAATTTAAGTTGGAGTCCTTGCAAAACAATTGATGAACAAGCAAAAATAATTAATAGTTGGATAGAACAATATGAAAAAAAAGATTTCTATAAATGGTTAATTGAAACTAAAGATACTCATGAACTAATTGGTGGTATTGATGTATGTAATTTATATAAAAGAAAAAATTATGGAGAAATAGGTTATTGTATTTGGTCAAAGTATTGGAACAAAGGATATGCAACTGAAGCAATAAGAAGAGTTATTGAATATTTACTTATAGATTGTGATTTTCATTTAGTTGAAGCTCATCATGCTGGATATAATCCTGCGAGTGGAAGAGTAATGGAAAAAGCTGGTATGAAAAAAGATGGTGAATTAAGAGAAAGAAGATTGGATAAAAAAACAGGAGTATATACCCCACAAATATATTATTCAATCTTAAAAAATGAATTGTAGTAAAGGAGTTGATCCAAATGAATGATAATAAAACTAATATAAACTGGTATCCAGGTCATATGGCAAAGACAAAAAGACTAGTTAAGGAACAATTAGATTTAATAGATATTGTTTATGAAGTAATCGATGCTAGAATGCCATATTCATCTAAGATCAAAGATATTGATGAAATAATAAAAAATAAGCCGCGTGTTTTAGTAATGACTAAATATGATTTATGCGATAAAGTAGAAACAGCTAAGTGGATAAAATATTATGAAGAAAAAGGTTATAAAGTTGTTCCTTTAGATTTAGAAACTAATTGTAATTTAAAACCTCTATATCGTGTAACAGATGAATTAATGGTATCTATAAATGAAAAAAGAGAGAATAAAGGTATGCTTAAGAAAGCTGCTAGAGTATTAATAATTGGTATACCTAACGTTGGTAAATCAACATTATTGAATAGATTAGTAGGTAAGAAAGCTGTTGAAACAGGTAATAAACCAGGTGTTACCAAGAATTTAAATTGGATAAGAATTAATGAAAAAATTGAATTATTGGATACACCAGGTATTTTATGGCCTAAATTAGATGAAGAAAGAGTAGCTTTCAATCTAGCTAGTCTATCTGCTATAAAAGAAGAAATACTTCCTTTATACAATGTTTGTGAATATATTTTAAATACATTATATGAATACTATCCTAAACAATTAGAAGATAGATATGGTATTAAAGAAATAGCTGAAGATATCGCTGATACAATGGACATTATAGGTAAAAAAAGAGGATGCCTAGTTAAAGGTGGATTAGTTGATTACGATAAAGTAATAACAGTTATCATGAATGATATTAAGTCATATTTTAAAAATATAACTTTTGATAGGGTGGATAATAATGATTAATTCGTTAGTTTTAGCCTATTTAGGTGATGCGGTATATGAAATATACATAAGAGAATATCTAATAAATAAAGGTATTAATAAAGTAAATAATCTACAAAAAGAAGCTATAAAATATGTAAGTGCGAAAGGTCAATGTAAGTTTGTAACTAAAATGTTAGAAGATAATTTTTTGACAGAAGAGGAAAAACAAGTATTTTTAAGAGCTAGAAATTATAAATCAAATAGCCATCCTAAAAATACTGATATTTTAACTTATAAACATGCAACAGGTTTTGAAGCTGTTATCGGTTACTTAAAATTAAATAACAAAGAAGAAAGAATTCGTGATATAATAAATTACTGTATAGAAGGTGATTAGGTATGTACGTATATGGCAAAAATGTAGCTAAAGATATTAAAGATATCGAGAAAGCTTATGTTTTAAAGAATTTTAAGGATAGAGAATTATTAAATTCATTAAAATGTCCAATCGAGTATGTTGATAAAGAAAGATTAGATCGTATGGTTGATGGCTTACATCAAGGTATTGTCTTAAAAATTAAAGATTATAAGTATTATGATATAAGTGAATTAAATAGTGATGTTATAGTTATTTTAGATCATTTAGAAGATCCTCATAATTTTGGGGCTATTATAAGAACATGTGAAGCAGCTGGTATTACCGATATTGTTATACCTAAAGATAGATCAGTTGATGTTAATGGAACAGTTATGAAAACAAGTGTTGGATGCTTAGATAGAGTTAAAATAGCTAGTGTTACAAATGTTGTAAATACGATTGATTATTTAAAGGAAAATGGTTATTGGATCATTGGTACAGATATGAATGGTACTGATTATAAAGAGATAGATTATAGTGGAAAAGTAGCTATCGTTATTGGTAATGAGGGTAGTGGTATGTCTAGATTAGTTAAAGAGTCTTGTGATTTTATAGCCACTATTCCTATGAAAGGGACAGTTAATAGCTTGAATGCATCTGTTGCAGCAGCTATTATTCTATTTGAAATAAGAAGATGAATTACAAGGAATTCAATGATTATGAATTATTAGATCAAATCTACAGTTGTAATGAAGATGCTAACGAATTGTTGATCTATAAGTATAGACCTTTAATTGTTAATTTAGCTAAAAAATACATTCCATATTGCGATGGTGGCGTTGATTTAAATGATTTAGTACAAGAGGGCATGCTTGGTTTGAATGAGGCTATAAAAAGTTTTAGAGAAGACAAGGAAGCTAATTTTGGTACTTATGCAAGATTATGTATTAAAAGAAAACTTATTAGCTTAGTAAAAAGTACAAGAAGTCATAAGAATATTATATTGAATCAATCTGTTTCCTTTGAAGATGATGATGCGAATACAATGGATAAATTTTTAGTTGATAATAGTTTTGAACCTAGTTTAATGTTAGAAGAGATAGATAATCAAGAAAATTTATTGAATAAATTAAATGAAAAATTAACTGATTTTGAGTGCAATGTTTTTGAATTAAAAAAAGAGGGCTTTGAATATAAAGAAATAGCCGATATTTTAGACAGGGATCCTAAAGCTATTGATAATGCTATACAACGTATCAAACTAAAGTTGAAAGCAATAATGAAAGACTAGTTTAGTCTTTTTTTGATTACTAAAATATGATGAATAGTTACATAAAAAATATTAATGCTATCGGCTATAACCAAGCTCCATATTTTAAAGTTACATAAGCATAATATAATTAATAAAATTGTTTTTACAATAATACCACCTAAGGTTCCGTACATGGCTTCTTTAGATAGTTTAAGTCCTTGCAAAGCACTAGTTAGAGGTGATTGAATATAATGCATTAAACATATAGGCGCTAAAAATCTAAGATAGTTTATACCACTTGTTGTATCGTACAATAGTTGTAAAGGCAACTGTGGTATTACTGTAAATATAATAGTGCAAGGAATTCCTATCAATAGTGAAAAGAAAATAGCTTGTTTTATTCTTTTTAAAACCATTTCGTTATCGTTTTTGCTATAGTAATTACTTACATCTGGTAATAGTGCTTGTGAAATAGCATTAGTAAAAAAAGATGGCAGTAGTATGACAGGTAGAACATAGCCATTTAAAATACCATATTCATTAATTATAAAGTCACTCGTATTACCGGCTTTATATAAAAAATATGTTAAGATAATCGGCTCTAAAAATAGCCCTATACATCCTATCAATCTTGCAAAGGTTGTTGGTACACTTATGTGCATAATATCTTTTACATATATGACATCAGAACTATATATTTTAAATTGCTTAGGTATAAATAAAAGTAAGGTCATGATGGATGATAATTCACTAATTATATTTGATATGACTAAAAAGTAAACAGCGGATTCTATACCTTTTGATATATATAGCGGTATGAATAAGATAATAGAGAGCATTCGAATTATGTCTTCAATAATATTCGATATAACATGAGGTAGCATTTTTTGTTTACCAAAAAAGTATCCTCTCAGTATGCTTGATATACTTATGAAAGGTAAGACGAAAGATATAGCTATAATAGCTTTTTGAACCCTTGGTTCATGTAGAAGGTTATAAGCTATAAACTTTGATGATAGTATGATAACTAACATTAAAATGATATCGATTATAATAGTAATAAAAGTAGCTGACAACATTATTTTTTTACTACTTTTTTCTTCGGATACAAGCTTTGATATAGCTGTCGGCATACCGAATGTACATAAGGATATAAAGAGAATAAAGGTTGGGTTAATAAGCATATATAATCCTATACCTTCAGTTCCTATTAATCTTGTTGTTACAACCTTGATAACCATACTTAATATTTTGGTTACAAAGCCGCCTATTATTAGAATAAGCGTTGATTTGATAAATTTATTTTTTTTCATATTTCACCTTTAAATTTTTTTATTTTTCCTATATAATGTTATGTGTATGGGATAAAAAATATTAGGAGGAAATTATGGACGTAGAATTTAATAGTTTACAAGAATTATATAATCGTATAAAACCCGCCTTAATAACAAAACAAAATGAGATGAAAAGGGATGGCTATCCTTACATAAAAATAGAAGATATATGGAATTTTTTCAAAGAGGTAAAATGGAAAAAAGCTACTGATTTAGAATTGTATGATATGGTATCCGATATTTTAAATACCGATAATGGTATTATAGATAATTATTTAAAACAAAAATTGAATTTAGTAAATAGAAGAGTATATTTTGAAGAAGAGTGAGCATAATGATTGAAACATATGAACAATTAGAAGAAAAATTAAAGCAATATCTAAGCGAACAAAAACAATTAGATAAGATTAAAGAAGCTTATGACTTTGCCTTTGAACATCATCAAGGACAAAAACGTATAAGCGGTGAGGATTTTATCGTGCATCCTTTAAATGTCGCTTATATTTTAAGTGAAATAAAAGCTGATTATAGTACTATTTGTGCTGCCTTATTACATGAGATAAATGAGCAATGCAATGTCGAAATAAGTGAAATTGAAGAAATTTTTGGACATGAAATAGCTAAATTAGTTGAAAGTATAACTAAGATTAATCGTATTAGTTTCTCAGGTGATACTGATGCTTTAATATCAAATCAAAGAAAAATATTAGTTGGTTTAACAGAAGATGTTAGAGTAATGTTTTTAAAATTGGCTGATAGACTACATAATATGAGAACTTTGTGGGCTTTAGATGAGAAAACACAAAGAGAAAAAGCTAAAGAAACATTAGATATTTTTACTCCTATAGCGCATCGTTTGGGTATTAATTCTATCAAATCAGAATTAGAAGATTTATCTTTACGTTATTCGAAACCAGATGTTTATTTTCAAATTGTTGAGAAATTAAATAAAAGTAAAGTACAAAGAGATAATTATATTAATAAGATGAAAGAAAGTATTTCATCTATATTAAATGAAAATGGCATTGAACATAAAATAAAGGGTCGTAGTAAAAGTATTTATAGTATCTATAAAAAGCTAGATAAAGGTAAAACATTTGATGAAATATATGATTTCTTAGCTTTAAGAGTTTATGTTGAAACAAAAGAGCAATGTTATCAAGTATTAGGTTTAATTCATTCCAAATTTAAACCTATGCCACATCGTTTTAAAGATTATATAGCTATGCCTAAAACGAATATGTATCAATCATTACATACAACTGTTTTTGGTGTGGATGGTATGGTATATGAAGTTCAAATAAGAACTTATGAGATGGATAAAGTGGCTGAAAATGGTATTGCCTCACATTGGTCTTATAAAGAGGGTAAATCTGACATGCAAAGTCAGATGGAACAAAAATTACAATTTTTTAGAGTATTGATGGAATTAAATAGTAATAATAGTTCTGATCAAGAGTACATTGATATGGTCAAAGAGGATGTTTTAAAAGAAAGTGTTTATGTCTTTACACCAGATGGCGACGTTATCGAATTACCAAAAGGTTCAACGCCTATTGATTTTGCTTATCGTGTGCATTCTAAAGTAGGAGATACGATGATTGGTGCTTTAGTAAACAACAGTATTGTTCCACTTGATTATGAGCTTAAAGACAATGATATTGTTAAGATTAAGACAAATAAATCATCAACGCCAAGCCGTGAATGGATTAATATTGCGCAAACAACGCAAGCTAAGAATAAGATTAAAGCTTTCTTTAATAAAACAATTAAAGATGATTATGCATCTTTAGGAGAAGAAACTTTAAATAATGAATTAAAGAAAAGAAAAATACCATTAGCTAGTTTTTATACACAAGATAATTTAAATAAGATCTTCGCATATTTTAAAATAGCAGAGATAAATGAATTGTATATTAGTATTGGTAATAATAAATTTACGGCAACACAAGTAATAAATGCTTTGTATGAAGAAGAAAAATCTAAAGAGCAAATTGTTTTAGATAGAATTCAAAATAAGACAGTAACTTCACATAATATTAAAAATAATATTTTAGTAGAAGGTATTGATGATATTAAAGTTAATATTGCTTCATGTTGTAGTCCAATATGTGGTGATGATATCATTGGATATATAACAAAAGGTCATGGTATTACAATTCATCGTAGTATATGTCCAAATATCAGTGATTTCAATGAGAGATTCATCGATGTAAGATGGAATCCAAATGTTCAAGAAAAGTATCGTACTAGTTTACTTATAAGAACTATTCAAGATAAAAATATTTTAATGGAGATAATTGCTAAAACATCTAATAGTGATATAACAGTTGAAAGTATTAAAAATATTAGTGAAGATGATAATTATCTTTATGAATTAACTATCTCTGTAGAAAATATAACAAAATTAAATAAGTATATTAATGATTTAACTATGCTTAAAAGAGTTATATCTGTGGAAAGGTTAATTAAATGAGAATACTAGTTCAAAGAGGTATGAATGCAACTGTATCTGTTGATAACAGAATAGTTGGTAAGATTGATAATGGTTTAGTTGCATTAGTAGGCTTTAAAGATGATGATACCATCGAAGATATTAAATATTTAGCTAAAAAATTAGTTAATTTGCGTATCTTTGATGATGAGAATCATATAATGAATAAATCGGTTATAGATATTAATGGAAGTATTTTAAGTATTTCACAATTTACTTTATATGCCGATTGTAAAAAAGGTAATAGACCTAGTTATGTTAAAGCAATGAAAGCTGAATGTGCAAGTTCTATGTATGATATTTTTAATGAAGAATTAAAAAAATATAATATTGATGTTCAGACAGGCATTTTTCAAACAGATATGATGGTTAATTTAACTAATGTTGGACCTGTTACCATTTTATTAGAAAGTGAGTAAAATGAACAAACTAGATTTTAAACTTATAAATATATGTTTAGTGTCGATAATATTTTATTTTATATGTAAGACTTCTAGTTATTGGCTATGGTTTATAAATAGGTGTATTGATATAGTACTACCTATTTTTTTAGGCTTCTTTTTAGCGTATACTTTGAATCCTTTTTTAGAATATCTAGAAAGATATAAAATAAAACGTTTTATGGGTGTAATAATGCTTATTATAATTTTAATAATGGTATTTATAGTTTTATTTTGCTTTTTAGCTTCTACATATAAACAATTTTTAAGTTGTATAACTTATATGATAAGTATTATTAAAAATTTATCATTTGATTCTAGTCTATCTTTAAAATTAATTAAATTTGTTGATAAATCGATTGATCTATTATCTAGTATTGTTATAGTAATAGTTTCATGTTTTTATTTTTTAGTTGATTTTGAAAATATTAAAACTTTTATAAAAAAATATGTTTATAAAAAATCTAAAATAATTTTTAATTATTTAAAAATTATTGATTGTGAATTGTTCAAATATATAAAAGGTTTTTTAACAATTAGTTTAATCAGTTTTATCGAATATACAATTATATATTTATTATTATCTCATCCATATGCTTTATTACTTGGTATACTATCAAGTTTATCTAATTTTATACCTTTTTTTGGCGGTATGATAGTTCAAGTTTTTGCTGTCTTTATAAGTTTAGGGCTTGATCAAACTTTAGGGATAAAAGTCTTAATTTTGACGATTATTTTTGGTTTTATCGACGCTTATCTTATCAACCCGTGGGTATATGGCAAAAGTAATAAAATACATCCTTTAATAACTATTTTATCGGTCTTTATATTTGGTAGTTTATTTGGTTTTGTTGGTATCATAATTTCTTTGCCTGTTTCGATTGTTATCATGACGGGTTTAAAATATTTTCATAAAGACGAATTAAATTAATATATTATTATAGGTGATATATATGCACATTAAAGATATATTGACGTTATTTGATATGGAAGATGAAAGAGATTTTGTTATAAATAAATTTGAAACAAATTCTAAACTAGTTGTTGATAATGATGTTTTTATAGCGCTTAATAATGGTATTAATTATATCGATGAAGCTATCGAAAGGGGAGCTAAAGCTGTCATTACCGAGGGAGATACTAAATATGATTGTATAACTATTAATGTTGTATCTTCGAAAGAAGCTTTAAGTAAATTAGGTATGTATTTACGTAGTATATATGATGGTAAAGTTATTGCTATAACAGGTAGTTGTGGTAAAACAACGACTAAGGAATTAATAAGTTCTATTTTGCAAACAAAGTATAAGGTTTTAAAATCAGAGAAGAATTTTAATAATCATATTGGTTTACCTTTAACACTTTTAAAACTAAATAATAGTTATGATTTTTGTGTTGTAGAACTTGGTATGAATCATAAAGGAGAAATAAACTATTTATCAAATATTTGTAAACCTGATTATGGTGTTATTACCAATATAGGTACAGCTCATATAGGTAATTTAGGTAGCACAAAAAATATATATAAAGCTAAAATGGAGATAAGTAATTACGTCGATTATTTATATGTAGGAAATGATAGGAGATTACAAAAAATAAAAAAAGCTGTCAAAGTAACAGCTAAACTTTTAAATGTTAACAATATTCAATACTATTTAGATCATACAGAATTTGATAAAGATAACTATCATTTTGTTTTTAATATACCTGGTAAAGCTGCTTTAAATGATTTGTTCATTGCCATGGTAATAGGTATAAAAATGCACATCGATATAGCTAAAATGTGTGATTGTATATCAAACTTCAAACCTTTGGAAGGTAGACTAAATGTTATATATAAAGATTATATTATTTTTGATGATAGTTATAATAGTAGTTATGAGGCACTTATTAACAGTTTAGAAATAATAAAAAAATCATCTAAACACAAGATAATTGTTTTAGGTGATATGCTTGAGTTGGGTAAGTATAGTAAGAAGTATCATTTAAAAGTTAATAAATATTTAAAAAAGATAAAAGATAAAGATGTTTTATTGATTGGTAATTATACTAAATATATTAAAGGAAAACATTTTGATGATATTGAAGATGTCATTAATTATATTAATATACATATTAAAGAAGGTAATATTTTGTATATTAAAGGTAGTAGGGCTATGAATTTAGATAAAATAAAAGCACGTATTTAACGTGTTTTTATGTGTTTTTTTTCTAAAGATTTGTATAATTGTTTATCAAAAACGACTACCTGTGTACATTTATTTATAGTTTGTTCTCTTGTCATAAGTGGGTTAATTATTGTTCCTAACATACTTATTTTTTCTAATTCTTCTTTTAAATCTTTATTATTCTCTATTTCACTTAAATCTTGGGCTTTTACAGCATATATATAACATAATAGCATATATAAATGCTTATATGAAATACCATGTTTTAATAGAGTTTTAATAAAGTTTTCATTGTCATTTGACATAATAGATATTTCTAATAGTTTTTTTTCAACTTCATTTAAAGACTTATATTTTTTTTGTATGTCCATAGCATAGTCATATAAATAATCATAACCTAAACTTCCATACTTACTCTTTATTTTTCTTTGAACTTTAATAAGTTCTTCATGAATCTTTAATTTATCATACGCATCAATTTTGCGCATATCTGATATAGTTAATACTTTTCGATAATCAAGCATACAACACTTCCTTTTCTCAACTATAAAGGTTAATAAAAATACACTTATTTGTGTATTCTTAACTTATCTTTTTCTTCACTTTGGCTTTTTTCAGTTTCCATTTGTTCAAATACATCTTTTTTAAAAGCTACTACATAAGAACATTTATTTAAAATTTGTTCACTTGTAATTAAGTCATAATAGTTTTTACAAGCCGTAGTTAAATTTTTAATCCATCTTACAAATTTCTCATCGGCTTCTTTTATTTCGCCATCACGATATTTTTTAGCGTATTTTAAAACTATTGATAGACTTTTTAGGTTTACGTTAGCTTCTAATAAAATTTTGATAAAATGTTCATCATCTCTAGCCATTATCATAGTTTCATATAATATTTTTTCTTGCATAGACCAGTTATTATATGTATAGTTTGTATATATTGTTTTAGCTAAACGACTAGTTTCGCAAGCATCAATATGCCCGTAATTAGAACTTTGAATACTATATAAAGTAGTTGCGATGTTTTTTGCTACCTTATCAAAACTTGCTTTATCGATATTTTGCATTTCGTCGACAGAAATAAATTTTCCAAAGTTGATAGTATTAAAATTAAATGCTCTGCTATCATAATATATTGTTCTTCCAAAAATTGACATAATAAACCCCTTTTCTCAAAACGAATGTATAATAACACTTTATTTATAACTTGTCAAGATAGATAATTTAAGATATAATTACTAAAGGTGATTTTGATGAAAATTAAATATGAATTATTAAAGAATGATGGTAAGGCTAGATTGGGTAAGTTACATACCAATTATGGAACTTACGATACACCAATGTTTATGCCAGTTGGAACATTAGCTAATGTTAAAACATTAATGCCTGAGGAATTAAAAGCTATTCATTCTGCAATCATTTTATCTAATACATACCATTTATGGTTAAGACCAGGTGAGGATGTTGTTTTACATGCTGGAGGTTTACATAAATTCATGAATTATGATGGTCCTATATTGACAGATTCAGGTGGATTTCAAGTATTTAGTTTAGCTAAAAAGAAGGATATCACTGAAGAAGGCGTTAAATTTAAGAGTCATATTGATGGACGTGAACTTTTACTAACACCTGAATTATCTATCCAAATACAAAATAAACTAGATAGTGATATTGCTATGTCATTTGATGAATGTATTGATTATCCTGTTACTCATGAATATGCTAAAGCATCTACGGAAAGAACTTTAAGATGGGCTAAGAGAGGAAAAGATGTACATAGCAATCCTAATCAAAGTTTATTTGGTATTGTTCAAGGTGGCGAATTTGAGGATTTAAGAAAATGGTCTGCCGAAGAAACGGTTAAGCTTGATTTTGATGGTTATAGTATAGGAGGAACTTCTATAGGTGAACCTAAAGATGTTATGTATAAAATGATTAGTTATGCTATTCCTTATTTACCTCAAGATAAGCCTAGATATCTAATGGGTGTAGGTGAACCTTTAGATATTTTAGAAGGTGTACGTCAAGGTGTCGATATGTTTGACTGCGTTCATCCAACAAGACTTGCTCGTCATGGTAATGCATTTACAAGATGCGGTAAAATTAATTTACATAATGCTAAATACAAGGAAGATTTTACGCCTATTGAAGATGGTTGTGATTGTTATACTTGTAAGAACTTTACGAAAGCTTATGTAAGACATTTATTGGTTTGTAATGAAACAAATGCTGGAAGACTTTTATCTATTCATAATTTAAGATTTTTAATTCGCCTAACTGAAGAAATAAGAGAGGCTATTAAAGAGGATAGATTTGAAGAGTATTCTAAAGAATTTATTGATAAATATGACAAAAAGGCTAATTAGCCTTTTTATTTGTACCTAAAATGCTTCCTAGTATGGTAGATATTATAATGACACTATATAAAATAATATTAGAAATATCAAATTGTTTAAATAAAAGTATATTGATCAAAAGAAGTATGATTATATATATACTACTTAGTTTTAAACTTTCTAATAAGATTTTGTTGTTTGTTTTTCTACCAAATAATAATCCACCAATAAAAAATGAAATAAAAGGAATAATATAAGAAAATATATTAACTATTTTATAACTTAATATATTAATATAACTTAATAGTGTAATTATGAATGTTAGTATGAAGAGTATAGAAAAACTTATATATAATGGTTTACATAACTTTTTAATAAATATCACCTAATATAAACTATGATGCTGTATAAAAAATATAACTATTAATCATAATTAAGTGGGTGATAAAATGTATTTTAATCTTATTTTAAAGACGTTATTTCTTTATTTTTATATTATTTTATGCTATCGTGTTATGGGTAAAAAAGAGGTAGGGAAGTTAAGTATTATTGATTTAATAGTTTCTATGTTAATAGCTGAAATGGCGGCTATGAGTATCGAAATAGGTAAGTCTTTACTCATTTCTATAATTCCTATTTTAGTTTTAGTATCTTTACAAATGCTATTAAGTTATATTTCTTTAAAAAGTGATCGTATTAGAAATTTTGTTGATGGTAAACCTATTGTTATTATTAATAATGGTAAGTTGAATTTTAGTAAAATGAAAAAACTAAGATATAGTTTGGATGATTTGATATCGCAATTGCGTGAACAAGGAGTAAAAAGTATTGAAGAGGTTAAATATGCTGTTTTAGAAAATAATGGTAAACTTTCTGTTTTTAAGGATAGGGTATATCCTATGCCAATTATTATAGATGGTGTTATCAATTATGATACTATTAAAAATATTAATAAGAATGAAAGCTGGATATATCATATTTTGAATAAAAATAATTTAAATCTTGATGATGTTTTTTATGCTTTTTATGCTAATGAAAAAACTTATATTATTCGAAAGAGTGAAGTTATATAACCTAATTTTTGATATTGCATAAATTATCATAGGTGATTTAAATGATTAGGGATGATTCGAGAAAAATTGTTAAAGGTGATACCTTTATTGCATTAAAGAAATATCATGATGGTCATGATTATGTATTGGATGCAATTAAAAAAGGTGCTTCTAAAGTTATTGTTGAGAAAGGTTTATATGATGTTGAGACAATAGTTGTTAATGATACTCATCAATATTTAATCGAATACTTACATGATAATTATTATGATAAAATTAAGCATTTAAAACTAATTGGTATGACAGGCACTAATGGTAAAACGACAACATGTTTCTTAATTTATCAGGCTTTAAATAAAGCACATCATAAATGTGCATATATTGGTACAATTGGGTTTTATATCGATGGGAAAATTAAAGATTTAAATAATACCACACCAGATATTTTGGAGTTATATGAATTATTATTAGAATGTGTTTCTAAGGATGTTGAATATGTTGTTATGGAATGTAGTAGTCAAGCATTAGATATGAAAAGATTAGATGGCTTAGAGTTTATGTATGGTATTTTTTCTAATTTAACGCAAGATCATTTGGATTATCATGTGACAATGGATAACTATATTAAGTGTAAACAGTTACTATTTGATAAAGTTACTTTAAAAACTTTTGTTAATATTGATGATAAGAACTATACTTATTTTATGCGTGATAATACCATAACATATGGCTTTGGCGAAAGTGATTATATGTTAAGTGATGATAAATTATCCTTAGATGGTAGTACTTTTAAGGTTAATGGCGTTCCATATAAATCAAAATTGATTGGTAAACATAATTTATATAATTTGTTATGTGTTATAGCGTTATTTGGTGAACTTAAAATAGATATTAAAGATATAGTTCCATTATTGTCTTCGCCAAAAGGAAGAATGGATGTTGTAAAAAAGGATGATAATCTAATAATTATTGATTATGCTCATACACCAGATGCTGTAGAAAAAGTTATTTCATCTGTAAAAGAATTACAGCATCAAAAGATAATTACTATCATTGGTTGTGGTGGGAATAGGGATAAAACTAAAAGACCTCTTATGGGTAAAATTGCTTGTTTAAATAGTGATGTAGTTATTTTTACTAATGATAATCCACGTTATGAAGATCCGGATGATATTATAAATGATATAGTTCCTTTAGAGATGAATAATTATTTAATTGAAAAAAATCGTGAAAAAGCTATCATAAAGGGTATACAAATGTTAAATAAAAATGATATACTATTAGTGTTAGGTAAGGGACATGAAACTTATCAGATAATTAAAGGTGTCAAATATGATTTTGATGATAAAGAAATAGTTTTACGCAATATTTAATGGAGATGGTAGTATGTTAATTTTAGCAAAATCTATATTAGCTTTTATGATAGGATTTATATTAGCAATTATATTTGGATATATATTAATTCCTTTTTTAAGGAAGAATGTTAAGCAAACAGTTAGTAGTTGGATGAAAATTCATAAAGATAAAAATGGAACTCCAACTATGGGTGGTTTAATATTTATCGTTCCTACATTTTTATCAGTATTTATTTTAATCGGAATGAACAAATTAGAACTTACATATAATTTAGCTATTGTTTTATTTGTTTTTCTAGCTTATGCTTTATTAGGATTTATCGATGATTATCTAATTATTAAAAGAAAGAATAATGATGGTTTATCTCCTATACAAAAATTAATAGGTCAAATTGCTATAGCTGGTGTTTTCTTCTTTTTATTCATGAAAGGTGGAAATCAACCAATACTTGATATATATACATTTGGTATATCAATTAATATGGGATGGTTCTATTTCTTATTTATTTTGTTTATGCTAGTAGCAAGTAGTAATGCTGTTAATTTAACAGATGGTTTGGATGGTTTAGCAGGTGGTTTATCAGCTGTAGCTTTCTTAGCTTTTGCATTAATTGCTTGGGGTTCAGTTGGTATTGAAGGTAATAGTGATATTGGTGTTTTCTGTTTTATTTTAGTTGGTTCTTTATTAGCGTTCTTATTTTACAATGCACATCCTGCTAAAGTATTTATGGGAGATACAGGTTCTTTAGCTTTAGGTGGTACATTAGCCGCTGTAGCTATCATTACAAATCATGAATTAACTTTAATCGTTGTAGCTGGTGTTTTTGTAATAGAAACATTATCATGTATTATTCAATTATTATCAGTTAAGTTTTCTGGTAAACGTGTTTTCTTAATGACACCTTTACATCATCATTTTGAAAAATTAGGATGGCAAGAAGCAGATATCGTTAAAGTTTTCTGGTTTGCAGGAATAGTTTTAGCTGGTATTTCTATTTTATGGGGCGTATGGATTTAAAGAAGGGAAACCTTCTTTTTTTATTAAATGTTTATAAATCCTGTTTGACAAAGTACAAATACGTGTTATAATATTGCTTGCTGTAAAGGGGAATATTATGTTAGTAAGTGAAAAAGAAAAAATCTGTGAATATTTAAGTGCCAAGGGTATTAATCCTTGTAGTTTAACTAATCGTGGTTGTTATTTAGCTATGACAGATACAATAAGAACAACTGTTCCTGATTTTGAACAATTATATAATTATTTTTTATCTAAAAATAGAATTGGTGTAGATGGATCATTATCTGCTGCTGAATACAGTTTTTTTATGGACTTAATGGATAAAGAATTGATTAAAATAGCACAATCTAAGAAAAGATTCAAAATAGTTAATGTTGTAAGAAATGTTAAGAATAAAGTAAAAAGGTTAAGACGAAATTAACCTTTTTTTACTTTTGCTGTAGCTTTAAATTCTTTATTTTTTGTTATTTCTAAACAGGTGATGTATGGATAGAATATATTTAATCGCATACATGTATTTATAGCGCCTGTTACAACTAAGGGTTGTACATTTTCTTTTTCTAATGCTTTTTCTAAAGTTGTAATATTTGTTTTTTGATATTCTTTTTTATTTTTATCATAATAAAATATACTATTATTTGGAAGTATTACATAGTATCCATTTTCATACATATAGATAACGCCTCGTGATAAGATACGTTTATGCTTTAATGTTGTTTTATTTGCTTTTGTTTTTAAAATAATATTTCTTAATACCTCATGTAATCCTTTATCAATAACCTTGTCATAATGACTGTGTAGATATTTAGTTGGAATGTATCCATCGTGTAAGTGACCTGTTTCAATAATATCAAATTTACTTATGATATGTTTCATTACTTGATTATGATAAAAGTGGTATGGATTATGTGATACTAGGTGTCGTACATACTTATTGCTATGATCAATAGTATCTAATGTTTTAACAATTTTATTTATTGTTTCAATATCGTCTTGTTTAAAGTAATTGTAACAAGTTTTATCTGGAACAAAGCTTGTAAAGGAATTATTATCAATAACACATGTTTCATTAAAAATAGGGAAGACATTTTCATCTTTTAGACTTTTAAAATTCTTAAAACCTATATCTTTGATATGCCAAAGATCATGGTTACCTAAGCTTATAATGACTTTATGTGTTTCACTGATTATTTTAATAAAATTTTTTACTTTTTCAACATATTTATTTTTATTCCATTGCCATCCATTTAATATATCACCTGTTATGATAATATAATCAGCTTTTATATCTTTAATTTGCTTAGCTAATTTTAAATTAAAGTACCCATGAAAATCAGATAATATAATATATGTGTAGTTGTTTTCTAAATTTATCTTGTAATTAACATTGTATGTTTTCATATTGTATCACCAATGTCATAATAGCATAAAAAGATTTTTTCGACAATATTTATAGTTGACTTATTTTTTGAAATTGGTATAATATTGCACCGTGGTGAGGAGATAATATGGTAAATACATATAATAAAATTTTCAAAAATGAACCATATGTTACCGTTTATCAAAGAAGTGATAGACCTAGTTCTATTTTTAAAAAATATATATTTGATAATGAGAGATATGAAACTATCGATGATTTGATTTTAACTAGGGAAAGGTTAATTGCAATTAGCGAGCATCCAAATTGGCCTAGTTTTGTTTCAAAACCTAAAAAGGTATATAAACTATATAATAATTCATTTAAAGCTGAATTTCCATACATAGCTGGTGAGACATTAGATGATTATATTTATAATAACAACATATCATTTGCAAGTTGGGTTAAGTTTATTAGTGAACTAGAAAAAAAGATAATGAGTGTTGATGAAATGGTTTTCTCTGATGTTGCTAATGCAAATAATATTATTATGTCAAAGAAAGATGATAATTTGAATTTTACAATTATTGATCCTGATGATATTCAGTTTGGTGAATATGAGTCATATAGTTTTGCATCTTTATTAGGTATGCGACCATGGTATGGTAAAGATCTATCGCCTGGTGTGAAGAAG
>JAEEYW010000072.1 GCA_016288305.1 Caryophanales bacterium | reverse complement strand
TAGATCCAATTTTAGCAGTTGAAGCATCTTTATATAATGCCATCATTCTAGTTATACCGCCCTCAACCATTAATTCATAAACAATATATGCATCTTGTAATCCTGCTTGAGGTAAAGCTCCATTATGACAATTAATCATAACAGCATAAGGTCTAGTAAGAGAATTTTCATCAATAATAGTTACTTTCTTTTCCTCTTTTGGAAGTTCCTCTTGCGGTCTTATTTCTTCAATAGGTTTACTACCACATCCTGCCAACATAAAACATAACGCTAAATATAAAAACTTTTTCATAACTCAAACTCCTATCTTATATAATTGTAACATCAATATAATATTTAATCAATATCATATTATGCTATTCCAAATATCTTATCATGCATAAAAAAAAGTTGAATTTCTTCAACTCATATTAATTTTTTATATGTTTCAATAGTAAAGTCAGTAACGGCATTAATTTCAAAATCTTTCTTAACATTTGAAACAGCATTACGGCTATATAAAGATAATTCATCTTTATGATTGTACATTTCTTTAATAGCTTCCTGTAATTCTAAAGATGAAAAATTAATACCTTTACCACAAACATTTTGATCACAATATTCACCAAAATTAGTATTATATGTGACTAAACAAGGAACACCATATGATAAAGCTTCCATAATACCCATAGGTTGTGCCTCGTTACGTGAAGTTTGAATAAATACTCTAGAGCTTTGTAAAGCCTTAGCCTTATCCTCACCATATATAGGACCATTAATTTTAATATAATCACCATCTATAGAAAATAAAGAAGTTAAACTTTCACTATTTGGACCATACAATTCTAAAACAACATTATTAGCTTCACACCAATCTTTCATACTTATGAAAGTATTAAGAAGTAAATCTAAACCTTTAGTTACTACATCATAACGTCCAATATAAATGAACTTAAAAACATTTTGATCAATATCATACTTTCTTTCTTCAATTTCAATAGAATTAGGAATGATGACATAATCACGATATTTAAAATGTGAGTTCTTCCTCTCGCCTTCATTTAAAAATTCGATGGCGCGAGCTTTTTTAATAAAGCGATTAAACAATAATATATTAGCTACCATATGTTTAAATCTCTTCTTATTTTGCTCATTTTGAACTAAGCAACCATGAGGAATAATTACATATGGTATTTTATTTTTTAAACATTCCTTATATAATTTAGCGTATTCTATTTTGTATACTTCTTCGAATACTACTAAATCAGGTTTATTAAAAGGTTCTGGTAAAGAAGTTATACATGTATATGAAGTATTGTACACAGTATGACATATTTCTTTATCAAGTTCAACACCAATATTATATAACGCTAAATTAACCTTATTTTGTAAATACTTAACTTCATTGATTAAAGCCGATACAACGCCACTACTAGATTTTGATACTGGTTTGGCTATAAATAAAACATTCATACTAAACTCTCCTTTTTAATAAGCTAAATAAATATTGTTTAAAATAAAGATATTCTTCAGATTTTCTAAATAATAATATGTATATTATATTAGGAATTAAAGCACACATAACAGTTGATACTATAAGCTTAAATAATGTCGATAATGATAACATTTGACATACATAAGTATATGGAATATATGTCATAAAGAAACCTATCAAAGCTACTAAAACATATTTAAAATATAGTTTATAATATACCCTTTTCTTACGTCCAAATACCCTTTCAAAAACATAATGTGGCGCACTATAAAATACGACTAATAATGAACTAATAAAGGTACCTAAGAATACACCAAACATGCCATAAATATACACTAAAACAATTGAAACTACAATATTGATAAGTGATTCCATAATAGGAATATACCTATCCTCATAGAATATACCCGCGGCATCTTTAAATGTACCTAAAGATGCTCGCATACCAGTCATATAAAAATTGATAACTAAGATAGCTAAAACATTCATTGGCAATAAATATTGTTCACCAAATACCAAAGTAATAAACGGATTCATAATACAGAATACAGCAACAGAAGCTACACCATAAATCCAAAAATTAACAAACATAATCTTTTTATATACATCATAATTTTTATCATTATCTGAAGTAGCTAATAAACTACCTACACTAGCTGTTATAGCTCCAAAGACTTGTGATATAAGTGTATGCAATGAATTAATTATTAAATAGTAATTGGAATATAACCCAACTAAAGCAACACCTAAAAACTTGGAAATAATAATATTATCTGTCCCTAGAACTATATAACTTCCAACTTTGTGGAAAATCAAACCTTTAACTTTTTTAAATATACTTTTCTTTTCCGTATCAGTTATTTCCTGATAGTCATCTTTCAAATAACTATATAACCTATCAGCTATTATAGAAAGAACAATATTTTCTATCAATCTAAGAACAATCTTAACAACTAAGAATAAAATAAAATTCTTAGTAATAGCTAGTAAAATTACTTG
>JAEEYW010000071.1 GCA_016288305.1 Caryophanales bacterium | reverse complement strand
TTTACAAGAGATTATCATTGTTAATCCTTCTTTAACATCATCACCTGTTAAAGCTTCGTCTTTTTCTTTCAATATACCTACTTTTCTAGCATAAGTATTGATAACACGTGTTAAAGCTCTTCTTACACCTTCTTCATGTGTACCACCATCATGTGTATTGATATTATTAACAAATGAATATATATTTTCATTGTAGCTTGTATTGTATTGCATAGCCACTTCAAAAAATACACCATCTTCTTCGCCATCTAAATGAATTATTTCTTCATGGACAGGAGTTTTTTCTTTATTAATAAATTTTACATATTCACTAATACCACCCTCGTAAAGAAAAGTTTCGCCAGTAGTATCTTCCATATCTCTATCATCACGAATAGTAATACTTAATCCCCTATTTAAAAAAGCTAATTCACGAATTCTTACTTTTAATGTTTCATAATCATAGATATCTGTATCAAATATTTCAGGATCTGGTTTAAATGTAACTGTAGTACCTGTTCTGTTCTCATCACATTTATCAATAACATGTAATGGTTCAACTGTGTGTCCACCATTTTCGAATCTAATAAAATGAACTTGTCCATTTTTATATACTGTTACCTCAACCCATTTTGATAAGGCGTTAACTACTGATGCACCAACACCATGTAATCCTCCGGATACTTTGTACCCGCCTCCACCAAATTTACCACCTGCATGTAATACAGTATAAACTGTTTCAACAGTTGATAGCTTTGTTTTTGGATGTATATCTACTGGGATACCGCGTCCATCATCTTTAACTGTTATAGAATTGCCCTTATTAATAATAACTTCAATATTCTTACAATATCCAGCTAATGCTTCATCTATAGCGTTATCAACTATTTCCCATACTAAATGATGTAGACCTTTAACATCAGTAGTACCGATGTACATACCAGGTCTTTTTCTTACTGCCTCTAATCCTTCCAATACTTGTATATCGGAAGCATCATAATGTTGATTATTTTCCATCTTTATCCACCTCTTTGACTTTAATTATTTCACCATTTTTAATTTTAAAAATGCTTGCAGTACTAAATTTATTGACATTTTTAAGTTCTGTTGTTGTTACAATAACTTGTATATCATCACTAATAAATTTAACAAGATTATTCTTTTTAATGTCATCTAACTCACTAAAAACGTCGTCTAATAATAAAATAGGACTATTATTTGTATATTGTTTAAATATAGCTATTTCCGATAGCTTAGTAGCTAAAATAGCTACACGTTTTTGTCCTTGTGATCCATATGTTTTCAAATCCTTATCTTGAAGATAAAATTCTAAATCATCACGATGTGGACCATATAGCGTAGCTCCTAATTTTATTTCTTTTTTTCGATTTTTTTCGTAAGTCTTCAACAAAGTATCTTTTAATATATCATCATTAGAATTTAAAGATATATTTGTAATATATTTTATATTAAATCCTGATAGTTTTGTTAATTCATAGTATATTTTGTTGCTACTTTCATTTATTTTATTAATAAATTTCATACGCATTTTATATATTATTATTGCTTTATCAATTAAGTAGTTCGTAATTATTTGAAAATATGTTTCATCAATAGAAATATTTTTAGACATTTTTTTTAAATAGTCATTTCTAATTTTCAATAATTTGTTATACTCTGTTAATATTTTTAGATAATTATCAGATAATTGGCTTAATTCAAGATTAATAAAATTACGTCTATTATTAGGAGATCCTTTTATTATTTCTAGATCCTCAGGGTAAAATATTATGACATTGATACTTGAATTAATATAATCTGTTATTTTTTTTATTTCATTATCGTCAATCTTTAAAATTTTTTGATCATTTTTTAATTCAACTTCAAGTTTTGTTTTTAACTTATTTTTTTTAACAATACCCTTTATTTTACAAATATCTGTACCATCTTTAATTAAATTGCTATCTAGATTCAATAAATGTGATTTTGAAAGTCCTAAAACATAAATACTTTCCAATAAATTTGTTTTTCCTTGGGCGTTATTTCCATAAAATATATTAAAATGAGAATTTAATTTTATTTTCAGTGCATCATAGTTTCTAAAATTTCTTAGTTGAAGTTCCTCTAAATACATATTTTTACCTCATTTCCAATATAACCACCCAAATTTTGAATTTTTTAATTTTACGTACTCCCTTACTCACATATATATTATATCATAAAAATGCCTAAAATAATAAAAAAAATAGCTATTTTGCTATTTTTTTAGGGTTATTTTTTCTATTTTTTAACCTTGTTAATAATAATGTTCCACGCAAAATTTGATTTTCTAACGAAGGATATGAAATCGTTAAATCATAATTAAGTCCATTTGTGAATTTTACCTTTGAAATATTTTTAAATTTTATATAATTTTCAATATTATTTAAACACATCCAAATGCAACTTTGTTGACGTGGTGAACATGTTGGAACCATGATTACTTCTTTTACTTCATCTGCTATTATAGGTAATTTATATTCCATGTCTAACATTTTTTTAGCACCTAAATATCTACCACCGTAACTGCTTCCATAGTATTGACAACTTTCATCTACCAATTCAAAACAATTTTTCTTAATGTAAAATGTTCCATTTATATCGTATATTTTTGTTTTTTCTTTGCTGACTGGAACTAATAAAAGAGTATCTTCATTTATATAGTATTCATCAATCATCAAAACACCTCCCCCTAGACGAAAATTAATTCGACGGATACTCTTATACCACAAGTTTATTGTCGAAAAATGTCGAAATTTGTCAAAAAAAAGAAAAAAGTTAATTTTTTTTACTTTTTTCTTCATTTTTATCTTAATTAATATGTTTTTATAGGTACAATTAATTGAATTAAATTATTATCATCTGGATTTTTGATAATAATTGGTTTAACTTCACCATTAAAACATAATTCAATTTTATCACATTCTAATACCTTAATAGCATCCATCATATATTTAGAACTAAACGCTATTTTAATATTTTCTGAATTATTTTTTTCTACTTCTATTTTTTCTTCTACATTACCTATTTCTGGAATGTTTGATTTAACAGTAATTAAATTATCAACACACTCTAACTTAATAGTATTTTTTTCTTCTTCTGTGGAAAACAATGATACACGATCAAGCAATGAATAAAATTCTGGCATTGATAACGTTACTGTTAAAAGAAAATCATCAGGTATTAATTTAGAAACATCTGGATATGTTCCATTAATTAATCTAGAAAGCATTATAATAGTTTCAAATTTAAAAATTACTTTATTATTAAATATATGCATTTCTATATTAGTATCATCTTCAGAAAACATTTTTGATAATTCTAATAAGTTTCTTGTTGGAACGATTATATTTATATCTTCTTTGACAGAATCTGGTAATTCAATTATTTTTTTAGCAAGACGATATGAATCTGTAGCTGTACATTCTAATTTATTACCAGTAATTTTAAAATTAATACCAGTAATTGCAGGTCTAGATTCTTGTGTTGAAGCTGCAAACGTAGTTTGATTTAAAATAGTTTTTAAAACTTTTGTATTCAATATAACAGGATTCTTTGTTTCTTCTAATTCTAAATCTGGAAATTCGTTAATGTTATTACAATTTAATGAAAAAGAACTATTTTTTGTTGAAATAAAAATTTTAGAATCCATTACCTCTTCTATTGAAATAATTTCATTAGGTAATTTTCTTATTATTTCATATATATATTTTCCAGAAACAACAAATCTACCACAAGTATACTCTTCTTCAATAAATTTTTTATCCACAAATGTTTTTATAGCAATATCGTTATCTGTACTTGATAAATATAATCCTTCTTCTGTTAAATCAAATTTAATACAATTTAAAATTGGTCTAATATTCTTACTAGATATACCCCTAATTACGTAATTTAAATGTTTTAATAAATTTTCTTTTTTAATTTTAAAATTCATAAATTTTCCTCCTTTTTTTATTAAAATATAATTGTTATTATTATAGATGTTAATACTGTGGATAACTGTATTTTTACTAATAATTATAACAAAAAATTACAAAATTTCATATGTGGAAATTATTGATTTATCCACGGTAATTGTTTAATGATTTTATTAATTTCTACACTTAATTGATCATTTTTTTCAATTTCAGCTTTTATTTTGTTAACAGCATGCATAACTGTGGTATGATCTTTACCACCAAATTCAGCTCCAATTTTAGGTAAAGATTCTTTTAAGTATACCCTACAAATATACATACCTATTTGTCTTGGAATGGCTATATCATTTGATTTTTTCTTACTTCGCAAGTCTTCAGCCTTTATATTATAGTTATTAGCTATCACATTTTGAACTTGTTCAATTTTGTTTTTAGCTATTAATTTTACACCTATATAATCCTTTAAAGCATCCATCGCTAAGTCTAAAGTTATATCAGAACCATTCATTATTGTGGAATAAGCAATAATTCTTGTAATTGCACCTTCAAGTTTCCTTATATCAGTAGTACAATTATTAGCAATATATTCTTTTACATCCTGTGGAAAAAAAGTGTTTAGATTGTTAGAATCAATTTTTTTATCAATAATATCCATACGCAATTGATAATCTGGTGGTAAGATATCAACAATTAATCCCCAGACAAATCTAGTTCTTAATCTTTCCTCAAGTTTTTTTAAATCATCAGGTGATCTATCTGATGCAATTATTATTTGTTTATTGTTTGTATATAAATCATTAAATGTATTAAAGAATTCTTGTTGTGTCTTTTGAGCTATTTCTAAGTATTGTATATCATCAATCATTAATACATCAACATTACGATATTTATTTTTAAAATCGTCAATTGTTTCAAAATTAGTGTCACTTTCATTTTTACGGTATATTTTTAAAAAGTCATTAACGAAAGTATCAGTCGTAACATATAGTACTTTTTTACGACTATTATCTTTAATATAATTACCAATAGCATGCATTAAATGTGTCTTACCTAACCCACTTTTTCCATATATAAATAATGGGTTATACATACTACCAGGTTGTTCAGCAACAGCAAGTGCTGCCGCTTTAGCAAATTTATTACTTGTACCAGGAATAAAACTTTCAAAAGTATATTTAGGATCTAAATTAGACTGAAATATAGCATTTCCCGGAACACCTATTTCATCAATATCTATTATATTATCATCATTTAAATCATCTTCAGTAACAAATTCAAATTTAAAAATAGAACCAGTTACATCAGAAAATGTTTTTTCTATTAATTCAATATAGTTTTCTTTAAGATGTTTTTTATGAAGTGGCATAGGAACCAGTACTTTAGCAAATTCCTGATTTAATTCAATAAGTTTCGTTTCAGAAAACCACATATCATATAATACAGGAGTTAATGAATCTTGCATTTTTTCCAAAAAAGATTTCCATATGTTATTTATATCCATAAAATCACCCTGACTTCATATAATATTTTACCTTATTTTTATTAAAAAGGCTATAAAAAATTGTGGAAAACTAAAAAAAAACCTATCCACAGGATAAAAGTGACTAAAATATAATAAATAAGCACACTTATCCACATAGTTGTGGATAAATAATACAAATTAGGAGTGAAATGTTAATAAAATTATCCACAGAAGTTGTTAAAAATGTGGATAACTTTTTAAAAAATGTCAAAATTTACTTATTTTTTAAAGATTTTAACAGTTTTTATTTGACTTTAATTAAAATACCTGGTTTGTTGAAAAATAAAGGTTTAACAAAAAAAATAATCCACAGTATTATTTTGAATGATAATTTAAAAAAAACATTTGACAAATATAATATTTATATATATAATTAATAAAGCAATCGAAAAACCGAAGGAGGAATATAAATGAAAAGAACATATCAACCTAATAATAGAAAAAGAAGTAAAAAAATGGGCTTTTTAGCGCGCGTTAAAACTAAAATGATTTCTAGTCGTCGTCGCAAAGGTCGTAAAGTTTTATCACATTAATAAAGCACCACTGTTTGTCAGTGGTTTTTTCTTCTTAAGGAGTTAACTATGAACAAAGAACATATATTAAAGAATAATTATGATTTTCAAAGAATCATAGAAAATAATAAACCATATAGATATAAGGATTATATATTATATATTGAAAAAACAGGTGATAATTATCATTTTGGCTTTTCTGTGGGAAAAAAGATTGGTCATGCTGTTGTACGAAACAAAGTTAAAAGACAATTACGTAGTATCGTAAGTAAAAAACACTACCAAAATGGTTTCAATTGTATTATAATAGTAGGTAGTAATGTTTTAAATAAAACTTTTCAAGAAATGGAAACTGATTTAATAAAAGCATTAACTGCAAATAACTTAATAAAGGAGAATACAAATGAAAAAATTTAACAAAATTATTTTGGTTTTATTGGTTTTAATATCAACAGGATGTACTAAATATAAGACCTATAATAAACAGGCCATTATAGTAGAAGAAACAGGTCAAAGAGCTGTGGAAAACATCTTATGTAAGACTGATAATACTATTTCCCAATATGAAAAAATGAAAGAATCACGATTGAGTGATCTTGAAAAGAAATTAACAAACAATGAAATTTCTGAACAAGATTATAATAGTGAAAAGGAAAAAATTGAAGAACTATTTAATATTGATAATGTTGATCAATGTCAAGAATTTAAAGTATTCAAAGGCGATGAAGGATTGTGGACAACATTATTTGTAAAAACATTAGCGTGGTTAATAATTCAAATTGGAACATTAACAAAAAATTATGGTTGGGCAATAATTATCGTAACATTATTAATAAGATTAGCGTTATACCCACTTACTAAAAAGACAGCTATGCAATCAGAAAACTTAAAAAAAGCTCAATCTAAGTTACAAAAATTAGAAGAAAAATATCGTAATCGTAATGATCAAGAAGCACAAATGGCAAAAGCACAAGAAACAATGAAAATATATAAGGAATATAATATTAATCCTATGGCAGGATGCTTATTTGCATTTATACAAATTCCTTTGTTCTTTGCTTTCTATGAAGCTTTATATCGTTTACCAGTTGTTTTGGAAGAACAATTTTTATCAATAAATTTAGGTATCACACCAATGGCTGCTATGCAACAAGGAAAATTCTATTATTTGATATTTATAATTCTAGTCGTAGCTGCAACATATTTCTCATTTAAACTAAACTCATCATCAAATCCAGCTGGTGAACAAGCAAAACAAATGAAGATGATGTCTAATATGAGTATTATAATGATATCAATTGCGTCATTATCAATATCAACAGGTATAGCGTTATATTGGATAATAAATAGTTCATTTACAATAGTACAAAACTTATTGGCTAAAAGGAGTGTTAAAAATGATCACATTGCATAGTTATGAAGGTAAAAATATTGAAACATTGAAAGAAACTTGTCAAAACGAATTAAATCAGCCTATTGAAAAAATTTATTTCAAAGAAAAAGAAGAAGAAGCAGGTTTATTTAAAAGTAAAAAATATACTTTACTTGCTGTAACAGAAGAAGAAATAATTACTTCAATTAAAGAATTTATTACAGAATTAGGTAGTAAAATGAACCTTGATATTAAAAGTGAAATAAAAATTCAAGATAATATTATTAATATAATATTGGTGTCTGATAATAACAATATTCTAATAGGTAAAGATGGAAAAACAATGAACTCAATTCAATTATTATTGAGACAAATGTATGGTAACTTGAGTGAGTTTAATCTAAAAATTACAGTAGATGTATCAAATTATAGAGCTAAAAAAATAAAAAATTTAGAGCGTGAAATTAAAAATATTTGTAAGGAAGTATTGAGTACAAAGGTTGATGTTAAACTTGACCCAATGAATTCATATGAGCGTAGAATAGTTCACTCAATAGTTAGTGAATATAATGATTTAGCGTCTGTTAGTGAAGGGGAAGAACCAAACAGATACACAATTATAAAGTATAAAGACTAATAAGTCTTTTTTTCTTGAATTTTGACCAGTATTGATGTAAAATACATGTAGGTCTTGGAGGATAAAAATGAAGGAAAAATTACCAAAAAAAATTATATCTGCTTTAGATGATGAATACTTATCCATAGTTGGTTCAATATTGACAAATAAAGAGTATTGTAAAAGAAAAGAATATCATCATCATGAAAATAGATCAGTATATGCACATTGTCTATTAGTGTCTGTAAGATCATATAAGATAGCTAAAATTTTAGGATTAGATTATAAAACAGCCGCTATCGCAGGATTATTGCATGATTTTTATGATAAAGATTGGCAGTTATCAAAAGAGAAGACAAATATAAGAAAAGCCCATGGTTTTAGACATGCACAAGAGGCTGTCAAAAATTCATATGAGTGTTTTCCTGATCTAATGAATAAAAAAATTGAAAATTCAATTTTAAGGCATATGTTTCCTTTAAATTTTATACCTCCAGTATATTTGGAAGGATGGATTATCTGTTTGGTGGACAAATATTGTTCATGCGAGATTTTTTCGCGTCCAAAAAATTTATATAAGTATGTAGGACTTAAAAAGAAAGGTGGTGCTGATGATGAATGATACCATAGCAGCAATATCCACAGCTTTAGGTGTTGGTGCAATATCTATTGTACGTGTTAGTGGCAATGAAGCTGTTGATATAGTTAACAAAATAACTAAAAGTAAAAAATTAAAAGAATATGAAAGCCATACCATTCATTATGATCATATTGTAGAAGGCGACAATATCATCGATGAAGTATTAATATCTATCATGCTAGCGCCTAAAACCTTCACAAGAGAAGATATTATAGAAATCAATTGTCATGGTGGTATAGCAACAACCAATAAAGTTTTGGAACTTTTATTAACAAATGGATGTCGTCTAGCTGAACCAGGTGAATTCACTAAACGTGCATTTTTAAATGGAAGAATAGATTTAATTGAAGCTGAAGGTATAATGGATTTAATAAATTCTAAAACAGAAGTATACCGCAAATTAGCCATGAACCAAGTAAGCGGTAATATATCAAAAAATATTAAAAACTTACGTCAAAAAATTTTAGAGGTTTTGGCTAATATAAATGTTAATATAGACTATCCTGAGTATGAGGATATCGAACAATACACAATTGAGCA
This sequence comes from Caryophanales bacterium, assembly GCA_016288305.1. Classification (GTDB taxonomy): domain Bacteria; phylum Bacillota_I; class Bacilli_A; order RF39; family UBA660; genus Faecisoma. Next base: position 30,229 of record JAEEYW010000071.1, on the reverse strand, counting down.
AATGTCTGATACAATCAGATATATTGAAAAAGAAGTACGTAATATAATTAAAAAAAGTGAGAATACACAATTAATCAAAGAGGGTATAACTGTTGCATTAATTGGTCAACCAAATGTTGGTAAATCAAGCTTATTAAATTGTTTGTTAGAAAAAGAAAAAGCCATCGTTACTGATATAGCTGGTACCACAAGAGATTGTGTAGAAGGTACAATAATTATTGATGGAATAATGGTTAATCTTGTTGATACTGCTGGAATTAGAAAAACAGAAGATAAAGTAGAAAATATAGGAGTTAATAAGAGTATTGAATTAATAGATAAAGCAAATCTTGTTTTATTCCTTGTAAACAATAATCAATTATTGAGTAATGAAGAAAAAGAATTATTAGAAAAGATTAAAGATAAAAACTATATTGTTGTAGTTAACAAATGTGATCTAGAAGAAAAAATTGATTTGACAGAAATTGAAGAAAATGCTATTATTCGCATCAGTGCCTTAAATAATGAAGGTATAGAACAATTAAAAGCTAAGATCAAACAAATATTTAACTTAGATAAAATTGAAACTGATGATTTAAGCTATTTATCTAATGCTCGAATATTGTCATTGTTGAATCAAAGTTTGGAAATTGCAGATGAAATTAAAATATCAATTGAAAATAATACTCCTATAGATATGCTAGAAATAGATTTAAGAAATTTATGGGAAACATTGGGAAATATAACTGGTGATACATACGAAGATGAATTAATAGATCAGTTATTCAGTCAATTTTGTTTAGGAAAGTAGGTGAAAGTATGCATTATGAAATTATTGTTGTAGGTGGTGGACATGCTGGTTGTGAAGCAGCTTTAGCTGCAGCTAAGAAAAACCATAAAACATTATTAATATCAGGTCGTATTGAAAATATTGCAACAATGCCATGTAATCCATCAATTGGAGGATCGGCTAAAGGTATCGTTGTAAGAGAAATAGATGCCCTTGGTGGTATGATGGGAAAATGTGCAGACAGAGGACTATTACAAATTAAAATGTTAAACTACGCTAAAGGTCCAGCTGTTAGAGCACTTAGAGCTCAAGCTGATAAAGTTACTTATCCTAAAGAAATGTTAAAAATATTGCAAAATCAAGATAATCTTGAAATATTAGAAACTATGGTAGAGGATTTAATAATCGAAGATAATACTGTTAAAGGTATCGTTACAAAAAATGGGGAAAAAATATATGCCGATGCCGTTATTTTAACGACAGGAACATACATGAAAGCTGATATCTTAGTTGGTAGTACGAGAAGAAGAGAAGGACCACATGGTGAAGAACCAAGTAATTTTTTGAGTGATAATTTGGCTAAGTATGGTTTTAAAATAATAAGATTAAAAACAGGAACGCCAGCTAGAATTGAAAAGAGTAGCATTGATTTTAGTAAGACAAAAGTTGAAAATGGTGATAGTGAATATCGTGTATTCAGTTTTGATGATGAACCAACATATAAAATAGATGAACAAATTCCATGTCATTTAATTTATACGACGCCAGAAACACATAAAATTATTTTGGACAATTTAAATAAATCAAGTATGTATGGCGGATTGGATGATATCAAAGGTGTAGGTCCTAGGTATTGTCCTTCAATAGAAGATAAAATCGTTAGATTTAAAGATAAAGAGCGTCATCAGCTATTCTTGGAACCTGAAAGTCTATATTATGATGATATTTATTTACAAGGTTTTTCAACTAGTATGCCAATTGATGTACAAGAAAAAATGGTACATAGTTTACCTGGATTAGAAAACGCTAAGATAAATAAATACGCATATGCCATTGAATATGATGCTATATATCCAACACAATTAAAACAAAGCTTAGAAACTAAGGTTATAGAAAACTTATTTACAGCCGGTCAAATTAATGGTACAAGTGGATATGAGGAAGCAGCATGCCAAGGTTTAATTGCGGGTATAAATGCGGCTTTAAAAATAGAGCATAAAGAACCTTTAATTTTAAAAAGAAGTGAAGCGTATATTGGTGTTTTAATAGATGACTTAGTTACTAAAGGTGTTAGAGATCCTTATAGATTATTAACATCACGTGCTGAATATCGTTTGTTATTAAGACATGATAATGCAGATTTAAGATTGAGAAAGTATGGTTATGATGTTGGTCTAATAAGTGAAGAACAATATGCTAGATTAAATAAAAAAATCGATGATATTGATGTTTTGACAGAACAATTGAAAAATAAAAAATTAACTACTTTAGATAATGAATTTTTAAAACAATATAATTCCACATTAATTAAAGATGGTATAAGCTTATATGATATTTTAAAAAGACCAGAGATTACTTTAGATGCTTTAATAGAAAATGGTTATATATCTGGCGAATATTCTAAAGACGTATTAGAACAAGTCGAATTGAATACAAAATATGAAGGATATATTGCTAAAGAGATGAAAGAAGCTCAGAAGTTAATCAATTTAGAAAGTAAAAAAATACCTGAGGATATTGATTATAGCAAGATTAAAAATTTAGCTAGCGAAGCTAAACAAAAACTATCTGAAGTAAGACCTACATCAATAGGTCAAGCTATTAGAATAAGTGGTGTTAACCCTGCAGATATTTCAATATTGTCCGTATATTTAAAAAAGGAATATAATTATGAATCAAAATAAATTTATTGATGAATTAAATAAATTAGGTATCAGTATTACTGAATTACAACTTGAACAATTAAATCAATATTATAAACTTTTAGTTGAGTGGAACGAAAAAATGAATCTAACAGGCATAACTGAGCAAAATGATGTTTATTTAAAACATTTTTATGACAGTTTAACGTTATGCAAAGTAATCGATTTAAATACTGTAAGTACCTTATGTGATATAGGTACAGGAGCTGGATTTCCAGGTTTAGTAATTAAAATTATGTTTCCAGAATTGAAAGTAACTTTGATTGATTCATTAAATAAGCGTATACAGTTTCTAAACTACGTTATTGAACAATTACACCTAGATAAAATTGAAACAATTTCTGCGCGTGCTGAAGAATATGGAATTAATAATAGAGAATTATTTGATGTTGTTACAGCTCGTGCTGTAGCGCCTCTTAATCATCTAATTGAATATTCTGTGCCACTTGTTAAAACTAATGGATATTTTATTGCTATGAAAGCCAATGCTGAAGATGAAATAAAAAATAGCGATAAAGCATTGCAAAAACTTGATAGTATGTTGGAACAAATTGAGTGTTTCAATTTACCGATTGAGGAAAGCAAAAGGACATTAATTAAGGTTAAAAAAATTAAAGAAACGTCTAAATTATTTCCTAGGAAATATAGTGATATTAAGAAAAAGCCTTTGTAATACCAATGTAAATTGGTATTTTTTATTTATTTCCCAAAAAACTATTGCAATATTTCCCAAAATGTAGTATCATTAATACGTAAAAGAGTAAGAAAGGGGTTTTTGCTGTGCAAAACAATGAAAAGAAAGTTGTTGAACTAAATTTAGGTGATGTTTTACCTAATAGATTCCAACCACGTATCAAATTTGACGAGGAGTCAATAAATGAGTTAGCCGCATCTATAAGAAAATACGGAGTTATTCAACCAATTGTTGTAAGACAAATAGGCGATAAGTATGAAATTATAGCAGGTGAACGTCGTTATAAAGCTAGCGTTATAGCAGGTAAAGAAACAATACCAGCTATTATTTATGATTTAAGTGATAAAGATAGCGTCGAAATAGCTTTATTGGAAAATGTTCAAAGAGAGGATTTAACGCCTATTGAAAAAGCTGTTTCATATAAGAAAATCTTGGATATGGGTTATATTAACCAAGAAGATTTAGCGCAAAAAATTGGTAAATCACAATCATCTATTGCCAATACTTTACGTCTATTAAATTTAGCTGAGGAAGTCCAAGAAGCTTTGTTAGAAACTAAGATTTCTGAAAGACATGCTAGATCATTATTAAAAATTAAAGATGAAAAGCAACAAGTAATGATGTTAAATAGAATCATTAATGAAAGATTAACTGTTCGTAAAACAGATGAGGAGATTGAAAAAATGTTTAAAGAAGAAGGAAATAATGGTGGAATCGTAAATGTTCCTGAAGCTAATGCAACAGAAAATAACTTTACAGGATTCATGAATATAGATAATCTTGAATCATCTGCTAAACCAGCAGATGGTGACCAACCTGGTAATTTTTTCAATATGTTTGAAGATAATTCACTATTGGATCAATTTTTAGCTGGAAATACAGAAACTGGAAATGCCGAAAATAAACAAGAACCAGTAATGCCAGAATTCAATTTTGGTGTACCAGCAACAGAAACACCAAGTGTAGAAACACCATCAGCTGATGATAGTGACTCAGATTCACAAAAAACAATGCAATTTGGTACTACAAATTTTGATATACCAAGTGTAGAACCAGTAATGCCAGAATTCAATTTTGATGTACCAGCAACTGATGCACCAAGTGTAGAACCAGTAATGCCAGAATTCAATTTTGATGTACCAGCAACTGAAACACCAAGTGTAGAACCAGTAATGCCAGAATTCAATTTTGATGTACCAGCAAATGATGCGCCACTTGCAGAACCAGCAATGCCAGAATTCAATTTTGATGTACCAACAGCTGAAACACCAAGCGCAGAACCAGTAATGCCAGAGTTCAACTTTGATGTACCAGCAAATGATGCACCACTTGCAGAACCAGCAATGCCAGAGTTCAATTTTGATGTACCAGCAAATGAAACACCAAGTGTAGAACCAGCAATGCCAGAATTCAACTTCGATGTACCAACAACTGATGCGCCAAGTGTAGAACCAGCAATGCCAGAGTTCAACTTCGATGTACCAGCAACTGAAACACCAAGTGTAGAAGCAGCAATGCCAGAGTTCAACTTCGATGTACCAACAACCGATGCACCAAGTGCAGAACCATCAATGCCAGAATTCAACTTCGACATTCCAACAACAGATGCACCAAGTGTAGAACCAGTAATGCCAGAGTTCAACTTTGATGTACCAGCAAATGATGCACCACTTGCAGAACCAGCACCTGAAGGACATCATGGTTTATTTGGATTATTTGGTAAAAAGAAAGAAGAAACAACTGAAGATAGCGGTGAACAAAATACAATTCCTTTAATGGATAATCAACCTGTAGAAATACCAGCGTTTGAAGAAAATGTTCCAACTGTAGATGCATCAATGACACCAAATATTAGAATGGCAATCGATGTTGTTCGTAATTGTGAAACAAATTTACAAAACATGGGATTCACAGTTGATGTAAATGAAGTAGATTTAGGTAATGAATACCAAGTAGTAATTAAAATTAACAAGTAATAATTACTTGTTTTTTTTATGTTTAAATGGTAGAATTTATAAGGAAAGAGGTGTTATATGTTAAAGATAAAAAAGAATAATTTTAAAATCAAATTTACAGAAATAAATTTACGTCAACGAATGTATCAAAAACAAAGTTATGTAACTGTTAATATTATGACAGAATTCTATCCAACTATTGTTGATGACTGCGTTATAGGCGGTGCTATTGATATCAAATTGGATTTAGCAAATATCAAATCACTTAATGATCTAAACGGAATTTATAAAGGTGATGTTGGCAGCGTTACCATATCCGTAAATAATGATGGTGTATGGGAACATAATATATGTGATAATTATGAAATAGAAATATTGAATAGAAAAGGAAAAGAAATGAAATTTAAATTAAAGACTGACAATTGCTCAATGGAGACAGTTGGCAATATAGTTAGCCTATATTCAACAAGTTCTACTCCTGAAGAGTTAGGCAAAAACTTTGATTTAGAAGAATTCTTCGATAAACCTATATCTAAACAAATAGGTAATAGTGTAATATCAAGATATTTTATGAGGTAATAAAATCGTAAGATAGAGGTGATCATGATATGTTTAATTTAAAGGCTCCATATCAACCTAGTGGCGACCAACCAGAAGCAATTGCTGAATTAGTCAAAGGAATTAATGATGGCAAAAAGTGGCAGGTATTATTAGGAGCTACAGGTACTGGTAAAACTTTTACAATGGCAAATGTTATTGCCAAAGTTAATAAACCAACTTTAGTTCTAGCGCACAATAAGACTTTAGCTGGTCAATTATATGCTGAATTAAAAGAGTTATTTCCTGAAAACAGAGTGGAATACTTTGTGTCATATTATGATTATTATCAACCAGAAGCTTATGTGGCTAAAACAGACACATATATTGAAAAAGATGCTTCAATAAATGATGAAATAGATGAGTTGCGTCATTCGGCCACTTCATCTATTTTAAACCGTGATGATGTTATAGTTGTTGCGAGTGTATCATGTATATATGGTATTGGTGAAAAGGAAGAATACCAAGATAAGATGTTAACCATAAATAATGGTGATGAAAAAAGTAGAGATGACATATTAAAAAAATTAGTTGATATGTTATATGAAAGAAATGATTTAGATTTAAAAAGAGGTAGTTTTAGGATTCGTGGTGACGTTTTAGAAATCGTACCTATAAATCAACATAATCATGGTATAAGAATCGAATTCTTTGGCGATGAAATTGATAAAATAGCTGAATTTGATTTAGTCACAGGTAAGATAATTGCTAATAAAAATAGTGTTTCAATCTTCCCAGCTAGTTTCTTTGTTACTAGTGAAGAAAAATTACAAAAAGCTGTGGAAAACATCAAAATCGAATTAGATAAACAATTGGAATACTTCAAAAGCAACAATAAACTTCTTGAATATCAACGTTTGCAAGAACGTACTAATTACGATATTGAAATGTTGAAAGAAACAGGTTTTTGCCGTGGTATTGAAAACTATTCCCGTCATCTAGCGCTTCGTGAAGAAGGTGAGACCCCATCAACACTCATTGACTTTTTTAATAAAGATTTTTTAATGATAGTTGATGAATCACATGTTACTTTACCACAGGTTAGAGGAATGTATAATGGTGATAGAGCCCGCAAGGAAGTTTTAGTAAACTATGGTTTTAGATTACCAAGTGCTTTGGATAACAGGCCTTTACGTTTCGAAGAATTCGAAAACAAGATAAATCAAATTGTTTGTGTTTCAGCTACACCAGGAGATTATGAGTTAGAAAAAACGAATGGCAGCTATGTCGAACAAATCATTAGACCTACAGGATTATTGGATCCAAACATTACAGTTAGACCTTCCAATAATCAAATAGATGATTTAATCAACGAAATAACTGAACAAATAAAGAAAAATGAACGTACGTTAATAACAACATTAACAATAAGAATGGCTGAAGAATTAACTAATTATTTAAAAAAATTAGATATCAAGGTGGCTTATTTACATACGGAAATAAAGACTTTAGAAAGACTACAAATAATTCGTGATTTAAGATTAGGAAAATATGATGTTTTAGTAGGTATCAACTTATTGCGTGAAGGTTTAGATATACCAGAAGTAAGTTTGGTTGCTATATTAGATGCTGATAAACAAGGATTCCTAAGAAGTGATCGAAGTTTGATTCAAACGATAGGTAGAGCCGCAAGAAATGCGAATGGTCGTGTTATTATGTATGGTGATATTATCAGTGATTCAATGCGTAAGGCTATCGATGAAACAAATAGAAGACGTGCTGTCCAAGAAAAATATAATTTAGAACATCACATAGAACCAAAAACAATTATTAAAGAGATAAAAGAAGTTGTGACTAACAATATTAAAGAAGTTAAAGCAACTAAGCCAGTAGTTAATCAAGAATTAATTGAAAAAATTGAACAAGAAATGAAGGAAGCAGCTAAAAATCTTGATTTTGAAAGAGCTATGGAGTTGAGGGATATATTGTTCGAATATAAAGCTGAGATGTAGAATATTTAAGCAATACATGTTATAATAGATATAGTCTAAAGGAGGTTTAATATGAATCCAGTGTTAATAGATTTAGGTTTTATAAAAATTTATTGGTATTCAATAATGATTTTATTAGGTTTATTTATAGGAGGATCTTTAATCATCGGTGAAGGAAAAAGATTCAAGATACCTGAAGACTACATGGTAAACACTATTATGTATGCCGTTATATCAGGTATCATAGGAGCACGTATTTATTATGTACTATTTAATTGGAGTTACTATGGTAGCCATTTAATAGATATATTAAAAGTATGGGAAGGTGGACTTGCTATACATGGTGGTATTTTATTTGGACTAATATCCGTAGTACTATATACAAAAAAATATGAAGTAAACACAACACGTCTACTAGATATAGCAGTTGTAGGTTTGATTATAGGTCAAGCAATTGGTAGATGGGGGAACTTTTTTAACGGCGAAGCTCATGGCGCAGCTACAACATTAGAAGTTTTAACTAATTTACATTTACCAAAATTTATTGTTGATGGTATGAATATTTATGGTACTTATTATCATCCAACATTCTTATATGAGTCACTTTGGTGTACAATTGGTTTTATAGTTCTATTAATTTTTAGAAGAAGAAAATATACGAAGATTGGTCAAACAACAGCTTTATATTTAGTTTGGTATGGCATAGGAAGATTCTTCATCGAAGGTATGCGTACTGATAGCTTGATGCTAGGAAATTTAAAAGCAGCTCAATTAGTATCAATCTTATTTGTAGTAATAGGTATAATAGTATTTATTATTAAAGGAAAAGGTTCTAAATTAGAAAATCAATATAATGATTTGGCTAACATTGAATCAGTCAAGTTTTAAGATGTGCTATAGCATATCTTTTATTTTATAAAAAAAGTATGGTATAATATTACTGCAATATTAAAGAGAGTGAGAATATGAAAACAAATAAAAAAGTAGTTATATTGGGTGGAGGTAATGGTTTATCTTCCCTAGTTGGTGGATTAAAAAAATTTCCTGTGGATATTACAGCTATCGTTGTAGTATCAGATGATGGATCCAGTACAGGAAAATTAAGAGAGGAATTTAATATTCCAGCTGTTGGGGATTTAAGAAGAGTTATTGCCTCATTATCCGAGACAGAACAATTATTTCAAGATCTATTAAATTATCGTTTTAAAACAAATAGTGATTTAAATGGTCACACTTTGGGAAATCTATTATTGACAGCATTAATTGATATATCTGGTAGCTTATCTCCAGGTATCGAAGCTATAAGTAAAGTTTTTAATTTGAAAGGTAAAGTTTTACCTATCACACAAGATTATGTGACATTAATGGCAGAAATGACTGATGGCACTTTAATTGAAGGTGAACATAACATTACTAAAGCTGATAAGAAGATAAAGAAGGTATTTTACAAAGAAACACCTTATATAGCGCAATCAGTTATCGATGAAATCGAACAAGCTGATTTAATCATCTTAAGTATGGGAAGCTTATACACAAGTATTATTCCAAACCTATTATGTCAAAAGGTTAAAGATGCTATTGATAAGAGCAAAGCTGATGTTATGTATATATGCAATATGATGACCCAACCAGGTGAAACAGATGGATTTACAGCAAGTCAACATATTAAGGCTTTAAATGAGTATTTGGGAAATAAAAAGGTGAGCAAGATCATTGTAAATAAGGGAAATATATCCGAAGAAGTATTAAATAAGTATTTAGTTGCTGAACAAAAAGATCCTGTTATTGTTGATTCTGAAGAATTGGAAAATATGGGCGTTAAAGTTGTATCTGAAGACTTAGTAACTCTGGAAGATGGTACTATCAAACATGATGCTTTAAAACTAGGTCTTGTAATTTTCTCACAATTGACTTTATAGAAAGAAGTGATTCATATGTCATTTACAAGTATTGTTAAAAATGAAGTAAGTAAGATTGATGTAAATGATATTGAGAAGGTATCAGAATTATCAGCTATTGTTGTAGCTGGCGCTGAATTAAAAGAAGATATAAAGTTGGTTACAGAAAATTCAAGTATTGCCCGAAGAATATATAATTTATTTAAAGATTTATTCCAAATAAACTGTGTTATAACAATGCGTAAGGGATACAATTATCAGAAAAAACAATTATATATTTTGCAGGTTAAGAATAGAACTAGTGAAGTATTAAATGATTTAGGATTAATGGATAAAGGTAACATTTTACCTAAACCAAAAGAGTATATACTAGCCGATGAGGAAGAGGTTAGATCATTTATACGTGGCGTATTTTTAATGACAGGTTCTATTAATGATCCTAAGACATCACGATACCATTTGGAGTTTTTAGTTGACACGGCTGAAGTAGGAGATTTAATAAAGGAACTATTAAATAGATTTAATTTGAATGCTAAGATGATAAGACGTGATAACAAATATATGGTATATATGAAAGAAGCAGAAAAAATTGGAGATTTCTTACGTGTTATCAACGCATATAATGCTGTTATGTACTATGAAGATATTAGGATATATCGTGATCATAAAAATATGACTAATCGTTTAAATAATTGTGAACAAGCTAATGTTGATCGTTTGGTACAAACAGCTAATAACCAATTAGAAGATATCGAATTAATCAATGAAAAAGTTGGATTAGATATTTTAGACGAAAAGGAACAAATAGTTGCTATATACCGTTTAAAATATCGTGATGTTTCCTTAGCTGAATTAGGTGAAATAATTTCTGTTGAAACACAAAAACCTATAACTAAATCAGGTGTATACCATCGATTTAAAAAAATAAGTGAAATAGCTAACAAAATTAGAGAAAATAGTTAAATAACTATTTTTTTATTATACATTTCTCTTTTTAATAGTCTATTTTTATAGTATAATGTTATTAGGTGGTCTTATGGAGCAAGTATTTAAAAAACTTACTGAATTAATTAAAAATAATGACGAAATTTTTCTTATGACGCATAGTAATCCTGATTTTGACGGAATGGGATCAGCTATAGCCTTACAACAAATAATAAATAAGTTTAACAAAACATCTTATATTGTTAGAAATTATAAAGACAATGATCATTCATTGGCTAAAGCATATCAATATATGGAAGATGAACATATTAAGCACTGTTTTATAGGAAAAACTGAAGCTTTAGAAGCTATTAAGGAAGATAGCCTATTAATTATATTAGACACACAAAAAGAACAGTTAGTTGAACAACCACAATTATTGAAGAAAACAAATAATGTTATCGTATTAGATCATCATATCAAAGGTAAAAGCAGTATAGTTGGAATGTTTAGTTATATAAATTCCAATATATCTAGTACAGTAGAATTAATGGTAAACTACATTAAGTATTTAAATTTTGAAATTAATCCTTTAGTTGCTACTTATTTGCTTATAGGATTAGAAATTGATACTAATAGTTTTACAGTTAAAACAACAGATAAAACATATGAAGCAGCTGCCATTTTAGCTAGACAAGGTGCCGATAATGTCATCAAGCAAGAAATCTTGCAGGAAGAAAAAGATAACTATATGCGCAAACAAAAACTTATTGCTAAAAGTTATATGGTTCATGATAATATTGCTATATGTGAAGCTGATGATGATATATATGATAGTCAAGATTTAGCTATCGTAGCCATGAAATTGTTGCAGTTTGAAAATGTTGAAGCATCATTTGTTATTGGTAAGATTAAAAACAATGTTATTGGTATAAGTGCTAGGTCAATCGATAGAATTAATGTTGAAGAAATCATGTCTAAATTGGGTGGCGGTGGTCATTTAACAGAGGCTGCGGCACAAATAGAAGGAAGTTCTATAAAAGAAGTAAGCAAATTACTATTTGAAATTATAGGAGGTAACTATGAAAGTAATATTTATTAATGATTTGAAAAAACAAGGTAAAAAAGGTGAAATAAAAGAAGTAAAAGACGGATATGCAAGTTTTTTGATCAAAAATAATTATGTCATTCCTGCCAACGAAGGTAATTTAAAACAATTCAATACAAAAAAAGAAAAAGAAGAATTAAATGAAGCATTAAAAATTAAAGAATGTGAAAAAATTAAAGAGCAACTTGAAAAAGTAACTATTAATATCAGTGTCAAGACAGGTGCTCAAGATAGAGTTTTTGGAAGTGTTAGTACAAAGCAAATATCTCAAGAGTTAAAGAAAATAGGTTTTGAAATTGAAAAAAATAAAATAAAAGAAAATGAACCATTAGCGTCATTAGGTACGCATATTGTATCCGTAGAGTTACATAAACAAGTTATTGCAGATTTAAAAGTTAATTTAGTGAAGTAGGTGAGTTATGAAGGAAAAAGTAATACCACATAGTATAGAAGCTGAACAAGCTGTTTTAGGTTCTATGTTCTTGACAAAGTATGCTAAGGATAAAGTTATAGAATCATTAAATGAAAGTTTATTTTATTTAGATAGCCACGCTAAAATATTTACTGTTGTAAAAGATTTGTATGATGATAATAAATCCATCGATATAATGACAGTAAGTGAGGAATTAAAAAAACGTCAACTATTAAGCTCTATCGGTGGTATAGAATATTTAACTGAAGTTGTTAAAAGTGTTCCTACTGCAGCTAATGTTGAAGAATATATTAAAATTGTAGAAGAAAAAGCTATTTTAAGACGTTTAATTGATGAAGGAACAGCTATTGTTACCGAAGCATATAATTCTACAAATGATGTTAATGAAATATTGGATTATGCGGAAAGCAAAATTTTGAATGTTGTTAAAGTAAGAAAAGGCTCTGAATTTAGAACTATTCAAGATGTTTTGTTCAAGACACAAGCTGATTTGGAAAAACTATCAAAAAATAAGGGTAATATGACAGGAATTCCTACAGGATTCTTTAAGTTAGATAAAATTACATCTGGATTACATGAGAATGAATTAATCATCATTGCAGCACGTCCAGGTATGGGAAAAACTGCCTTTGCTCTAAATTTAGCTACTAATATGGCAATAGCTGGTAAAACAGTTGCTTTATTTAATATGGAAATGAGCGCTGAACAATTAGTAACACGTATGTTATCAAGTGTTGGTCAAATCTTTGGTGATAAACTAAAAAATGGTAGTTTGAAAAATGAAGACTGGAAACGTGTTAATGAAGCTATTAGTAGACTAGCTGATACAAAAATGTACATTGATGATACAGCTGGTATGACTATTAATGAAATAAGAGCTAAGTGTCGTCGTTTAGCGTCACAAAAAGATGGTCTAGATGTCATTATCATCGACTACTTACAATTGATTCAAGGTTCTGATCGATACAAAGGAAACAGAGTTCAAGAGGTTACAGAAATATCTCGTAGTTTAAAAACTCTAGCTATGGAATTAAAGGTTCCAGTTATCGCTTTATCTCAATTATCACGTAGTGTTGAGGGTAAGGGAAGAAAAGATAATCGACCAATTTTAAGTGACTTAAGGGAATCAGGTTCTATTGAACAAGATGCCGATATTGTTGCAATGTTACATAGAGATGATTATTATGATAGAGAGCAAATGATAGATGAAAATACAAGTAGAACAACTTTGATTATTGCAAAACATCGTAATGGTCCTGTTTGTGATATACCACTTATTTTTAAAACTAATACAAGTACATTTACTTCGGTTGATGAAAATGTAGAAGGTGAAGAATGAGAAAATATGTAGAGATAGTTATATGCATAGTTTTGGGAATTGTTTTATTTCCGATGTGCTTTAACTATAACAAAAAAAATTATCCTAATGAATACTATAATGTATATCTTGATAATGAATTTCTAGGAACAATCTCTTCCAAGTCTGATCTTTTATCTTATATTGAAAATAACACTCAAAAACTTATAAATACTTCTAGTGTTATTAAAACATATTGTGAGGATGATAGTTCTTTAGAAGAAGTTATTGCTAAAAATAATGCTACCACTTTAATAACTGCTAATAATGCTAAGTATTATAAGGATGGATCTAAAGATTGTGTTGATATAACACTAACTACAGGTGACGACATTGAAAAGATTTATGAACCAATTGGTTTGGAAATTGAAAAAACTTTGACTTACCAAAAACAGATTAATACTATAGAGGATATATATAAAAAAATAGCTGATAAAAAATCTTTTACAATTAAAGGCTATCAATTTACTGTTACTAATGGTGAAATAGTTAAAAACATATACGTTACAGACAAAAATATATTTGAAGAAGCTGTTAAGAAATTTATTGAAGTATATGTTGGTTCTGATGAATATGAATCATATATTAAAGGTACACAGTCAGAAATTAAATCGACAGGTTCAGTTTTAGAAAATATATATATTCAAGAAAATATTTCTGTAAAAGAAAAACAAATTCCTATTGACTATAAGATTTATACTAATGCATCTGATTTATCGCAGTTTTTAATTTATGGTGACAGTACTGAATCATCAATATACAGAGTTAGAAATAATCAAATGATTTCTGATGTTGCCATGGCTAATGAAATTAGTGATAAAGAGTTTTTAATAGCAAATACGAAGTATAAAAATGAGAATAGTTTAATTGCTGTAGGCACGGAAGTTATTATAAGACCAACTAATCCACAGTTGAAAGTCGTTGTTGAAAAATATGTTGTCGAGGATAAAACCGTTAATTATAAGACAATATACGAACATGATGAGAGTCAATATGTCGATTACGTCAAAACAACACAAACTGGTAAAGATGGCTTACAAAGAGTTAGCCAAAGAGTAAAAATAGTGAATGGATCAATTGTATATATTGAACCTAAGGGTAAAGAGACACTTAGAAATACCGTTGATGAGATTGTTGTAAAAGGTGATAAGACAAAACCAAATGTTGGTGATTTGAATAATTGGGCATGGCCTAGCGAAAGTGGTTGGACAACTACTGATGGATATTCATGGCGTATTAATCCAGTTACTGGTGTTCGTCATTTCCATTATGGTATTGATATTGCAGGAACAGGATATGGTTCAGCTATTTATTCAGCTAATAACGGTACTATTGTAACAAAGAGTTATCAAGATGATTTTGGTTATTATATAATTATTGATCACAATAATGGATATTATACATTGTATGCTCATATGTCTGATTTTTATCCTGGCATCAATGTTGGAAATACTATCTTAAGGGGTCAACAGATAGGTTATGTAGGATCAACAGGTCAATCAACAGGGCCACATATTCATTTTGAGGTTCATAGAGGATGCTTATTTAATTGTGAACGTGTAAACCCATGGAGTATATATCAATGAGAGTTTGTGTTATAGCATCTGGTTCTAAAGGTAATTGTACGCTTGTTCAAACTGAATGTGCTAATACCTTAATAGATATTGGCATGTCTTGTGGTTACATTGAAAAGCATTTGGAAACTTTGGGTATAGATCCAGGTAGTATAAAGAATATTTTTATAACGCATCCGCATGTTGATCACGTAGCAGGATTAAAAGTTTTTATTAAAAAACATAATCCTACTGTTTACCTAACTTCAAAAATGTATAGCGAATTATCTGAGACTATTGATTTTACGAATTATGTTCTTATTGAGGATGATATTAATATAGATGATATAAATGTTAAAGCATTTAAAACATCGCATGATGCTATAGATAGTGTTGGATATATTGTTAAAAATAAGGATAAAGAATTTGTTTATGTTACCGATACAGGATATATTAATAATAAGTATTTTAAATTGTTAGCTAACAAGAATATGTATGTGTTTGAAAGCAATCATGACGTTAATATGCTTATGGATAATCCAAATTATCCATATCAAACGAAACAAAGAATTTTAAGTGATAGAGGGCATTTATCAAATAAGGATAGTTCTTTTTACCTATCAAAACTAGTTGGGGATAGGACACAACATATTGTTTTAGCCCATTTATCAGAACAAAATAATGATGAGGCTTTAGCTTTAAATACTTTGACTGATAAAATAGGAAATGAATACGATATACGTATAGCTAGACAAAACGAAATGACAGAGATGATAGAAGTATGATCAAGGTAATATGTGTTGGTAAATTGAAAGAAAAATATTTGCAAGATGCATGTCTGGAATACAAAAAAAGAATCAGTAAATATACTAATATTGAATTGATTGAATTAAAAGATAGTGATATAAAAAAAGAAAAAGAAGAAATATTGAAACACGTTGATACGAAAGATTATATTATAACCTTAGAAATAGATGGTAATATGATTGATTCAATGAGTTTATCAAAGAAAATAGATAGCATTTTCATTACTAATCCTAATATTACATTTATTATAGGTGGATCGGATGGCTTAGATGATGAAGTTAAAAAAATATCTAATTATGTTTTATCTTTTTCTAAAATGACTTTTCCACATCAATTATTTAGAGTAATGCTACTAGAGCAAATATATCGTAGTTTTAAAATAATGAATAATGAAACATACCACAAATAAGGACGAGTTAATAGCTCGTCCTTATTTCATATATTTTTGATATTTAGGCATTAATCCTTTATTTCTTATAAAACTTGGTTTAATTTGAAAAACACCCGGGAAGGAATTTCCTTCGATAATCATTGGTCCTTTTTCACCTATAGCAACATCCCACCCAATATATTTTACTTCTTTCATTTCTTTGGCAGCTTTGCACACCAATTCGCAGGCTTCCTTGAAATATGGAATATTATATCCGATGATTTTTTCTTTTGTCATAGGGTGTGTATCATATGTGTTATCATCTCTATCAATAGCTGGTGTAATAATTTTACCACTGTCATCAGTAAAACAATACATACCATTGCTACTAAAATTGTCTGTAACACCACCATTACCTAATTTGAAGACACTATTTAGCATAGTTGCTTTTTTGCCATCAAAGAAAGTGAACAAACGTAGTGTGTTTACTGATTTAGGATATAGTTTATTTATATCGCTATGTTGCTTGATACATTCTTCGACAAGTATTTCTTTTTTATCTAGTAAATCTTTATATATTATTTTGGCTTCCTTAACGTTTTTATATGTGAATTTTTCAATTCCTTTACCGCCTTCACCATCAACTAGTTTAGCAATAATATCTTTGTGCATTTTAAAGAAATTAATAAAATCTTCTTCGTTATCATCGATAATCATGTAATCCCTACCAAGATATTTTTTAAATTTTTTATTGAAAGTTATTTTGTCATCTAAAATATAAAAATATTCTTTATTATTATATTTACTTACAATAGCATTGTTTTTAGCTCGTGTTAAATAAGTTTTTCTTTCTTTTCTATTTAATAAATAAAATTCGAATTCTTGGTAATCATAATACCCAGCGCCATATACAAATCCACAGTATAACATATCTAAGAAAATATATATAAATGGTTTATGGCTTTTCTTACTAACTTTTTTGGCTGTTCTAATCATATTTTTGTAATCAAGTCTACGAATACAATAAATAATATACTTTAATTTTTTCATTAACATCATCCTTACTTCCATTATATTTATGCTTATTTTAAAAGTCAATATAAAATATATGTCAAATTATCATTTTTCATAATTTAAAATAGCAAAAATATGGTATACTTAAAATAGAATGGAGGCTTGTATGACACCACATATTTCGAGTAAAAAAAGTGATATAGCGAGTACTGTTTTAATGGCTGGAGATCCTAAAAGAACGGAGTTTATAGCTAAAAACTATTTGCTTAACCCTGTTTTAGTTAATGATATAAGGGGAGCGTTAGCTTATACAGGTACCTATAAAGGTAAGCGTGTAACTATTTTCACGTCTGGCATGGGTATGCCTAGTATGGGTATATATTGTTATGAACTATATAAGTTTTATGATGTTAAAAACATTATAAGAATTGGTTCGTGTGGAAGTAACACAAAAGGTATAAAATTGTTGGATGTTATCTTAGCAACTGGTAGTTATAATGAAGGAGATTATGCATATAATTTCAATAACAAAAAAGTTCACGAAGCTTTTCCAAGTGACGAACTAAATAGTATTATTGCTGCAACAGCAAAGGAAAACAATATTAAAATTAGATTGGGCATGACAGCATGTTGTGAGGTGTTCGATGCTTACATGGAGGATTATCATATTTTCTTAGATCGTATCCCTAAGGATATTATTGCTAGCGAAATGGAAGCTTTTGCTTTATTTTATATAGCTAGGTCATTGAATAGGAAAGCTGCTTGTCTATTAACAGTATCTGATTCCAAATATGATACAAGGGTTGTAAGTGCCATGGATAGACAAAATAGTTTAACAACTATGATTGAGTTAGCGTTAGAATCTGTATTGAAGGTGAAATAATGAATTTGATGGAAGTTGCTAAAGAGGCTATGAATAATTCGTATAGTCCATATTCAAACTTTAGAGTTGGAGCTGCTTTATTGACAAAAAGTAATAAAGTATATAAAGGTTGTAATGTCGAAAATGCGTCGTATTCACCAAATTGTTGCGCTGAAAGAACAGCGTTTGTAAAGGCTATTAGTGAAGGTGAAAAGGAATTTGTAGCTATAGCTATATACGGCGGTAAGGATGGTAAGTATGATTTTTGCCTACCATGTGGTGTATGTAGACAAGTTATGAGTGAATTTTGCGATAAAGATTTCAAAATTTACGTAAGTAATGGCAAAGAGATTAAATGTTACACTTTAGGTGAATTATTACCAAATTCCTTTAAGTTGGAGAAATGATTATGATTTACGATATATTAGAGAAGAAAAAGAATGGTTTAGAGCTTACATCTGATGAAATTAAGTATGTTGTTGATAACTATACAAATAATTCAATTCCGGATTATCAAATGTCAGCTTTGCTTATGGCTATATGCATAAATGGTATGACAGATAATGAAATTTTCAGTTTAACTAAACATATGACAGATTCTGGTAACAAGATGGATTTGTCTATGTTTGAAAAAACTGTGGATAAGCATTCAACTGGTGGTGTTGGCGATAAGACTACTTTAATAGTTGGACCAATTGTAGCGTGTCTTGGATGCAAGGTTGCAAAAATGAGTGGAAGGGCTTTAGGTTATACTGGCGGTACAGTTGATAAATTGGAATCGATTGACGGTTTTAAAGTTAAATTATCGCAAGAAGATTTTATTTCCCAAATTAATAATATAAATATAGCTTTGATTAGCCAAACAGAAAATATAGCTCCTGCTGATAAAAAAATATATGCTTTAAGAGATGTTACAGCTACTGTTGAAAGTATACCTCTTATTGCTTCAAGTATCATGTCAAAAAAAATAGCTAGTGGGGCTAAGAATTTAGTTATTGATGTTAAAGTTGGTAGTGGAGCATTTATGAAGAATAAAGAATCTGCTACTTTACTTGCTGATAAAATGGTTAAAATAGGTAATAATAGTGGTATAAATACAGTTGCTGTATTGACTAATATGGATATTCCTTTGGGAAATAATATTGGTAATGCTTTAGAGGTACAGGAAGCTTTAAAAGTTCTAAACAATGAAGGACCTAATGATTTAAAAGAGGTGTGTATTGTTTTGGCGGCTATCATGAACGCTATTACTAATAGTATTTCGTATAATGAATCTGTTAAACAAGTTATGCATGTTTTGGAAACAGGCCAAGCTTATAATAAATTTCTTGAACTTGTAAAATTACAAGGCGGAAATATTGAAAGTATATACAAAGAACCTTTGTACAAATATGAGGTTATGGCTGATAATGAAGGATATATTGCTAGTATGAATGCAGAAAGCATTGGTAAAGTGAGCGGTTCGTTAGGTGCAGGAAGAATGACTAAAGAAGATGAAATTGACTATACTGCAGGTATTGTTTTGCGTAGAAAAACAGGTGATTATGTCAATAAAGGCGATGTCCTTGCAACACTATATAGTTCTAAAATAAATAATTTTGAAGAAATATCAAAGAAATTTAGTGAAAGTATCGGTTTTTCTTCAGAAAAGCCAGATTATAAATTAATACTAGGTGTAGTAGGAAAAATATAAGAAATTGAATAAATTTCTTTTTTTCATGCCAATATATAGTGGTGATTATATGAAAAAAATAATAATTTTGGTTATTTCGATTATATTGTTTTATATGTTATTAGGTCATGTAAGTAGTTATGTAATACCAGCTGATGCGATAAGGGTAAGAGTTATCGCAAACAGTAATAGTGATTATGATCAAGAAATTAAAAATAAAGTTAAAAGCAATTTGCAATATAAGATGTATGATTTGCTAAAAAATACTAAAGGTATAGAAGAGGCAAGAGAGGTTATTAATGATAATTTATCTAGTATTGATGATATTGTGACTTCGACGTTAAAAAAATATGAATTAGATCATCAAATTAATTATGGATTAAATTATTTCCCTAGTAAGGAATATAAAGGTGTAGTATATGATGAGGGATATTATGAGTCTTTAGTTATAACTATTGGTGCTGGTAAAGGCGATAATTGGTGGTGTGTTTTATTCCCACCTTTGTGTCTTTTGGAAGCGACAGACGCAACTAGTGTGGAATACACTTCATATGTAAAGGAATTAATGGATAAATACCTATAATCCCTTTTATTTTGCGTAAATTTAGTATATAATTAATATGGTGGTATATATGGATAAAGTATACGAATACTTATTAACAGGTTTGAATATAAAATATGGTGATAGCGTTATTGTTGGAGTGTCTGGAGGACCAGATTCAATGTGCTTATTGCACATATTGCAAAAGGTTCAAAAAGCTTTGGACATCAAAATTGTAGTAGCGCATGTTAATCATAATTCTGGTAGACCAGGTCAAAAAGAAGATGAGGAATTTGTACGTTCTTATTGTCGAAAAAATAGTATTGTTTTTGAATCAATGGTTATTGAAGAATATGGTGACGATAATTTCCATAATGAGGCTCGTAGTATAAGATATAACTTTTTTAGTGGTTTAGCTAAAAAATATAATGCCAAATATATTTTTACAGCTCATCATGCTGATGATTTAATGGAAACCATTCTTATGCGTATTGTACGTGGTTCAACATTAAGAGGATATAGTGGCTTTTCAAGCGTTGTGAAGATGGATAATTATACTATTGTAAGACCATTAATACGAATGACAAAACAGCAGATATATGCTTATTTGCAGGAAAATAATGTGAAATATGTTATTGATGGATCGAATGCTAAAGACGTATATACAAGAAATAGATTCAGAAAGTATATCGTTCCGGAATTTAGAAAAGAAGATCCTTTCGTTCATGAAAAGTTCTATAAATTTAGTAAAGTATTATTGGAATATAATGATTACATTGATAAACAAGTAAAAGACATTTATAAAAAAGTTTGTCCTAGCAATGTTTTAAATATCGAAGAGTTTAAATCATTAGATCACTTAATTCAAATGAAATTGATCTATTCAATGTTGGAAAAAATATATCAAGATGATTTGATGCTTTTAACAGATAGGCATGCTGAAATAATTTATAATTTAATATATTCTAAGAAGGCAAATGCTACTATTCATTTACCAAATAATATTCATGCAAGTAAATCATACAATACTTTGATGCTAACGCAAATGGATATCAAAGAAGATATATACGAAATACAAATTAGTGATTTTATTAATTTGCCTAATGGTAAAAACATTGAAAGTATCAGTGCTTGTGATAGTGATGGTAATGATATATGCCGACTATCAGGTGTTAAGACACCATTATATGTTAGAAATCGTAGACAAGGCGATAAAATGACTGTTAAGGGTATGTTAGGTAGTAAAAAGGTATCAGATATCTTTATAGATTGTAAGATTCCTATGGAACAAAGAGAATTATGGCCAGTAGTGTGTGATGCTGATGATAATATCGTATGGCTACCAGGATTAAAAAAATCAAAATTTTGTAAAGAAAAAACAGAAAAGTGTGATATAATACTTAGGTATTATTAAGAGGAGGTTTTTATGAATAAAAAAGAGATGCGAAGAGTAGCTATACCATATTTCACTTTAGCATTGTTATTACTTGGATTGCTTTATTTCTTTAATTTATCAAAAGTGAAGAAATATGATTTCACATATGATGAATTTATGAGTAAAATTCAGAATAACGAAGTAAAAGAAATTTTGGTAACACCAAAAAGTACAGCTGGTTTATATCAAATTAAAGGTAGACTAAACGAGTACACAGATAATGAAATATTTTATGTCGATGCTCCATTATCTGATGAGGTTATTGATAAAGTTGTAAATAGTGGTCATGAATTTACAGTTAATATGAGTGCAGATCCTAACTCAAATACATTTTTAGCTTTATTGCTTAATGTATTCCCTACTATTTTATTATTAGGTTTAGGTTTTTACTTTGTAACAAGACAAATGGGTACAGCCAATAAATCAATGGATTTTGGAAGAAGTAGAGCTCATTTATCTGAAGATAATAATAAGGTTACTTTTAAAAATGTAGCTGGTTTAGATGAGGAAAAAGAAGAAGTCGCAGAACTTATCGATTTCTTAAAAAATCCTAAAAAGTTTACGCAAATGGGAGCTAGAATACCTAAGGGCGTATTATTACAAGGCCCTCCAGGAACAGGTAAAACTTTACTTGCTAAAGCTGTAGCAGGGGAAGCTAATGTACCATTTTATTATATAAGTGGTTCAGAATTTGTTGAATTATTTGTTGGTGTTGGTGCTTCACGTGTAAGAGATATGTTTAAACAAGCTAAACATAACGCACCATGTTTAATATTTATTGATGAAATTGATGCAGTAGGTCGTCAAAGAGGTGCTGGACTTGGTGGTGGCCATGATGAAAGAGAACAAACATTAAACCAATTATTAACTGAAATGGATGGTTTTGGCGCTAATGAAGGTATTATCATTATTGCTGCAACTAATAGACCAGATGTTCTAGATCCAGCTTTATTAAGACCAGGACGTTTTGATAGACAAATAACAGTTAACTTACCTGATAAAAAAGGTCGAGAAGATATTTTAAATGTTCATGCTAAAGGTAAAACATTTGCTAGTGATGTTGAACTTTCACATATTGCTACAAGAACAATTGGCTTTAGTGGTGCTGATTTGGAAAACTTATTAAATGAAGCAGCTTTACTTGCAGTAAGACGCAATAAAAAAGCTATTACAATGGCTGAAATAGATGAGGCTCATGATAGAGTACTAATGGGACCAGCTAAGGTAAGTCATAAATATACAGAAAAAGAAAAACGTACGGTAGCATATCACGAAGCAGGTCATGCTGTAATTGGTATTAAATTAGAAGGTGCTAATGACGTTCAAAAGATTACTATTATTCCAAGAGGTCAAGCTGGTGGATATAATTTGATGTTACCAAAAGAAGAAACTTATTTATCTACTAAGACTGAATTATTGGAATCAATAAGTGGTTTATTAGGTGGACGTGTAGCTGAAGAATTAACTTTTGGTGAAATTACTACTGGAGCTCATAATGACTTTGAAAAAGCTACTAAAATAGCTCGTGCTATGGTAACTGAATATGGTATGTCTGATTTAGGACCTGTTCAATTTGAACAACAAGAAGGTAGCGTTTTCTTAGGTAGAGATTATAATAAATCTAGAAATTTCTCAGGCCAAGTAGCTTTTGAAATTGACCAAGAACAAAGAAAGATTATTAATGAATGTTATGAACAAGCTAAAAAAATAATATCTGAAAATAAAGATTTATTAGAATTAATAGCTGAGACATTACTTAAAAAGGAAACTATTACTAAGGAAGAAATTGATTACTTAGTTATTCATAAACATTTACCAGAAGATGAAAAAACATTAACTTTAGCTGAATTAAAACAAATTGCTAAAGATAAGAAAATCAAAGGTTATAGTAAAATGACTAAAGAAGAGCTAGAAGAGGCTATAAAAGATTAAGGTTGAAGAAATTCAACTTTTTTTGTTACTTAAAAAGGAAATTGATATATTTTTGTCGTATATAGTTAGTAGGAGGTGAAAATATGTTGGATGTTATAGATAACGATATCAAAAATAAAATATATGAAATAAGAGGTAAACAGGTAATGCTGGATTCTGATTTAGCTAAGTTGTATCATTGTAAAAATGGAACTAAAGAGATAAATCAAGCTGTAAAAAATAATATAAATAAATTTCCTGAAAGATATTCATGGATTTTAACTGATGATGATGTCGTTATTTTGAGGTCAAAAATTTTGACCTCAAGTTTAAAAAGTGTACATGGCGGTAGGAGATATGCTATAAGAGTATTTACAGAACAAGGTGTAGCTATGCTTGCAACAATTATAAAAAGTGATATAGCAGTACAAACTTCAATTCAAATAATGGATGCTTTTGTAGCCATGCGTCATTATATAGGCGATAATAAAGATATGCTGTTGAATATCGAAACAAAAGTATTGGAACATGATAATAGTATTAAACTATTGCAAGAAACTCTCAATAAGTTTGAAGAAAAGAAAAAAATAAATGAAATATATTTTGAAGGTCAAATATATGATGCTAGAAGTAAAATATTAGAAATATGTAGTGAGGCTAAAAATAAATTAATAATTATTGATAGTTATGCTGATTATAATGTATTAGATATTATTAAAAGGTTAAATATAGAAGTTACATTAATAACAACAGATAAATTACTAACTAAAGACGATATATCTAAATATAATAAGCAATATCATAATCTTAAAGTCATATATAATAATACTTTTCATGATAGATATTTTATATTAGATGATACTTTAGTCTATCATTGTGGGACAAGTATCAATAGAATAGGCTATAAAACATTTAGTGTTAATTTAATTAGTGATATAGATATGATTAATGCTTTAATTAAACGTATTAATGAAATTCAAACATAGGAGGTGAAACATGATTGAAATAATTGAAGATGACATAAAAAATAAGATATATGAAATTAGAGGAAAACAGGTAATGTTAGATTTTGATTTAGCTAAACTTTATTATTGTAAAAATGGTACCAAAGATATTAATAAGGCTGTTAAAAGAAACATTAATAGATTTCCTGATGACTTTTATTTTGAATTAACAAGTGTGGAGTGTTCAAGGTTCCAAACTGGAACCTTGAATGTAAAAAGAGGGCAAAACATCAAATATTTACCACATGCTTTTACAGAAGAAGGCGTAGCTATGCTTTCATCCATTCTTCATACCGAAGTAGCAGAAGAAGCATCAATAGAATAGGTTATAAAACATTTAGTGTTAATTTAATTAATGATATAGATGTGATTAGTGTACTTGTTAAGTGTATTAGTGAGATTTCGGATTTTTAATTATCTTATAAGGAAATTACATGTTTTGGCAAATAGAGTTAGTAGGAGGTGATTTAATGATAGAAGTAATAGATGACATAAAGAATAAAATATATGAGATAAGAGGTAAACGGGTAATGCTGGATAGTGATTTGGCTAGACTTTATCATTGTAAAAATGGAACCAAATCAGTTAATTTAGCTGTTAGAAGAAATATTGATAGGTTTCCTAATGATTTTTATTTTCAATTAACTGACGATGAACTTAATCATTTGCGGTTTCAAATTGAAACCACAAAAAGTCTAAATATGGCCAGAGAATTACCGTATGTATTTACAGAACAAGGTGTAGCTATGCTTTCTTCGGTTCTTCATACCGAAGTAGCAGAAGAAGCATCAATAGAATAGGTTATAAAACATTTAGTGTTAATTTAATTAATGATATAGATGTGATTAATGTACTTGTTAAGTGTATTAGTGAGATTTCGGATTTTTAATTATCTTATAAGGAAATTACATGTGTTGGCGAATAGAGTTAGTAGGAGGTGATTTAATGATAGAAGTAATAGATTACATAAAGAATAAAATATATGAGATAAGAGGTAAACAGGTAATGCTGGATAGTAATTTGGCTAGGTCATAGCATACATGCTGATAGCTATAATTTAAGAAAAAGTATTTTTGCATGTATTATATTTAAAGATGAACTAGCTGGAATGGGCGTAAATATAGAGTAGTTTTATTTATAAAACTTTTGCAATTTATCTATCTAAATATCTTAAAATATGATAAAATAGTATATGTAGAAAAATGGTGATGTTATGGGTAAAGTAATTGCCTTAGTTAATCAAAAGGGTGGCGTTGGTAAAACAACTACAAGTATCAATTTATCTGCTTCATTAGGTGTATTAGGTAAAAAAGTATTATTGGTTGATTTGGATAGCCAAGGAAACAGTACAACTGGTGTAGGTATAAGTAAAAGTTCACATGAGAAAAGCATTTATGATTTGTTAACAGATAGAGCTAATTTAAATGAAGTAATAATCAAAACAAAATTTAAGAATTTACATATCATTCCTGCTTCTATTAATTTAGCAGGTGCGGATATTGAACTTATGGAAAGAAGTAGAGTCGATCATAATTTTAATAAATCAGGCCAATTAAAAAAATACTTAGATGTGGCTAAACAAGAATATGATTTTATTATCATTGATTGTCCACCTTCATTAGGAATACTTACAACTAATGCTTTGGCTGCTGCTAATTCAGTAATTATTCCAGTTCAATGTGAGTTCTTTGCTCTAGAAGGTATAACACAATTACTACATTCAATTTTGTTGACACAAAAAGACTTAAATCCATCATTGGATATTGAGGGTGTATTACTTACAATGTTAGATTCTAGAACAATACTAGGATTAGAAGTAGTAGAAGAAATTAAGTCTTATTTCAAAGAAAAAGTATATGACACAATTATTCCAAGATTAATAAAACTATCAGAGGCACCAAGTCATGGCAAACCAATATTAGCTTATGATCCTAAAAATAGAGGTACTATAGCTTATTTAAATTTAGCTAAAGAGGTGATTGATCATAATGGAAACTAAAAAAAGAGCTCTAGGTAGAGGACTAGAACAATTATTTAATAGTGAAAATTTAGATTTTGAAAATTTTGAAAAACAAATATATGAGAATACTTCAAATGAAGAAATAGTTGAGATAAATTTGGATGAATTAAGACCAAATCCACATCAACCACGAAGAATATTTAAAGAGGAGGCTTTACAAGATTTAGCTGATTCTATTAAACAAAACGGTGTATTTCAACCTATTATTGTTAAAAGAAGCATTAAGGGTTATGAAATTGTTGCAGGTGAAAGAAGATATCGTGCTTCAAAACTAGCCGGATTAACAACTATTCCAGCTATCATTAGAGATTTCACTGAACAACAAATGATTGAGATAGCATTATTAGAAAATTTACAAAGAGAAAACTTAAATGCTATCGAAGAAGCTTTAGCTTATAAATCAATGATTGAAAAATTGTCTTTAACACAAGATGAATTGAGTGCTAAAGTAAGTAAAAGTAGAAGTCATGTTACAAATATGTTAGGTTTATTAAGATTACCTACAGAAGTTCAAAAAATGATTATCAATGGCGACTTATCAATGGGTCATGCGAGAGTTTTAAGTAAACTTGAGGATGATGAAAAGATAATAGCGTATGCTCATAAAATTGTAGAAGAAAAACTACCTGTCCGTGATGTTGAAGATATAACACATCAAGAGGAAAGAAAAGTTCAAATCAAAAGGGTTAAAGAAGTAAATAAAGACTACAAATATGTTGAAGATTTACTACGTGATAAATTAGATACTAAAGTAGTTGTAAAGGATAGAAAAGTTGAAATATCATTCAATAATATCAATGATTTGAATCGTATTTTAGAAATATTAAATGTAAAAGAATAATTGGTGATATAGTGAAAGAATATAAACTAAATAGCATAGTTATGATGAAAAAGCAGCATCCATGTGGATCAAACGAATTTGAAATTGTAAGAGTTGGTGCTGATATAAAAATAAAATGTTGTAATTGTGGAAGATGTATTATGCTTTCAAGGATTGATTTTAATAAAAAAATCAAAAAGATTATTACCTATTAGGAGGTTTTTAAATGGCTAAGCTTAAAAAAAACAAAAAATTACTTTCACCTATTATAACGATGATATTGTTAATAGTTGGTACAGCTATATTAAGTTCTATATTATCATTCTTGCATGTATCAGCTAATTTAACGTCTATTTCTAATGGATCACTTGAAACATCTATCATAGTAGTTAAAAACATTTTTTCTAAAGAGGGAATAATATATTTTTTCAGCAATATATTGACTAATTTTAATGTGCTGGAACCATTTGTGCTACTAATTATATCAATGATGGCTGTTAGTATAGCTAAATCGAGTGGTATATTGAAGCATTTATTTCAACCATTAAAGAAAATTAAGTCTAGTATATTAACTTTTATGGTTGTTTTTATAGGCGTAATATCATCTTTCATGGGTGATTATAGCTATATTATATTAATACCATTTGTTGCGGTAATGTATAGTTATATTAATAAAAGTCCAGTACTTGGAATTGTTACTATATTTTTAGGTGTAACATTGGGATATGGAACTGGATTTATACATGGATATAATGATTTTGCTTTAGGCGTTTTAACACAAAATGCAGCAACAATTAATGTTGATGCAACATATCGTTTTAGTATTCATTCAGATTTATACATAATGATAGCTAGTACAATAGCTATAAGTTTATTGATATCTGCTTTAATCGAAAGATATTTAGTCCCAAGATTAACTTTTAGTGAATCATATGAGGATGAAATAGTTACTTCTAAAAAGGCTTTTATGTATTCCATGATTGCTTTTGGTATATCAGTAGTAATCTTTATTTTAAGTATTTTACCAAAGAGTATCTTATTAGATCAAACACAAACTGTTTATATAGCTAAATTATTTAATCCGACATCACCTTTTAATTTATCATTTATATTTATTTTCCTATTCTATACTACAATTATAAGCATAGTTTATGGACTAGTTAGTGGTAATTTCAAGAATAATCATGAAATAAGTTGGGGATTTACAAGAGGTTTTGATAACATAGGTTATATACTAAATATGCTATTTTTAGGCTCTGTATTTATAGGTTTAATAAATTGGACTAATATAGGTAGTGTGGTTGTTATAAAATTATTAGATTTTATACAATTATTAGATTTTACAGGTATACCTTTAATTGTAGCAAGCTTTATATGCATTATTCTTATGTGTATATTGTTACCTAATTCATTAGAAAAATGGAGTTTGATATCTCCAATTCTAGTGCCACTATTTATGCGTGGTAATTTAACACCTGATTTTGCTCAATTTGTATTTAAAGCAGCTGATAGTGTTGGTAAAGTTATAACACCTGTATTTATATATTTTATAATTATGGTAGGATTTATTCAAAAGTATAACATTAAAGAAAATAAGGTGACTTTGTTTAATACTATGAAATTAATTTGGCCTATTATCATAGCCATGGTTATTTTCTGGTTATTAATATTAGTGCTATGGTATGTAGCGGGATTACCTTTAGGCATAGGAGCATTGGCTACAATGTAAGCATCATTAATTGATGCTTTTTTTATTAAAAAAAACAGATAGTAATTACTATCTGTTGTAGAATTCAATAATCATTGATTCATTGATATCAGCGTTAAGTTCGCTTCTTTCAGGATATCTTACATAAGTTCCTGCCATTTTGTTTTCATCGTAAGTAACGAATTCAACTCTTTTAGTTAAAGCTTCTAATGAAGTTTTGATAATAACTAAATCTTTAGCGTTATCTTTAACAGCTATAACATCACCTGGTTTACAAATGTATGAAGGAATATCAACTTTTGCACCATTAACAGTAATATGTCCATGGTTAACTAATTGACGAGCTCCACGTCTTGTTGTTGAAAAACCTAAACGATATACTAAATTGTCTAAACGACTTTCTAGTAATTTGAATAAGTTATCACCGTGTACACCTTTCATTTTACCAGCTTTTTCAAATAAAGTTTTGAATTGTTTTTCGTTTAATCCGTACATGAATCTAACTTTTTGCTTTTCTTGTAATTGAGCTCCATAGTTAGATACTTTTCTAGACTTTTTACTTCCATGTTGCCCTGGAGCATATGGTTTTTTAGCTAGTTCTTTACCACTTTCTAATATTGAGAATGATAAATAACGAGATTTACGATTAACTGATCCTGTGTATCTTGCCATCTAATATTTCTCCTTTCTTAGTCTACCTAATAAGGTTAATATGTCAAATTATAGGGTGTTTGTTTAAATAATCATCGCTACACAGCACTTGCAACAATAACCCCTAAAGGTAACAAACACGTTATAAAAATCATACTAACGCTGTTTAGATGTATATAGATTATATTATGTTTTTACGAATAAGTCAATACATATTAAATGTAAATAAACATATTTTACCTATTTAATCTATATTTTTTTGTGGTATAATTA
>JAEEYW010000070.1 GCA_016288305.1 Caryophanales bacterium | reverse complement strand
ATAACAACAACAGTACCAACTAAAGATGGTTACACATTTATGGGTTGGGGTACTAGTGCAACTGATACAAGTGTAGATTATGCTAGTGGAGCTTCATATACAGCAAATAGTGGAACGACACTATATGCAATATGGAGAAAGACAATAACAGTAAGTTATGCCGCTAATGGTGGAACTGGTTCAATGGAAGCAAGTACATGCTATATGTATAATGCAGATACAAGCTGCTCAATCACCTTAAAAGCTAATGGTTTCTCAAGAGCAAATTACACATTTAAAGGATATGGAACAGGTAGTAGTGTAACGCATAATGCTTCTACAGCTTATACATTCTCAAGTAATACAACATTAAATGCAATATGGCAAGCTAACTGGTATTGTTCAACTGGTACTTTAACACAATCTGGAAGCAGCTATATATGCGTAGCACAAAATGCGGTTCAATCTGGTGATAGACATTGTGTATCCACATATTCATGCAGTTCAGGTAGTAATTGGATTAATAGAGATTGTACAGGGTGTAGCAGTTCATTATCAGGCTCTGATACAACGCAGTACCTTCAATATTCAGAATCAGAATGTAATAGCTATGGTAGTCGTAGTAATATGACTGCTCCTTGGTGTGAAGAATTCCAGTATTGGTGGGATTCTTCAGCCGGCGTGTGTAAAAAAACAGCTTGGTGGTATGAGCCAATTTGTGATTATGAATGCTGTAGCTCATATGGATATGACTATTCATGCCCATCAGGATGGAACCATTATTCAGGATCTGGCTCTTCAATGAAATGTTATAGAGCAGCAACACAAGGATAACAAATAAGCTTTTGCTTATTTGTTTTTTTATAACATACTACTTTTATTTTTATATAAACCATGATATAATAATTCTGTATAAGGTATGGAGGGGTAACATGCTAGGTTATATTGCGGGAATAGAGGAGAATTTTGCCTTTTTAAGGTTGGCAATTGATGTAACAAAATGCGAAAGTTTAATTAATATGCATGTAGTTATGAATGATGTGAAAAGACAAATTATTGGCGAAATAATTGATGTTAAAGAAGGAGTAGCTAAGATAAATCTATTAGGTGAAATAGTTAATGGTAGATTTATATATGGTGTTATTGTAAAACCTTCTTTTAATGCTGAAGTATCCTTAATTTCAAAAGATAAAATTCCTATGATTATTGGCGTGGCTGATTATAAAGAAAATGTTGATTTATACTTAGGTACTAGTCCTATCTATGCCGGAGTTAAAATAGGAGTTAATATAAATGATTTCTTTAGTAATCATTTTGCTATATTAGGTTCAACAGGTTCTGGTAAATCATGTGGAGTTGCTAGAATTATACAAAATATATTTGATAAACATGAATATGTACCATATCGTGCTAGCTTATTTATATTTGATGCGTATGGTGAATATCACAGCGCTTTTAAAGATATTTCTAAATTAAATCCTGATATTTCATTTAAGGCATACACAACTAATTTGCATTTTAGTGAAGCTGATGTTTTAAGAATACCTTTATGGTTATTGGGTGTTGATGATATTGCTATCCTATTAGGAGCAGAAAAACCTAGCCAATTACCAATTATTGAAAAAGCTTTGCAATTAGTAAAAATATTTAAAGTTGAAAATGATGATACGATAAAATATAAAAATGATATTATTGCACGTTGCCTTCTAGATATTTTAGCTAGTGGTAGATCATCATCACAAATAAGAGATCAAATTGTTTCCGTTTTATCATATCATAATACACCAGAGTTAAATCTTGAAACACCTGTTTTTCAACCTGGTTATACAAGGCCTTTAAAACAATGTCTATTGATAGATGCATCTGGTAAAATTAGGGATATGGAATTATTAACTAATTTTATAGGTAATTATTTACAGGATGATTTAGATTACAATTTACCTGATAGTGAAGTGGAATATACATTAGATGATTTAGAAAAAGCTTTTGATTTTGCTTTAATTTCTGAAGGTGTATTTAACAGCGGTAAAGTATACGATGAAAGTATAGCTTTAAAAGTAAGATTACATGCGTTAGTTAATAGTGATTATAGTCAGTATTTTACATATGATCATTACATAACTAAGGAACAATATATTAAAGAATTAATGACATCTCATGATGGCAGAAAAGCACAAATTATCAACTTCAATATTAACTATGTTGATGATAGATTTGCTAAGAATATAACTAAAATATATTCTAAAATGCTATTTGATTATGCTAAAGATGCTGATAAAAAAGTTTCTTTACCTTTTCACATTATTTTGGAAGAAGCTCATAGATATGTTCAGAATGATAACGATGTTAATTTGTTAGGATATAATATCTTCGAACGTATTACTAAAGAGGGTAGAAAATATGGTGTTTTATTAGGTTTAATATCACAAAGACCTAGTGAATTATCTGCTACCTCTTTATCACAATGTAGTAACTTCTTAATATTCAAAATGATGCATCCAGTTGATGTCGAATATATAAGAGCTATGATACCAAATATAACGAATGAAATAGTTAAAAGATTACGTATATTACAACCGGGTAACTGTGTTGCCTTCGGTAATGGTTTTAAGGTTCCAGTTATGATAAAGATGGATATGCCTTATCCAGCGCCTTCTAGTAGTAGCTGTGATATAAGTAAAATTTGGTTTATCGAAAAATAAACAACTGCATAAGTTGTTTTTTTCATTGACGTAATAGCGTATTTCGTGTTACAATAAGAGTGTATAATAAACGCAAAGGAGAATGGGTATGAATTATTCAGTTCAAACGTTATTAGGTGTTTTTACGATTGATAAAGGTAAGATAAAAGTATTATTGGTTCATAAGAAATCCGAACCATACAGAGGTTATTGGATGTTGCCAACAGAATTTTTAACAGATTCATTGGAAGGTAATGTTGAAAGAACTATTAATGATATTGGTTTACCAAATTTATTTTATACACAAAACAAAACATATGCGAATATAGAACTAGATACAAAAAAAGAAGTTATCGGTATTTCATATTTAGGTTTAATAGATAGTATTACATGTTATTTAAAAAGTACAAAGGTTGATGGTGTGGAATTAGAATGGTTTGATATTAATTCTATTCCTAAGACAGCTTATGATCATGAAATGATAATAAAAGATTTGTATGATAGCTTTAAAAAACGTATTGTTAATAGTAATATATTAAAAATATTATTCCCAAGTGATTTCACTTTACCGGAAATTCAAAAAATATATGAGACTGTTTTGGAAACTAAATTAGATAGAAGAAACTTCAGAAAGAAATTGATTAATTTAGGTTATATTATTGATACTGGAGATATAAATGAAGGTTATACAGGAAGGCCTGCCAAATTATATCGTTTCAAAGAAGAAATTGAAGAAAGAAAATTATTTTAAGCCTTATTAAGGCTTTTTATGTTTATTCTTGTTAATTTATGGATAATATGGTATAATTACTTAAGATTTATCAAGGGTGATAACTATGAAAATATATATTATAGCTGGTAAGGCTAGATATGGTAAAGATACTGTTGCAGGCATGTTAAAAAAAATATATGCTGAAAGAAATACCAAGGTTATTAATTTACAGTATTCATCATATACCAAAGAGTATGCTAAAAAAATAACTGGTTGGGATGGTAGTGAAGAAACTAAACCAAGAAGTTTATTACAAGAACTTGGTACGGATATTATTAGAAATAAAATAGATTCTTTATTCTTTGTAAATCGAATAATTGGTGACATAAAAGTATACTCATATTATTTTGATGTTATTACAATATCTGATGCTCGAGCTAAGGTAGAAATAGATTATCCTAAACAAAATTTTGAAGAAGTCATTGCTGTTAAAATTGATAGACCAAATTATGATAATGGTTTAACAGAAGAAGAAAAAAAACATTTTACAGAAATTGATTTAGATGATTATGATAAATTTGATTATACCATTGTTAATGATGGTACATTAGAAGATTTAGAAGTTAAAGTTAGAAAGATGGTTGATTACTATGAATCTTAAAGATTTATATATTAATTTTTTTATAAGTAAAGGACATAAGCAAATTCCTTCTGCGCCTGTAGTACCTGAAAATGATCCTTCAGTATTATTTAATACAGCCGGTATGCAACCTTTAATTCCTTATTTAATGGGACAAACACATCCTTATGGTACAAGATTAACAGATTATCAAAAATGTGTCAGAACAAATGATTTAGATATTATTGGTGATACATATCATCACACATTTTTTGAAATGTTGGGTAACTGGTCATTAGGTGATTATTTTAAAAAAGAAGCTATTACATGGAGTTTTGAATTTTTAACTTCTATTTTAAAAATACCAACAAATAGATTAGCTGTAACTGTTTTTGGTGGAAATGAATTAATTCCTTATGATCAAGAAGCTCATGATTTATGGCTTGGTCTTGGTATAAGTGAAGGGCATATAGCTAAAACTGTAGAGGATAATTTCTGGATAGCTGGTGAGACAGGACCATGTGGTTCGGATACTGAAATGTTCTATTTTAGAAGTACTGATGAAATTCCTGAAGTATTTGATCCAGAAGATAACAGATGGGTTGAAATATGGAATGATGTTTTTATGCAATATGAAAAACATGAGGATGGTAGTATTACCGAATTACCTAAAAAGAATGTTGACACAGGTATGGGTGTTGAAAGAGCTATTTCTGTTTTAGAGGGTGTTTTAGATAATTATCAGTCTTCTATCTGGTTACCAACTATAAGAATGATTGAAAAAATATCTAATTTACCATATGAAGGCAATGAAAAATCTATGCGTATCATTGCTGACCATTTAAGAACAGCTGTCTTTATTCTAGCTGATCCTGCTGGCATAAAACCTTCTAATACTGATCAAGGTTATATTTTAAGAAGATTAATTAGAAGAGCTATTAGACACGCTAAAAATTTAAATATCGATATTAATAGTGACTGGGAACAACAAATTGCTTCATTACTTATGGATCAATATGAAAACTATTATGCTGAATTAAGAGAAAATAGAAATGTTGTTTTAGAAGGATTGAAAAATGAAAAAATCAAATTTAATAGGACTTTGGAAAAAGGTTTAAGAGAATTTGAAAAGATTACTAGTCAAGATATTGATGGTACAACAGCTTTCCATTTATTTGATACATATGGTTTTCCAATTGAATTAACTGTAGAGTTAGCTAAGGAAAAAGGTAAAACAGTAGATGTTTTAGGATATAAAGCTAAATTTAAAGAACACCAAGAATTATCACGTACTGCTTCAGCTGGTAAGTTTAAAGGTGGTTTAGCTGGTAATGGCGAGATTGAAACTAAATATCATACAGCTACACATTTATTAAATGCTGCTTTAAAAGTTGTCGTAAATAAAGATGTTCATCAAAAAGGAAGTAACATTACAAGTGAAAGAATGCGTTTTGATTTCTCTTGTGATCATAAGTTAACTGACGAAGAATTAAGACAAGCTGAAGAATTAGTTAACAAATGGATCAATGATGGCTTAGATGTAACAGTAAAGCAAATGAATAAAGAAGAAGCTATTAAGACAGGCGCTGAATGTATGTTCATTGAAAAATATCCTGATGTTGTAACGGTATATTTTATTGGTGACGTTTCTAAGGAATTATGTGGTGGTCCACATGTTCAAAATACTAGTGTTTTAGGCCACTTTAAAATTATTAAAGAAGAAGCTAGCAGTGCTGGTGTAAGAAGAATAAAAGCTATTCTAGAATAGAAAACTATTTTAGAATAGTTTTTTTGTTAATTTATTATATTTAAAGTAATAAGATTAAATAGGTGATGTTATGAAGATAACAAGGTTACAACAATATGTTTTAGAAAATCAGTTTAAAATCACCTTTTTAAATAATAAATTGGATATTCTTAATTATGATACTATTTTACATTTTGATGATAATAAAATTATTATCGGTTATGAACTTGGAACTATTGATGTATATGGTGATGGACTTTATATATCGCGTCTTTTGAAAGATGAGGTACTTATTGAAGGTATTATTAAAAGAATAGAGTTTAGGTGATATCATGTTTAAGAGTAGGGTTAAACTAAGTATAAAAGGTAAAAATATTTCACGTTTTATCAAAAGGTTACATGATAATGATGTTGAAATATTGCGTATAAAATATAACAAAGAAAGTATAAATATCATTATATATAAAAAAGATTATGAAAAGTTAATGGATATTAAAAGTATTTATGATGTATCTTTAGTGGAAGTATATGGTCCTACTAGAATTAAAAATAGTATTCTAAGATATAAAGTTCTATTTATATCCTTTTTATTGTCTTTGATTTTTATTATTATTTTAAGTAATATGATATTCTCAATCGATATTATTGATAATGATCGTATGATGCGTACTAAACTATTAAATGAATTAGAAAGTTTTGGTATCTCTAAATATAGGTTTAAAAAAAATTTTAACGATATTCAAGTTATTAAAAGTAATATTCTAGATAAGTACAAAAATGAGATTGAATGGTTAGAAATTGAAAGTGTTGGTACAAAATATATTGTAAGGTTAGAAAAAAGAATTATTAAGGATAATTCCACTAATGAAACTAAGCAAAATATTATAGCTAAGAAAAATGGTGTTTTGAAAAAAGTTGTTGCTTTAAAAGGACAGATTATCAAAGATGTGAATACTTATGTTTCTAAAGGTGATGTTGTTATATCAGGTAGTATTTATTTAAATGATGAAGTTAAGGATATTGTTGCAGCTTCCGGTAGCATTTATGCTGAGGTGTGGTATAATGTAAGTATAGAGTATCCATACGTATATAGTTTTTCTAATTATACAGGTAATGAGAAGACGGTATATACTTTAAAATTATTTGATAGATATATTGGATTTAATAAATTTAAAGATAAGGTTGTAGAAGATAAGGATATTATTAAAAGTAATATTTTACCTATTTCTTTAGTTAAACAAACACAAAAACAGATTATTAATGAAAGTGGTGTTTTAACTTATGATGAGGCTATTTTTAAGGCTAAGGAAGCAGGTATTAAAAAAATGTTATTACAGCTACATGATGATGAGCAAATAATTGAATATAAAATATTAAAAACAAATATTAAAGAGGATAGAGTCATTTTAGATATGTTTTTTTCGATACAAGAGAATATAACTGATTATCAAATAATAGAAGGAGTTGAATGATTTGTTTCGTAGCACTATAATTGGAATATTTAATGATATCATTCCCATGATGGTTATTTCATTGGTTATAATAGTAAGTGTTAGATTACTTTATTTAATTAAGAATCATCAAAAAATTACTTTTTATAAGGAATTTATGATGTTGGCTTTTATTGTTTATGTAATGGCTTTATTTAGAGTCGTTACTTTTCAAGATATAAGTGTACAAGATATGAATATTGTACCTTTCAAAGAAATTTTAAGATATGAATTTGGAAGTAAATTATTTATTAGAAATGTTATAGGTAACATGCTTATGTTTATACCTTATGGCTTTTTTGTATCATATGTTTTGAAAGAAAATAAACCTTATATTCCTTTTGTCTTAACTTTGTTAGTTTCTGTAACTATCGAACTAACGCAGTATAAGATTGGACGAGTATTTGATGTTGATGATATATTTTTAAATATTCTAGGTGGTTTAATTGGATATGTTATTTATTTATTATTAATAAAAATACATAATAAACTTCCTAATTCATTGAAAAAAACGTTTATTTATAATATAATAGTTGCTGTAGTTATATTAATTATTTTATTATATTTTATAGGAGTGTTTTATGTTTGAAATTGATAATTTAACGAATGAAGAGGTAAAAGAATTAGATACTGTAAGAGATTTATTGAATTTTGTTATTGAAAGAGAATCTTTACAAAATTGCATGTTTAATATCATTATTGTTGATAATGAATATATTCATAAATTAAATAAAGAGTATAGAGGTATTGATAGACCTACAGATGTTATTAGTTTTGCTTTAGAAGATAATAAGGATTTTGTTGAATTGGATTTTAGAGTTTTAGGTGACATATATATATCACTTGATAAAGCTAAAGAACAAGCAGAATTATATGGACATAGTTTTTTAAGAGAAATTTGTTTTTTAACGATTCATGGCCTATTACATCTATTGGGTTATGATCACATGGAAAAAGAAGATGAAATTGTTATGTTTGGTAAACAAGATGAATTGTTAAATGCATTTGGTATAACTAAATAAACTTATACCTTTTTATATTAATATATCGAGAATTAGAGGTGTTTAAATGAAATCAGGTTTTATTAGTTTAATAGGAAGACCTAATGTAGGTAAAAGTACTTTATTAAATAGTATTATCGGTAAAAAAGTTGCTATAACATCAAATAAACCACAAACAACTAGAAATATTATACAAGGTATTTATAATGATTCCGATTCACAAATGGTTTTTGTTGATACTCCAGGTATTCATAAACCTAAGTATAAACTAGGTGACTATTTAAATAAACAAGCATATTATAGTATTAATGATGTGGATATTCTTTTGTTTTTAGTTGATGTCACAGAAGAAGTTGGTAAAGGTGATTTATTTGTTTTAGATAAATTAAAAGAAGCTTCTAAACCGGTTATTTTGGTAATCAATAAAGTTGATAAAATACCTAAAGAAAGAGCTTTAATTAAGATTGAAGAATATAGTAAATTGTATCCTTTTAAAGAAATTGTTCCTTTATCGGCTTTAAAAAATGATAATGTTAAAGAGTTAATTAAGGTTTTAAAAAACTATTTACCAGATAGTATTAAATATTTTGATGAAACACAGTATACGAATAAACAAATTGAATTTCAAATAGCTGAGATTGTTAGAGAAAAGCTATTTAATTTAACTGATGAGGAAGTACCTCATTCTATAACTTGTGTAACAGAACAAATTAAAAAAGAGAAGAATAGTTATGTTATTAATGTAGCTATTATTGTTGATAGGGATTCTTTGAAAAAGATAGTTATCGGTAAACAGGGTAGTAAAAT
This sequence comes from Caryophanales bacterium, assembly GCA_016288305.1. GTDB lineage: Bacteria > Bacillota_I > Bacilli_A > RF39 > UBA660 > Faecisoma. Next base: position 14,994 of record JAEEYW010000070.1, on the reverse strand, counting down.
TAAACAAGTTGGTATCGATGCACGAAAAGAATTGGAAACATTATTAAATAGTAAAGTTTATTTAGAATTGTTTGTTAGAACTATTAAAAATTGGCGTGATAAAGAAAAATATTTACAAGAATTTGGTTTTTCAGATTTTATGGAATAAATAATTAATTATATGCTCACTATATAATAGGTGAGGATATGAAAGAAATATTATGGAGATTATTTGAAAAAACAGGCAAAATTGAATATTATATGAAGTATAAGGAGTTAGAAAATGGTAGAAAAAGGTCAAAAATATAGACATTTTAAAGGGTCTATATACGAAATTATTGCGGTAGCCAAGCATACTGAAACAGGTGAAGATATGGTTATTTATGATCATGATGGCCAGGTATGGGCTAGACCATACGATATGTTTGTTTCACCTGTTGACCATGAAAAGTATCCTGATGTTAAGCAAGAATACCGTTTTGAATTGATAGAGGATAATTCTAAACAACGTTAATATGATAGACAAGATTGAAGGAATTATTTTATCAAGTCAAGATTATGGTGAAACAAGTAAGATATTAAATATTATTACAAAAGAATATGGTATTATAGGTGTTATAGCTAAAGGTTGTAAAGCACTTAAAAGTCCATTACGTAGTTATACGGACAAATTAACTTATGGCTATTTTTATATGCATTATAAAAAAGATAAGTTATCTATACTAAATAATGTAGATGTTATTGATAATTTTAAAAACGTTAAAAAAGATATAACTAAAATTAGTTATGCTTCGTATCTTCTAGAATTATGTGGACAGGTTGTTAAGCATAGTTATAAAGATGGCGTATATGATATTTTGATTAGTAGCTTAATTAAGTTAAATGAAGGATATGATCCTTTAGTTATTATGAATATCGTGGAATTAAAGTATTTGGATTATTTAGGTGTTATGCCTATTCTGGATGCTTGTTGTAAGTGTGGTAAGACATCTAGTATATGTACTTTATCTAGTTATGCTGGTGGATATTTATGTAATGATTGTAGAACTTCTGAAAAGATTGTCAGTGATAAAACAATTAAATTAATTAGAATGTTTTATTATGTTGATATATCTAAAATTAGTAAACTAGAAGTTAGTAATGAAGTTAAGTTTGAAATTAATGCTTTTCTCGATGATTATTATGATAGATATACAGGGTTATATTTGAAAAGTAAAAATTTTATTAAGAATTTGAATAAAGTAAAAGCAGTTGAATAAACTGCTTTTATCTGTAATAAGAACCGTAATATGGTGGGTAGTATGGTATGTAATATTGCGGTCTACTTAAGAAAGCTGGCGCTAGAGCGGCTCCTGTTACGCCTCCTAAAAGAAAAGGAAAAACAAAACCGACTCTATCATCGTTACGATAATACATATTAAGCTCCTTTCAGTTTATCTTATGAATTAGTTTTAAAAAAGTGAAAATATAGTTATTGAAACATATAATAAAATAGGTGATAATTTGAAAAAGACATTTGAAGTTATTGGATTATTAAGTCTTATATGCTTTAGTTTTATTTATACTGCTCAAATTAGTGCCGTTGTTAAAGATAGTGATAGCATTGTTAAACAAATTAAAGATGTTAGTGATCAATACAGAGTTGAACCTGTTAATGCTTTGATTGATGGTGATAGTATTATTCCGGGGGCATCGGGTAGTGAAATTGATATCAATAGTAGCTATAAAAAAATGAAGAAAATCAATACTTTCAATGATAATTTGCTAGTATATCGTAAAATAAAACCTGCTGTTAGTGTAAATAATATGTATGACAAATATATAGTCAGTGGTAATAAATCTAAAAAGGATGTAGCATTAGTTTTTATTTTAAATGATGATAATGTAAGTTCACTTTTACAAATATTGAAAGATTCTAAGGCTTCTTTTTTTGTTAGTAGTTTATGGCATGATAAACAACTTATAATTGATTTGATTGATCAAGGATATACGGTAGGTAATATGGGTTATTTTAATACGTATAATCATGAAAGTGTTGATTTACTCAATGCTGTAACATCGAAGATAGCATATCAAAAACATACTTTTTGTTACAACTTACTTGAGGATAAGACATCTTTAGATATATGTAATACGAATAAGAGTTATACTATTAAACCTAGTATAGTCGTTAAAACTAATCCTTTGATAGAAATTAAAAAGAATATAGTTAATGGCAGTATTATATCGATGGAGGTTAATAGTACGACGATTAAAGAGTTACCTTTGGTATTGAATTACATAAAATCTAAAGGATTTAATTTGGTTACTTTAGAAGATTTAATTAATGAATAAAAAGGGTTGACCAATCCTTTTTTTATGCTATAATAGGTGACAACAAAAAGAGGTGAATACTGTGAAAAAATATAATTTACCTGTTTTATTATTAAAAGGTTTAGTTTTATTACCGCATAATTATTTGAAGTTAGAATTCGATAAGAAAAATGCGGATAATAATGTTATAGATGAAGCTATGTTATTCCATGATAATCATATTTTGGTTGTCAATGAATATGATGCGAATAATCCTAATAAAGTTGGTATTATTTCTAAAATAGAAAATACATATACTTTACCAAATGGTAATATGCGTTTGGATATAAAGGGTATGAAACGTGTTCAAATTGTTTCATATCTAAATCTTTCCGAAGTCAATGAACCTCTAGAGGCTATTGTATGTGAAGTTGCTGATGATATAGATTCAGATAAAGCTGAAGTTTTAATTGGTAAGATTAAAAAAGAATTAAAAAAATATATTCGTAATATACCATATGCTTCTAATAGTATGATAGATATTATTGATAGTGAAACTAATTTAAGTCGCTTAGTTGATGTTGTAGCGCCTAATATTTTAGATACTAAAGATGAAGTTTTAAAATACACAGAAGTAATGGATGCTATAAAACGTGGTGAGATGTTACTTGAAGATATTTATAAAAAAACAGAAATCTTTAAAATTGAAAGAAACATTGATTTAAAAGTTAAGCAAAATTTAGATGAAACACAAAAAGAGTATTTCTTAAAAGAAAAAATGCGTCTTATTCAAGAAGAATTAGGGGAAAGTAAAGATTCTGAATATTCAGAATTGAAAAATAAAGTTTCTTCTTTAAAATGTAATCCCACTGTTAAGGAAAGATTATATAAAGAAATTGAAAGATATGATAGCATACCTAGTATATCTCCTGAAGCTAATGTAGCGCGTGATCATATTGATTGTTTATTAAGTCTTCCTTGGGGTATTTATACTGATGATAATAAGGATCTAAAGAAAGTTAAAAAAGAATTAGATGCTTCACATTATGGTTTATCTGATGTTAAAGAACGAATTATTGAATATTTAGCTGTTAGACAAATGAGCCATGATAGAAAAGGAACTATTATATGTTTAGTAGGACCTCCTGGTGTTGGTAAAACATCACTTGCTATATCTATAGCTAAAGCTGTTAATAAAAAATTTGCTAAAATATCAGTTAACGGTCTTAGAGATGAAGCTGAAATAATGGGCCATCGTAAAACTTATGTTGGTGCTATGCCTGGTAGAATCATGTCTGCTATTAAAAAATGTCAAAGTAGTAATCCTCTTATATTGATTGATGAAGTTGATAAGATGGGTAGCAGCGATCATTTTGATGCTTCTTCTACTTTATTAAGTGTTTTAGATAGAGAACAAAATCAATATTTTAGTGATCATTATATTGAAGAAGAATTTGATTTATCTAATGTTATGTTTATTTTAACTGCCAATTATATTGAAGATATAAGTGAAACATTAAAGGATAGATTAGAGATAATTGATGTTTCAGGATATACAGAATATGAAAAACTAGATATTGCTAAGAAACATTTGATTAAAGATATTATGAAGGAATGTGGATTAAGTAATGTTAGTATAACGGATAAGGCTATATTATCTATTATTAGAAATTATACTAAAGAATCTGGTGTTAGAGAATTAAAACGTCAATTAGAAAAAATAGTTAGAAAAATAGTTACAGAAATTGTTGTTGATGATTTAAAATTTGATAAACTAATTATTAATGAAAAGGAAATAGAGAAGTATTTAGATAAACCTAAATATAGATCTATAACTACTAAGGAAAATCAAGTTGGTGTTGTTAATGGCTTAGCTTATACACCGTTTGGTGGAGATGTGCTTCCTATTGAAGTTAACTATTATAAAGGAACCGGTAATTTAGTTTTAACTGGTAGTTTAGGTAATGTAATTAAAGAAAGCGCTTCTATTGCTTTAGATTATATTAAATCTAATTGTAATAAATTTAATATTGATTATGATTTACTTAAAAATAATGATATTCATATTCATATGCCTCAAGGTTCTGTTAAAAAAGATGGGCCATCAGCTGGTATAGCCTTAACTTTAGCTATTATATCTGCTTTATCAGGTAAGAAGGTATCCAATGATATAGCTTTAACTGGTGAAATCACTTTAAAAGGACAAGTTCTTCCTATTGGTGGCTTGAAAGAAAAATGTATTGGTGCTTTAAGGAATGGTGTTAAAAAAATTATTTTACCAAAAGATAATGAAGTTGATGTAGAAAAAATACCAAATGAGGTTAAAGATAAAATTAATTTTATCTATGTAAATGATTTCAATGAAGTTATGAAAAATATATAGGTTTTAACTTATATATTTTTTTGTTATAATGTGAATAGGTGATATTATGAAAATAATAGAATATGAAGAAAATGTAAATGTGCTTAGAAAACTTCCAATAGATAAATGCAATAAAATAATAGTATAAACTATTTATTTGGTGAGGAGGCCATTAAATGATTAGAAAAGCTAAAGTAGATGATTCAGAAAGGATAACTAGAATACATTTGAATTCTTGGAAAACAACATATAGCGCTTTTTTCCCAGAAGATGTATTCATAAATCAAGAGGCAGGCTTTGATAAAAGAAACAATAATATTAAAGAAGCAATAGAAAAAGACGATGTCTATCACTATATAGTCTATGAAGAAAATAATAGTGTCACTGGCTTTGCCTGTTATGGTAAAGCTCGTGGAGATGATTATCAAGAAATGGGTGAAGTTTATTCAATATATATTGAAAAGGAGAATCAAAGACGTGGTATTGGTAGCAAAATGCTTACAAAATGCTTTGAATTATTAAAATCACAAGGCTATACACAAGCAATAATTAGATGCTTACGTGGAAACCAATCAAGTAACTTTTATATGCTTATGGGCGGTAAAGTAATTGGAAGCGAAGAAGGAAATGTCGGCGAAACTAAGATTATTGAAGATATATATATATTTGAATTAGTATAGTTGCTTACAAAAAAGGATTGATTAATTTCAATCTTTTTTTTGTTATTCAAAAATGTGCGACACTGTCGCGCCAATTGACAAAACAAAAACGGTCGACATTGTCGACCAAATTATCAATTAGCCACATTATTGTGAGACCATAATGTATATAAAAAGAATATTCTATTCACATTGTAAATCTTTTAGTAAACATAAATATAAATATTCATAAAATTTAATATGGATGATTTAAATAATAAATTAAAAGAAATACAGATAGAAAACTATATATGGATAATCTATATAGGTATTATTATATTAAGTTGGTATGCTAACTTCTTAGAAAAGAAGTATTTTCTTTTTAAAGATTTAATTAGTAAGAAAAAATATAGAGAAGTTATGATAACTATTTTTTTAATTTTAACTATCATATATTTTTATTTTTTAAAGAGTTCTTATGATGATTTAAAAAATTTAAATACTGATGATTCTAAGAAAAAAGAGTTAGTAATCTTATCTTTTATAGGATCTTTATTTGTTTTTTTTAGTGGCTTAATATTTTTATATATTTTATATAAAGATGAAAATTTAGATGTTGAGATTGCTTTTAATTAAATTGTATTTGTGGTATAATGTATAGCATTGTGTGAAAGGATGTTTATATGTTCAAGTTATTAAAAAATTTAAATAAAAAAGATATATTAATGATATTCATAAGTTTCTTACTTATTTGGGCTCAAGTTTGGTTAGAATTAAAGATGCCTGATTATATGCAAAAGATAACGGTATTAGTAAAAACTGAAGGAAGTTTAATGAAAGATATTTTATTAAATGGTTTTTATATGTTATCTTGTGCTTTTGGAAGTTTAGTATCAGCTATTATTGTAGGGTATATAGTAGCTCATTTATCTTCTAATTTTTCTTTAAATATAAGAAGTAAAGTATTTAATAAAGTGTGTGATATGTCTATGAGCGAGGTTCATAAACTTGAAACAAGTAGTTTAATTACTAGAACTACTAACGATATAACACAAGTTGAGATGTTTTTATCTATGGGTTTACAATTATTAATTAAAGCTCCTTTAACAGCTATATGGGCTATTACAAAGATACTTAATAAGAGCGTTACATGGAGCATTTATACGGCTATATCCGTAGCTATTTTATTAACTGTTATTGGCATTTTAACTATTATAGTTGTACCAAGATTTAAAATGATTCAAAAATTAATTGATAAAGTAAATAATACGATTAGAGAAAACTTAACTGGTATTAGAGTTGTAAGAGCATTTAATGCTGAAAAGTATGAAGAAAATAAATTTAATAAAGTTAATAAGAATTTAACTAATACGCAAATGTTTACACAAAAATCATTTTCTATTATGGCTCCTATTATGTATTTAGTTATGCACACTTTGGCTTTAACTATATACTTAACGGGTGCTTATATGATAGATGGCGCTAATTTGAGTGATAAGTTAACTTTATTTGGTAACATGATTGTTTTTTCATCATACGCTTTACAAGTAATTATGTCATTCTTAATGTTGGCTGCTATTTTTATGATATGGCCAAGAGCCAGTGTATCAGCTAAACGTATTAATGAAGTATTAGATGAAGATATTAGTATTGTAGATGGTGATATTAATAAATCTAATAAAAATAAAGGTGAATTAGAGTTTAAAAATGTAAGTTTCAAATATCCTGATGCTGAAGATTATTTACTTAAGAATATTTCTTTTAAAGCTAAAGCAGGAGAGACTATTGCTTTCATAGGTTCAACAGGATGTGGTAAATCAACACTTGTTAATTTAATTCCTAGGTTTTATGATGCAACTGATGGCGAAATTTTAATTGATGGCATTAATATTAAAGATTATAAACAAGAATTATTACATGACAAAATTGGCTATGTACCTCAAAGACCAGTTATATTTAGTGGTGATATCGAAAGTAATGTTATATATGGATGTCATAAAAAAGTACCTACAAATAAGGTCTTAGAAGCTTTAGATGTAGCGCAAGCTTTAGATTTTGTTATGTCCTTAGATGGTAAATTAAAAACACATATCGCTCAATCTGGTACTAATTTATCAGGTGGTCAAAAGCAAAGAATTGCTATAGCAAGAGCTATTGTAAGAGACCCTGAAATATATATTTTTGATGATTCTTTTAGTGCATTAGATTATAAAACGGATACTAATTTACGAAAAAAATTAAAAAACTATACTAAGTCAGCAACTAGTATTATTGTTGCTCAAAGAATTGGTACAATCATGAATGCTGATCAAATTATTGTTTTAGATAATGGTAAATGTGTAGGACATGGGACACATAAAGAATTATTAAAAACATGTGAAGTGTATAAGCAAATTGCTTTATCACAATTAAGTAAGGAGGAATTAGAAAATGCGTAATAGGGTACCTGAAAAAGCTAAAAACTTTAAAGGCGCTATAGTAAGATTATTTAAAGAATTAAATAGTTATAAGATTTTAATAATCATTTCTATTATAGCTGCTATCTTTAGTTCTGTTCTATCTATTATTTCTCCTAATAGATTATCCAAGTTAACGGATGAAATATCTTTAGGATTATCTATTAATAAAGATAATATGACTTTAATTTTAACTAATGTTCAAGATAGTATGAGTGAAGAAAAAGTAAGAACTTTAGTTTATAGTTTTATGAATAGTGGGACACTAGTAACTAATTATGATTCATCTTTAGTAATTGATTATTCTAAATTAACTGATGAGCAATTAAAGTATATTTTCCCAGATGCTATATACAATGATGTTTTTATCTCATCGGAAGATAAAATTAATTTTATAAAAAATAAGGTAGTATCAGAAAGTATCGGAAATATTTTATTTACACCATTTGAGGTTGATGGTGTTGTTATAACTACTTCTGACCAAACAAAATTTATTAATTTAATATCTGATTTAGGTACTACTAATGATGCTTCTTTAGTATATAGTAGGATAGAATCTATGCCAGAAAACATTTTAAATGTTATTAACCCACATATGAATTTAAATAATATCAAAAATATAGCTATTTTATTAATAATTATATATATTTTGAGTGCAGTATTACATTATGTTGAATCAGTATCAATGGTTAATGTATCTAATAAGTTTGCTTATCGCTTGAGAAAAAATATATCTAATAAAATAAATATATTACCTTTAAAATACTTTGATAAACATTTAAGTGGTGATACATTATCAAGAGTTACTAATGATGTTGATACTATATCTCAAAATTTAAATAATTCCTTAGCTACTTTAGTAAGTGCTATAACATTATTTTTAGGCACTACTATTATGATGTTTGTAACTAATGTACCTATGGCTATAACAGCTATTTTATCTAGTTTATTAGGCTTTAGTTTTATGGCTGTAATACTATCTAAAAGTCAAAAGTATTTTGCTGCTAGACAAACAGAATTAGGTAATTTAAATGGACATATTGAAGAGGTATATTCAAGTTTAAATGTTGTTAAAGCATATAATGGTGAGAAACTGGCTAAGGATGAATTTGAAAACTTTAATAACAAAGTTTGTATGGCTAATAAAAAAAGTCAATTCTTATCAGGACTAATGATTCCTATGATGGGATTTATAGGTAATCTAGGTTATGTTGCTGTATGTATTGTAGGAGCATTACTTGTTATGAATAATAAAATCAGCTTTGGTGTTATCGTAGCTTTTATAACTTATGTTAGATTATTTACATCTCCTTTATCACAAATTGCGCAGGCTCTAACTTCAATGCAATCAACTGCAGCTGCTTCTGAAAGAGTATTTGAATTTTTGGATGAAGAAGAGATGAAAAAAGAAAGAAGTAAACATATTAAAAATGTTAAAGGTGAAATTGAATTTGATAATGTAAGTTTCACATATGATGGCAATGATAAACCAACAATTAAGAATTTTACAGCTAAGGCTAAGCCGGGAGAAAAAATAGCTATTGTAGGTCCTACAGGTGCAGGTAAAACAACAATGGTAAATTTGCTTATGAAATTCTATGAAATATCATCTGGTGATATTAAAATAGATGGTATGTCTACTAAAGATTTAGCGCGTGATGATATTCACAGACTATTTACGATGGTTTTACAAGATACATGGTTATTTGATGGAACAATTAGAGATAATATTGTTTATAATAGACCTAATGTTACGGATAAACAAGTTATGGATGTTTGTAAAATAGTCGGCTTAGATCATTTTATTAAAACATTACCAAATGGTTTAGATACTAACATTAGTGAGAATGATTCTATATCAGCAGGACAAAAACAATTATTAACTATAGCAAGAGGTATGATTGAATCCTCACCATTCTTAATTTTAGATGAAGCAACAAGTAATGTTGATACAAGAACAGAAGAATTGGTTCAAAAAGCTATGGATAAATTAACTGAAGGAAAAACATCATTTATTATAGCTCATAGATTATCAACAATTAAAAATGCTGATCTAATTTTAGTTATGAAAGATGGTAATATCATAGAAACTGGTAATCATGATGAGTTAATGAAACAAAAAGGTTTCTATAGTGAATTATACAATTCACAATTTGAATTATAGGAAGATTAAATCTTCCTTTTTTTGTCATAAAAAATATATTTATAAATATATTTAAATGAAAGGAGATTACTATGAAAAAAACTGTACCTTTAAAAAAAGATATACCATTTAAATCTAATGTTTCACAGATTGTAAGTATATCTTTAGATCATAATTTTTATTTAGATGATAGAGTAGTTAAGGGTAATCTTAATGTAAGTGGAAGTTATAAGATGAATGATGTAAGCATTAATACAGAGGATTTTAATTTTGATATTCCGGTTAACATTGAACTTAGTGATAGATATATTTTAGATGATTTAAAGATTACTTTAGATGATTTTTATTATGAATTGATTGACAATAATACTTTGTCAATTAACGTTGAAATTGGCTTGGATGAATTAGAAGAACATCCCATAAAATATGAGGAAGTAGTTGAAAAAGTGGACAATAGAGAAGAGGATTTAGAAATTGAAACTTTAAAGGAAGATAAACCAAGGTTGTTTGATAATTTTAATAATGATGATTATTGTTCATATAAAGTATACATGGTTAAAGAAAATGATACTTTAGAAAGTATCACAACTTATTACAAAGTTAGTAAAGAAGTTTTAGAACAATATAATGACATAAGTGATATAAAAATAGGTGATAAACTAATCATACCTTATGTTTTTAATGAGACAGATTAATGAAGTATTAAAAAAATATGATATCAAGCCTTATCGATATACTACTAATGGTAAAACCATTATCGTAGATACCAAGATAGGGCGTTTTGTTATAAAGAAAACGGTTTATGATGATGAATTATTTACCTATTTAAAATCACGTAGTTTTGATTATTATCCCAAGATTATTGGTTATGATGATGGTTATGAAATTTTTGAATATATCGAGGATACAGCATATCCTAAAGAACAAAGAATTTTAGATTTAGTTTATTTGGTTAGTTTATTACATAATAAAACAACCCACTATAAGGAAGTGGATTTTGATGATTATAAAAAAATATATGAGGATATAAAAAATAATATTGAATATTTAAATAGTTATTATACCGATATTATAACTTATATTGAATCTAAGGTTTATATGAGTCCAAGTGAATATTTACTCGCACGAAACATATCCAAAATATATGCTGCTTTAAATTTTTGTAGTGGTGAAGTAGATAAATGGTATGATTTGGTTAAAGACAAAACAAAACAAAGGAATGTTGTTCTTCATAATAATCTAAGATTAGATCATTTTATTAAGAATGATAAATCTTATTTGATTAGTTGGGATAAAGCTAAAATAGGTATTCCTATATTTGATTTATATATTCTATATAATAAGCATGCTTTGGATTTTGATTTTTCAGAGGTTCTTAAGTATTATGAACACAAGTATCCTTTGCAGGAGGATGAAAGAAAATTATTTTTTATTTTGATAACGTTACCGGCTAAAGTAGAATTTACAGGTGATGTTTATCATGATACAAAACTTATAAATCAAAAACTTGATTTATTGTATAAAACAGAACGTCTTATATCACCATATTATACGAAAAATAATGTAGATGATACCTATCCACAAGAGCATGAGCAAGAATAGATTAAATCTGGTTATGATGATGAAAGTTATAATAACTTGCCAGCAAAAAATGATGGATAGTATTAGTAAACATATACACCATCTATTGAAACCCCAATTCTTAAACATATAATCACCTTATATCATTTTATGCCTTTAAAAATATTTTGAATGGGTGTATAATTTATAATTGGTGGTAAGTATGAAGATAATAGTAATATTTTTACTTCTATTGGTAACAGGATGTCATAAAGAAGTTGTAGATAAAAAGTTAATGCCTAATTTTGTTGGCCAAAATGTAGAGGTTGTTGAAACTTTTGGTATAGATAATAGTATTGAAATAACTAAAGAAGAAAAGTATGATAAAACTCCTAAAGGAACTGTTATATCACAAAGTGTAAGTGAAGGGTCTGAACTAACTGATATTAAGATAGTTGTTTCTAAGGGATTGGATTATGCTACTTTAGAAGTTGATGAATTAGGTGATGTTCCTATCATGATGTATCATGGTATCCATAATGTTACAAATAATAAGTACACAGGTGGTAATGTCGATTATGATGGATATCAAAGGACAGCTGATGCATTTAGAAAAGATTTAGAATTTTATTATGCCAATGGTTATCGTATGATTCGTTTAACGGATTACGTAGATGGTATTATCGATGTTGAAGCTGGCTTAAGTCCTATTATTATAACTTTTGATGATGGTTTAGCTAATGCTATTAAAGTTGAAGGCTTAGATGAAAACGGTGAAATCATTATTGATCCTAATAGTGCAGTAGGTATTTTGGAAAGTTTTAAGAAAAAATATCCTGACTATAATGTCACAGCTACGTTTTTCGTTAATGGTGGTTTATTTAGACAACCTACCTATAATGAAAAGATACTTAACTGGTTAGTTGCCAATGGTTATGACGTTGGCAATCATAGTTACTCACATGCTAATTTTAGTGACATTGATTATGAAGAATCTGTTGAAGAAATTGGTAGTTTATATAATTTATTGGATAAATATATACCAGGTAAATATGTTAATATTATAGCTATGCCATATGGTTCACCTTATCGTAAAGATCATGAAAATTTTAAAGCTTTATTAAAAGGAAGTTATGATGGTAAAAGTTATACAACTAAAACTACTTTGATGGTTGGATGGGAAGCCGAAACATCACCTTTCCATGTTAGTTTTGATAATGAGATATTAAAACGTATAAGAGCTTATGACAATAATGGTAAGGAATTTGATATCGAAATGAATTTTAGAATACTAAAAAATAATAGATATATATCAGATGGTGATAAAAATACCATAACTATACCTAAGGAAAGAAAAAATAAACTTAATAATAGAAGAAAATTAGATGTTATATTATATTGACAAATTAGTTTTAAGTGTTAAAATATTATTAAATACATTGATTGAGACATGGTTCTTAAATTACTGTTTAAAGCGAGTTGAAGATGGTGGAAGTTCAACAATAAGTGTTAAGAATTACTACTCATGAGTAGAGCTCGAAAGAGATTTCCGGTTAACACCGTTATGTGAATTAAGAACCAATTTGGATGGTACCGTGTTTATAACACTCCTTAGTTTTAGGAGTGTTTTTTATTTAAAATCTAAACAATTAAAAGATGGAGGGATAAAATGATAAATATTAAAGAAAATGAAAGATTAAGTGTGCTTAATCATAGTTGTGCTCATTTAATGGCACAAGCAGTTAAACATTTATATCCAGATGCTAAGTTCTGGGTAGGACCTGTTATTGAAGAGGGTTTCTATTATGATATGGATTTAGGGGATAAGGTATTAACAGATACTGATATCGAAGCTATTGAAAAAGAAATGAAAAAATTAGCTAAAGATGGTAAAAGAATCTATCGTGAAGAAATATCTAAAGAAGATGCTTTAAAAAGATTTGGTGATGATCCATACAAAGTTGATTTAATATCTAGAATGGATGAAAATGATACGGTTATTTCTTGCTATACACAAGGTGATTTTACAGATCTTTGTCGTGGCCCACATGTTGAATCAGTAAAAGAATTAAAGAATTTTAAATTATTAAAATTTAGCGGTGCTTATTGGAAAGGCGACGCTAAAAATAAAATGCTTCAAAGAATATATGGTGTATGCTTTGAAAATCCTGAAGATTTAGAAGAACATTTAAAAGAATTAGAAGAAGCTAAAGAAAGAGATCATAGAAAATTAGGTAAAGATTTAGATATATTTATGGTTGATGATTTAGTTGGTAGAGGTTTACCTATGTTTTTACCTAATGGATATATCATTTGGGAACAACTAGAAAACTATATCAAAAATAAAGAAAGAAAATTAGGCTATCAACATGTTCTAACGCCATGCGTTGGAAATGTTGAACTATATAAGACTTCTGGACACTGGGATCATTATAAAGATAATATGTTCCCTAAAATGGAAGTTGATGACGAAGAATTTGTTTTAAGACCAATGAACTGTCCTCATCACATGATGATATATGGTCATGAATTGCATTCTTATAAAGATTTACCTATTAGAATAGCTGAAATAGCGCATGACTTTAGATATGAAGCATCAGGTGCTTTAAAAGGTATTGAAAGAGGAAGACATTTCTGTCAAAATGATTCCCATATTTTCTGTACACCTAGTCAAATTGAACAAGAATTCAAAAGTGTTGTTGATTTAATTTTAGATGTATACAAAGATTTCAACATAACTAACTATAGATGTGTTTTATCTTTAAGAGATCCTTTAGATAAAGAAAAGTATTATCCAGATGATGAAATGTGGAATAAGGCTGAGGATGAACTTAGAAGAGTCTTAAAAGATTTAAATATTGAGTTTACAGAAGAAATTGGTGAAGCTGCTTTCTATGGACCTAAATTAGATGTTAATGTTCAACCAGCTGTTGGTAATGAATATACTTTATCAACATGTCAATTAGATTTCTGTTTACCAATGAAATTTGATTTAAAATATGTTGATTCCGATGGAACTAAGAAAACACCAGTTGTTTTACATAGAGCAATTTTAGGTTCTCTAGATAGATTTATGGCTTATATTTTGGAAGAAACTAAAGGAGCTTTACCTGCTTGGCTTGCTCCAACACAAGTAGTTGTTATTCCAGTTAATAATGAATATCACCTAGAATATGCTAAGGATGTATTTAACAGTTTGAATGATGTTAATTTAAGAGTTAAATTAGATGATAGAGAAGAGAAATTATCATATAAAATGCGTGAAGCTGTTATAAATAAAATTCCTTTTGCTGTTATTTTAGGCCAAAAAGAAGTTGATGGCAATTTAGTAAGTTATCGTAAATATGGTAGTGAAGAAACATTTACTGTAACTAGAGATGAATTTATCAAATTGATTACTGATTGTATAAAAAATAAAAAATAGTAAAAAAGTGCTTGAACATTTATATTTATTATAGTATAATTGTAAATGTCCAAGTTACTTGTCTCAGTAGCTCAGTTGGATAGAGCAATGCCCTTCTAAGGCAGCGGTCAGGGGTTCGAATCCCTTCTGGGACACCACTT
>JAEEYW010000069.1 GCA_016288305.1 Caryophanales bacterium | reverse complement strand
TTGATTTAAACTCTTGAGTATATTTTTTGAACTTTTGCCCCTTTGAAGCCATAATAAAATACACCTCCTTTCGAAAGTGTATTTTATCATATTTTCAAACTTGCGTTTTTTATTGATGTCTACTATAAAGGGTGCATTTCATTTTTAGGAAGAGTTTTTACATCATGTCATCTAATGTACTACTAACACTATTAACTGTTTTATCAATCAATTTTTCCATTTCTTTCATAACAGGTTTACTATACTTTTGATAAAGTATGGTACCTCCTACACCCATACCAATTAAAAGCATTGACTTAGCTAATTTCATATTATCACCTCATAATATATTTTGCTATGATTTAATAATATTATGCATAAGTTTATCTTTTAAAGCTGTTTTTCTTTCTTTTTCAAAATTATTATTAACGGCATATACAAAGGCATCAGGGTTACCAATTATTATAAGTTTCTTTTTAGCGCGTGTCACGGCTGTATATATTAACTTGCGATACAACATTCTTTTATAACTATTAGAAACTAGTACAATACACAATTCAAATTCACTGCCCTGTGATTTATGAATAGATACAACAAAACCATGTTTAATTTTATTTAAATCCTTAGTCTTATATGAAACTATATTACCATCAAAATCGATAAAAATAACTGTTTTACCATTATCTTTTATAATACTTTTAATGACACCAATATCACCATTAGAAACAAAATTATCAGGATCATTAACAAGTTGTAAGACCTTATCATTTTCCCTATATATCACATCACCATATTTAATCTCATTTTGATTAGTTTTGGGATTAAAAATATTTTGTAACCGCATATTTAAGCTGTCAATACCAATATTTGAGGCATACATAGGAGCCATGATTTGAACACGTTTATAATCATATCCTTTTTCTATCAATTGATGACATATTTTTTCTAAAGTATCAACCATCAATTCATTGTTACATTTTAAAAAAGTATAATCACTTTTAGTTGTCAAAAATTGCTCACTTAACTCATTATTTTTAATTTCTTGCGCCAAAGTAGGAATGTAAGAATCTTCATCTTGACGATATAAATGTTCAAGATAAATAGTATCAATAACATCACTTTCAATCAAATCCTTTAATACATTACCAGGTCCTACTGATGGAAGCTGATTATAATCACCTACTAAAACTAATTTAATATTTCTAGTTAACCCATTTAGTAAACTATCAAACAATTGCAAATCAACCATACTAAACTCATCAACAATAATTAAGTGATGCATATCAGGGTTATATTCATTTACTAAAAATTCCCCTGTATCCATATTCCATTTCAAAAAACGATGAATGGTACTGGCTGGCATCAATGTTGCTTCACTCATTTTCTTACTAGCTCTACCCGTTGGCGCTAATAAAGCTATTTTATTAACAGCTTCATTAAAACCTAAGTTATTAATCATTTGATATACTTCACATATAGCTTTAATAATCGTTGTCTTACCTGTTCCAGGTCCACCCGTTATAACTGTTATATTATTATCTAAAGCCTTTACAATAGCTTCTTTTTGTTGATCATTATAAACTATACCATGATTCTTTTCTATTTCTTCAATGCAATTAAGAATCTTTTTATTTTTAACAATTTTATCTTTAATAAGCAAAGATAAAGTATCAACTATATTGTTCTCACTATCATACATTTCTTTTATGTAATACTTTTTATCAACATAGCATACTTTATGCCTATTTATTAAATTATCTAAATATGTTGAAAAACTATCCTCGATGTCTATATTCAAATATGATGATACCCCATTATATATTTCATCATAATATAGATATGTATCACCAGACTCAAAAAGTAATTGTTTCATAACATAAATTATACAAGCTTCAATTCTTTTATTATCACATGGATCCATATCAAAATTTAAAGCTATTTTATCAACAACACTAAAATTGCATAATTCATCATCATATAAACGATATGGATTACTTTCAATTATTGAAATAGTTTGGTCTTTATACATATTATATATACTTAAAGCATCTTTTATACTAAAACCTAAATTACTTAGATATACTGTTATTTGATGACTTTTTTCATATGTATTTAAAGTTTCATATATTTGATGTGCTTTTTTTTGCGTTAATTTAGGCACTAAAAGCAAACAACTTTCATCTTTTAATATTTCATCTAAGGCATTAAGACCTAAAGTATCAACAATTTGTTTAGCTAACTTCTCACCTACACCTTTAAATAAATCACTTGATAAAAAGCTTATTAATCCAAGTTCATCAGATGGTTTAATCTTTTCATAATTACTTACATCAAATTGGATACCATATCGAGGATGAAAATTTGTTTTACCATAGAATATATATAAATCATCTTCATTCAATTCCGCAAAATAGCCTGTAAAAGTTATTGTTCTATTAACATACTCAGTCATCATTTCATCATTAGTTTCTTTAATTTTAAATAAACCAACAACATAACCTTGACCAGATGTAAAGATAGTTCTTTTATAATTACCTTTAATATATGTATCCATGTTACCACCATTATCATTTTAGCACACCAAATAAATGTTTGTCAAAAAAAATAATATACATATTTTAAAATATATGATATAATTTAATAGTGAGGCGAATTGAATGAAAGATATACTTTTAGTAATCGGTGGGGTTTCTTTATCTACAACTATATTTGTTATTCTATTACCTATTATTTTAGGTATATTGTTAATAAAACTAATCTTTAAAAAAATAGATTTAACAGAAAACTATACAGAAGTATAGTTTTTTTTAATATAAAAAGATATACATTTGTATATCTTATATATTTTCTTCTCTTATAGCATCTAGAATATTTTCTTTTTTAATTTTACGTGATGCATAACGCATACTTACCATAACGATAATAAATACTCCTATTACAGCTAATAAAATACTTTCATAAGGTATTAGCAAACCAGGTAACTCAACAGCTTCATCAATTGAATTATGCATAAAATGAATAATTATCAATGATACTGGTATACCATATATTAAAGATTTTAATCCAAAGAATAAACTTTCAAAGAATAAAACTTTATTAAAACCTTTAGGCGTTAAACCAATACTACGTAAAACAGCAAATTCTTTTCTTCTTAAAGCTATAGATGTATTAATAGTATTTAAAACGCTTGTAATACCAATTAAGGTAACTAATGTTATAAATCCATATAACAATATTTTAACAACAAGAATAATGTTTCTAATTGTTTGGAAATCTTGCTTTAAATTATAAGTATTTACATAAAGAGTTCTTCTATCAGCATTAACATCTTTAACTATTTTATCAACTTCATCATAATTATTACCTAAAAGAAATACTGTTTTAGAAACATAATCATCTTGATCTTTAACTATTTCATTATACATATCTTCAGATACAATGATATTAATATATCCATAATCAATATCATCTAACCCCATAGGTATTTTATCTGTCAAATAAATATCATTAAAACTAAACTTCTTATCATATGGTTTATCTGATTCATAATCATAGAATGAAACACTAAAATCTGATAATTTATCAAATATCTTAGCTTTCTTAACTTTACGACTACTGTTAGCATATGAAAGATATGTAAATTGATTAATAACAATTGGACGTGATGTTTTTAAACCTAATTCTTTTAAATATGCACTATATGTTTTACTATCAAGACTATATACTTTAGTATGAGTTATAGTGCTAGATGGATCTAATTTTTTTATATCATCACTATATTCAAAACTAATATCGTTATTATATAATTCTATTGATTGAACAACACTATACTTCTTAATTCCATCAATATTTATTGTTTTATTAACTAATTCATCAACTTTAGAAGCATTATCTTTGGCAGCAGAAACGTATAAAAGATATTCATATTCTGGCAATCTAACATAATCAATAGAACTTTCCAAACCATATCTAACTAAAGCTGAAAAAGATATAAATAATACTATACTTATAAATAATGATATAATTGTAACACGATATTTTTTCTTATTACGTTTCATATTCTTATAAGCTAAGTCACCTTCAACACCAAAAATCTTACTTATAATTTTAGGTGATTTAACTTTTTTAGATTTAATTTTTATATCATCATTTTGTCTAATAGCTTCAATAGGACTTACACGTGCTGCTAATTTAGCAGGAATAAGTGCTGATATCAAAATAGTTATAACCATAAATATAATAGGAATTACAATAAATATTGGGTATGTAACTAAATTAACATGCATACCACTAAGTAGATCACTTAATAAATTATTAACAACATAAATAACGGTGCCTATACCTACATAAGCAGATAAGATACCTAATGGTATACCAATTAAGCCAACAATAAATGCCTCATAAAAAACAGTGTGTTTTAATTGTTTTTTAGTTGTACCAATAGATGCAAATAAGCCAAATTGTTTCTTTCTTTCCATAACAGATATAGCAAATGAATTATAAATAACAATGATACATGCTATAGAAACTAAAGCAAGTACAATAATTATAATATTTACTAAAGCACCTAAAACATTTTGATATTTAATAACACCATTAACCGCTAATAAATCTGTATTATAATCTACTTCAGCAAATGATCCATTATCTTCTTGATATCCTAAGTTTATAGCTATAGTTCTAGTATAATCAAATGTCTTTCTAATGTTTTTATATTCAATATAAACATTATATAAATCACCTTCACCTTGCGTATAACAATTGTATCCTGCATCAACATAACTTTCATGAACATCACGTTCGATAAAACCGACTACAGTATATTCATTTGTTTGTTCGACATCTATTTTTTCAAGTAAATCAAACTTATAATCATCATCGTCATAATAACCATCTGTCAAAACGGATCCTGTTACATTTTCACCATCGAAGCTAATTCTCTTACCGATGCCTAATTTTATCTTATCACCAATTTTAATATTAGAATCATTTAATTTAGGAATAATGATCTCCGTTGAAGAAGAAGGATAATTACCTTCAATTAATTTTAAATTATTGAAATAATTAGAAGACGCAATATAAACATGAAGATATGGTTTAAAGCTATTATTTGTATTAAATGAAGCATATCCTATTTCATGTGTATATACATATTCTTTAACATTATTATTTTTACTAATAATATCTAACTTATCTTTTGGAACTTCTATAACTGCATGGTATTTTCCAGAATCTTCAATAATAACTTGCGTCATCATATCACGAGCTGAAGAAAATAGAAGCCCAATTCCCACCATCAAAGCTGTTGATAGAATGATACCTATAATGGTAACAATCGTTCTTTTTGGATTTTGTTTTAAATGTTTAATTGTTAATTTATTTAATATTTTCATTTAACTTGCTCATCACTAACGATTTTACCATCTTCTAAAGTAATAATTCTATCAGCATTTAACGCTAAATTATGATCGTGGGTAATCATAATAATTGTTTGTTTATATTTTTTATTTGATAGTTTCAATAATTCAACTATTTCGCGTGAAGCTTTACTATCCAAGTTTCCTGTAGGCTCATCAGCAAGTAGAATTGCAGGTCTATTCATTAAAGCTCTACCAATACTTACCCTTTGTTGTTGACCACCAGATAACTCATTAGGTAAATGACCAACTCTATTAGCTAAACCTAATGTTTCAATTAATTCATCTAAATACTTTTCATCAGGTTTCTTATTATCTAATAAAATTGGTAAAGTCATATTCTCCTTAACATTTAAAATAGGAATCAAGTTATAAAATTGATATATTAAACCAACTTGTCTTCTACGGAAGATAGCTAAATTAGTTTCATTCAATTTATATACATCAATACCATCAACATATACCTTACCAGATGTTGGTCTATCTACACCTCCTAAAATGTGTAATAATGTTGATTTACCACTACCAGAAGATCCTACGATAGCAATAAATTCGCCCTTATCTACAGTAAAGCTAACATTATCTAAAGCATCAACTTTAGTATCACCTTTACCATATACTTTGCATAAATTTTCAACCTTTAAAATTTCCATTTTTTCTCACCTCGAAATAATTATATTATATTTATATTACAATTTTATGACAAAATTAATGACAAATTTGTCACAAATCATAACGGAATAATTTAATAATAAATGTTGTCTTATCACTTGTATCAACTTCAATAGTACCATTTTGCATTTCAATTATTTTTTTAGACATATTTAACCCAATACCAATACTATCTTTATTATGATTACCCTTATAAAATCTTTCAAAGATATGCGGTAAATCCTCTTTACTTATACCACTACCATTATCAGATATTCTTATTTCTGTAAAGATAGGATTAGTTGTTGATTCAATAAATATCTCATCTTTAGTATGTTCACATGCATTCTTAATGATATTTAATAAAGCTTCACTTGTCCAATTACTATCAACTAAAACATCCGTATTACGTATATTTAAATTCACTTTTATTTTTTTTAATTCAATCATCATTTGAACAGGTTCCAAAGCTTTAGTAATTAAACTACTAACTTTTATTTTTTCTTGTTTCAATTTAATAGTCCCACTGTCTAAACGTGATAATTTTAGTAAACTTGTTATTAACCATTTGATTCTTTCAATTTGATTTCTATTTTTACCCAAGAAATCTTTCTTGACTTCATCATTTGTATCATTTTCTAAAATATCATTAATCATACTCATACTAGTTAAAGGTGTTTTAATTTGATGAGAGATATCTTCCAATAATTCCTCTAAATATTTCTTCTCTTGTTGTAACATCTCACTTTGTTCTTTTAACTTAACTGTTACTTTGTATATATCATTTTTAAGATTACTGATATCACCTTCACAATATTCCATAATATCTAAAGAATAATCATCATTTAAAATATTATTCATGTACTTATCTATTTTATTTATTTTAGCGTAACATTTTTTTATAAATACGACGTTAATAACAAGCATAATCAATAAACCAATAATTACTGTTGTTAAATTAGATTTAGTGATACAGTATTTTATATCGTAGTTATCAATAGTATTATAACCATATTTTTCTAGTACACGATATCCATCATCTTTATTTTCTTCACTAAAAAAACTTGCTATAATTTCACTTTCCATTTCAGGATGATTATGCATAATAGTACCAATAACGGTAGCTGTTTCATTAACACGTGCTTCTTGGTATTTTTTATATAAACTATTACTTACAACAAATGATAAACATATTGTTAGAATAATACATAATAAATTGATAATTAGTAAATCTTTAATTTCTTTATTGTTCATTGCTATCCCCTATCTTATAACCTATTCCACGAACTGTATCAATAATACCTTCACCAACTTTTTCTCTTATTCTTTTTATATAAACAGTTAAAGTATTATCATATACATATTCTTCGTTAACGTCCCAAACATCAGCAAGCAACTTTTCTCTTGTAAAAGTTGTATTAGGATTTAATGCTAAAGTTAATAATATTTTATATTCTGAAGCCGTCAAATTAACATCTTTACTATTTTTAAACACTTTAGCTTGTTTTAAATCTATAACTATATCTTTTATTCTTATTACATCAGTATACTGATTATTTTTTCTTAAAGCATTTTTAATTCGTGAAATTAATTCTCTTGTTTTAAAAGGCTTAATAATATAATCATCAGCTCCCATATCTAATCCTAGAACAATCGAAGTTTCTAAATCATTAGCTGTTAAAAATATGACAGGGATATTCTTTATTTCCTTTATTTTTTTAAATAAATCAAAGCCATTGATGTCAGGTAAATTGACATCTAATAAAGTTAAATCGGCATCTTTAACTAAAGATAAACCTTCATTACCACAACTAGCTAAAGAGACTTCAAAATTCTCATATTCTAAGCAATATTTCAAACCATCTCTAATAGTTGCATCATCTTCAATTATTAATATTTTCATTAATACCACCATTATCTATTATACACTTTTTTTATACAATAAAAAAGAGCCTAAGCTCTTTATGTTGGTTCTTAGATAATACTCTTTATAACACCAAATGATAGAATCATCATAATAACACTAGCTAATAAAACACCTATCAAAGCTGCTATAAATGATTTTTTCTTATCCATGTTAAGAAGTGACGCTAAAAAACATCCTGTCCAAGCACCTGTTCCTGGTACAGGGATACCTACAAATAAAACTAATCCTAGATATCCATATTTTTCTAACTTGTCTTTTTTACTTAAGCATTTATTTTCAATTTTAGATATAATTCTATCAAAAAAATTAATTTTTCTTAATAGTTTAAATATTAATTCCAATATAAATAAAGCTATAGGTATAACTATGATATTACCTAAAACGCAAATAATATAGCTTTCCAAAGGATCCATATCTAATAAAGCTGCAGCTAAAATACCACCTCTTAATTCTAGAATTGGTATCATTGATATAATAAATATAAATATTCTTTTAGCTAGTAATGATGCTGTAAAAGCCGAAGCTATACCAACTAAAAACGTAACTATACTTTTCATTTAAACACCTACTCACATTTAAAACCATTTTGTTTTAATCTTTGAACTAACTCAGTTCTAGAACTTACAACATCAAATTTGTCCCAATAATCTTTATTATTCATATCAATATTATATTGTATTTTATAATTATTTTCATCGTTTATTAAGACATTATAATTCACATCAACAAACATATTTTGTGATTCTAATGATGATCTAATAGAAGATATAGTATTGACATCAGCATGGTAATCATAAGTAACTGTCATTTCACTTATATTATCTTCTCTAAAAGTAAAAACATAACTAGTTTTACTACTTAAACCATCATAATTTTCTTCTTTTGAACATGATTTAGTTATATATCCACTATTTTCATAACATCCTGTTAGTAAAAATATACTTAAGGCTAATAATATTTTTTTCATAATTATACCTCTTTTAAAGATAATGACACTTTCTCTTTATCTTTATTTATATCGATAACATAGCAATCAACAATATCA
The DNA here is from genome assembly GCA_016288305.1 of Caryophanales bacterium. Lineage (GTDB taxonomy): Bacteria > Bacillota_I > Bacilli_A > RF39 > UBA660 > Faecisoma. The sequence goes on along the minus strand of JAEEYW010000069.1, from coordinate 16,445 downwards.
CCAACCGATAAAACTTCAGATGGATGTTTAATATATTTATCTGTTATTTTAGATATATGAACTAAGCCATCATTATGTAATCCAATATCAATAAATGCTCCAAAATCAACTACATTTCTAACTGTTCCTTGTAATTTCATACCTATTTTTAAATCCTCGATATTAAGTACATCGCTTTTTAAAATAGGTTGTGGCATTTCATCTCTTGGATCTCTTAAGGGACTTATTAGTGATTTAACAATATCATCTAAAGTATAAATATCTGTCTTTAATTTTTTACACATATCCTCTTTATTAATACTATTTAATTTATCTATTAGATTATCTTTACCAATATCGTTAACACTTAAAGAAAGTTCATCTAATAGTTTTAAAGTAACACCATAACTTTCTGGGTGAATACTTGTTTCATCTAAAATATTAATACCATTTTGAATACGTAAGAATCCTATAGCTTGTTCATAAGTTTTATCAGTTAAAACTTTACTTATTTCTTCTCTTGAATTAAATTTGCCTTTAGTATCCCTATATTCAATTAATTTATCAATACTCTTCTTATTTAAACCTGATACATATTGTAGAATAGAAGTTGAAGCTGTATTAATATTAACACCAACACTATTAACTGTTTTACTAACAACAAAGTCTAAACTTTCTTTCAAATTCTTTTGAGATACATCATGTTGATATAGACCAACGCCAATACCTTCAGGAGGTATTTTAACTAATTCTGATAATGGATCTTGTAATCTTCTTGCGATAGATACAGCACTTCTTTTTTCAACAGCTAATGTAGGGAATTCTTCAATAGCTACTTTAGATGCTGAATAAATAGATGCTCCAGCTTCTGATACAATAACATATTTGCAATTTAAATTGTATTCTTTAATCATTTCAGATACGAATTTTTCACTTTCACGAGAAGCTGTACCATTACCAATAGATATAATATCTACTTGATATTTCTTTATCAGATTAACAACATCTTCTTTACATTTCTTTATTATACTATCTGATACATTGTTTAAAAATGGTTTAATAACTGTAGAATCTAAATACTTACCTGTCTTATCAACAACAGCTAACTTACATCCGTTAACAAAGCCAGGGTCAAAAGCTAAAACAACTCTTTCCTTCATAGGAGGAGTAAGTAATAAACTTTCTAGATTTTTACTAAAATTATCAATAGCTGATACATCAGCTTTTTCTTTTAAATCAGCTCTTATTTCTCTTTCAATAGAAGGATAAATTAATCTTTTATAAGCATCTTTAATAGCATCCTTAATTAAATAAGTTAAACTATAATTTTCATCTTTTATAATTTTAGATTCTAAATAACTAATAATTTCTTTTTCATCAATATCTAATGATACTGTTATAACTTTTTCATCCTCTGCTCTATTGATAGCTAAAATACGATGTGGCTTGACCTCTTTGATGCTTTCCTTATAATCATAGTACATTTCATATACTTTCTTATCATCCGTATTATTCTTTTTAACTTTAGTTACCATTACACCATTTCTATAGATATAATTTCTTATCCATTTACGATAATATGCATTATCACTAATCCATTCAGCAATGATATATGAAGCGCCTTCTAAAGCCTCTTCTTTTGTTTTTACTTTATCATTAATAAATTTAGATATACCATTAATATCAAATTTAAAAGACATAATCATTTTAGCTAAAGGCTCTAAACCATTATTGATAGCATCCGTAGCTTTAGTTTTTTTCTTTTCTTTGAATGGCCTATATAAATCCTCTACTTCAACTAACTTAGTAGCATTCATAATTTGATTTTTAAGTTCATCTGTAAGTAGTCCTTTTTCATCTATTAATCTAATTACATCTTCTTTTCTCTTAAGTAGATTAACTTGATATTCATATATCTCTCCAATTTTTCTTATTTGTTCTTCATCTAAAGCCCCTGTCGCTTCTTTACGATAACGAGCTATAAATGGTATCGTATTACCTTCTTCTAATAGTTTTAATACAGTTTCAACTTGTGTTTCCTTGATATTAAGTTCTAAACTTGTACTTTTTATAATGTCATTATTCATTCTTATCACCTTTATAAGTATAACATATTTGAATAGTTTAATAAAGGAAAATCAAGATAAAGTGTGTATTTTAATTATCCATTATTTCTTTGTCATTTTCATTCAATATTTTCATTTGTGATATTGCTATGTTCCACCATATCTTCCTGCTTTAGAGATGATACCAATAGCATTAGTTGGGAAACCCACTCCTTAACACTTAATTTATAACTGTTCAGTCCAGCTTGGCTTTTAATTATGCTTCCATGGTAATTGTGCAACCAGTTGCACAAATTCTATATCATCATGATATTCACTATAAAATCGCTTCATATATTTCAAATTCCTTATAGAAAAACAATACTACTTCATTTAATCATCCCTTTCTATAACAAAAAAAGGCACTTATTTTATAAGTATCTCCGCATCAAGTTATTTATATTTTGCCTCTAGAAATAACACTATCGACCCAAATTGTCATAATAAATATCAGGCAAACTATTTATATCAAAAAAAGAAAGATATGTTAATACCTTTCTTAATTAAAATATTTTTTAACGATATCAAATATTTTTTTAGATTCTGCAATTAGTTCATCATAATGACTATTTACAAATTCAACATCATTAGCTTTACTCTTTAATTCATGTTCATATGACATCTCAGCTAGATGCATGAATCCTAAATATTTACAATCACTCTTTAAGCCATGTACTTCTATAGCATAATTAGGCATATCAGCAGCCTCTTTATATGCTTTAATTTTACTAAATCTTTCACTAGCACCTTCCATAAATATTTTTAATGTTTCATTGTACATTTCCATATCACCTAAAAGTTCTAGTCCATGATCAACATCTACACCATTTTCTTTTAAATAAGCTACTTTATCAACAGGTTCTTCTTTAGTAACATTTTCTTCTACTGTTACACTCTTATGTAATCGTCTTTCAATAATACCATCCATTATTTCTTTAGTTAATGGTTTAGCAATATATTCATCAAAACCTGCAGCTAAGAATCTTTCTTCAGCGCCATCTGTAGCATCAGCTGTTAATGATATAACTGGTGTTTTAAAATTAGGATCTTCTTTTAAATGATGTAATGTTTCAATACCATCCATCTCTGGCATCATATAATCCATGAAAATTAAATCATATTTATTTGTTTTGACTTTTTCTAAACATTCCTTACCACTTAGAACATATTCAACATTAAAATGATAATGTTCTAAAGCTTTTGTAGCTACTTTAATATTTATAATATTATCATCTACTATTAATACTTTAGTTTCGTTATTTGAAATTTCAGTTATTGGTTCTTTTTTTACTTCAACTATATCATCATGTACCGTTACATCTTGTCCGTTAGATAAGAATCTTTTTAACACTCTTACCAATTCTGGTCTTTCAATAGGTTTAGCTAAATAATCGTTGAATCCCATATTAATATAGCTTTCTCTAATACCTTCTGTTGCATTAGCTGTTAAAGCAATAGTTGGAATATTAAAATTAGGTATTTGTTTTAATAAGTTCAAAACTTCAGGTCCTTTTAAATGAGGCATCATATCATCCATTAAGATTAAATCATATTTTTCATTATTTTTAATTAATTCGATACATTCAGCACCACTCTTAACTAATTTAGTACTTAAACGATGTGTTTTCAATAATTTATCAGCAACTTTTAAGTTCATTTCATTGTCATCAACTACTAGTATTCTACGTCCTTCAAGATTTAATATTTCTTCTTTCTTAAGAACTTCTTCTAAGTTACCTTCCATCTTAACAATCTTTTGACTCAAATAAATAGTAAATTGACTGCCCACACCATATTCACTTTGAACGATTATTTTACCGCCCATCATGTCTACCAATTTTTTAGTTATAGCAAGACCTAAACCAGTACCTTCAATAGTCGTATTTTTATCCTCATCTAAACGGTTAAACTTCGTAAATAATTTACCCATTTGTTCTTTTTTGATACCTCTACCTGTATCTTTAACTGATATCATTAAAGAACAATTATCTTTGTTATTAATACATCTAACAATAAACTTAATCTCACCTTTTTCAGTATATTTACAAGCATTAGTTAGAATATTTGTAACAACTTGTTTAATCTTACCAATATCGCCATACATTTCAAATGGGATATCGGGCGCAAAGTCAGTTTTAAATTCAATAGGTTTCTCACCTATTCTTGAAATCATTAATTTAGATAAATTATATAATTCAGGAACTAAGTTATAATTTTTATTTACTATTTCCATCTTATTAGCTTCAATCTTACTGATATCAAGTATACCATTAACGATATCAAGTAATGTTTGAGAAGCTAAAACGATATCTCTTGCATTTTCCTTACATCCTTCAATTGTATCTTCTGATTCAATCATTTCAGAAAAACCAACGATAGCATTTAAAGGTGTTCTAATTTCATGGGACATACTAGATAAGAAATCTGTTTTAGCCATATTAGCTTTTTCAGCTTGTAATTTAGCAAGTTCCATTTGATTTAACATCTTAACATCTGGGTTTTCGATAAAGAAATATGTTAATATCGTTATGAAAGCTTCTAATGGAGATATGAGTAAAGCTTCAGGATGAAAATATTGTATAAGAACTTCTCCTCCAGTTAGCAATAAAAAAGTGGCCAAAGGGAAATACTTCGATTTTTCCTTTACACTTACTTTCTTATGATTTATGACAATTGACAAAATCATTATAATACAGAAATATGTTCCAGATGCATATACAACTTTTGCAGCAGGACCATATGAATACATTTTATCTATTCCATCGTAAAAGTAATTGATTTGTAGAACAAATGAAAGAATCGTGAATACCACTAAACCAATTCTAGACAAGAGACTCAAAACTTTAGTAGTCTTATTGTTAAGATTACCTATATTAAGAGCATATTCCGTAAATATCCAAGTCCATACGTTGATGTAAACCAAAAACAATTTGTTGAAAATAAAAATAACTGTATCTGATTGATAATTTTTGATTAATACCGCTTGAACAATATCTATACATATTCCTATTATACTGGTAATTATTATAGCCTTATAAAGTCTATTATCCCTTGAATCAATTTTTTTCTTTGAAAAATATATTCCAGCAATTAATAACAAATAAAGCAAAGTCACTAAAAAAACACTTATCATTACCTACACCTCTATGCTACTTTATTACATATATTATTTTATCACAAATTCAACAACAAAAAAACTACAAAATTGTAGTTTTTCTAATTTTTTTGTTTTCCATTTAGATTATCGACAAAATCTCTTTCGTTCAAATCAACTTTTACCAATGTATTGTCAACTATTCTATATACATTTTCTAATCCCATATTTTGCAATGCAGGAATGCTTCTCTTTCCGCTACCAGTTAATGGATATGAATCTTCGTTGCTTATAACTCTTATCATCATTCTTTCACTAATATATTTAGGAAAAAGTTTATTACTTCTTGCAATAATTGACTTAACAACTGTAGCTTTACTTTTTTTCATAAATGGTGAAAACTCAATATTAGCAATCGGAATATCACCATTTTCTGTAGCATATTTAGTAACACTACATGATAAAATATTTTTTGTATCTTTACCGATTACTTCTTCAATTAAAAATGCTGGAATTTCAGTATTGTTAGGCATCTTAAGTGTATCTTCTTTTCTGCCTTTTATTACTGCATTGCCAAGTTTATTAATATATCCATAGGTATCACATGATAACCACTCTCTACCATATTTGTCAACAATGACTTTACTTTTTGTCTTTTCAATATCATGATCATAACCAGCCATTGAAGTAATGGAATTAGCAACTATAATACCATACTCTCCATAATTACATTCTTCATATGTACCATCAGGCATTTTTTTCAATGCTGTAACAACAGAGAATGGAACAGGAACCATTCCATAATCTTGTTTACCGATTTTTAATGTGTTAGCTAAAGCCTGTAACTCTTTTAATAAAGTATAGTATATACCACCATGTTCGCAGTCTCCACCACCTATTGAAAGTGGAGCATATGGCAAATGTATACCATTTAATTTAATGCCACTTCCAGCTTTAGCTTCCCTTAAAAATCTATTAATAAATTTTTCCTCACCACGTGTTGTTGGTTCACCTACAGCCATAGTAACTAACATATATGGTAATTTTTTGCCAATACCATCTTGATGAAACTTTTTAGAAACCAAGTAATCTTTGGCAGCTTGAACTAAGAAACTTGTAGTAGCATCTAAATGTACTGGTTTATTTAGTACTATACAATCTAACATTTTATGTTTATCATATTCTGGTTCTAAAGCAACAGTACCTCTTTTTATCAAGTTATCAGATATAGCCGTTACTAAGTTAGTATTTGAATCACTATGAATATGCGCTAAACCTCTTATTTCTGGTACGCTTGGGCTACCGGTTAAATTGGTATCATTATATATTCCACCAACTATATAACTCCTATTACAATGCAATATTGGTTTAGGAAATCCTATTCTTGTTGATCCGCTTGAATAAGTAGTAGTAAATGGTGTGTCTAATGTATTATCATCTATAATTTCTTTATCATAATCATGACCAAATGCAACAAATTCATTTATGGATTCAATACTTGAATCATTCCTTTTTAATTCAGGGACTAGATTTGGATATTTATAATATTCAGCCAAATCTGGTTCATACTCATCACATAATTCAGGATGTTCTGGTAATGAATCTGCTAAAGAAACTACTATTTTTTTATCAAAACCTACTTCATTAACAGTATCTTTTATAATTTCATAATTATTATCTGTACAGAACATGAGTTTTTTGCTTGTACCGTCCATAATTTGTTTCATATATTCTTTATCTAAATTAGTTCCAAATAAATTTAGTCTAACACCCATTTTATTGGCAGCAAGCATGATATATACTAGTTCTGGCGTATTAGCCAAACAACATGCTACCGTATCGCCTTTTTTTAATCCGGCCTTAGCCATAGATTTGGCTATTGCATCAGCATGTTCAAACATTTGTCTATAGCTTATCTTATTTGCCCTATAAAATAATGCTGGATGTTCCATATTATTTTGAGCTCGTATAAGTATTTCTTTGTACCAAGAATGGTCGTTTTCTTTATAAATTTTTTTCAATAAAGCTATCGTTTTTAACCCTATTTTTGTTTGTAGTACTCTTGAAGATGGCTTAGTAAAATCTATTGATAAGTTTGCTATTTCATCTTCCAAATGGAATGCTGGAATTGTGCCATTTTTGTCTATGCCCTCTATTATTTTCATATTCATTCCTCCTAGCATCACTTTAATCCAAATTCCCCTTGAATTGCTTGTTATTATAAGCATTTTTTCAAGTTTTGTCAAATTTAGATTAAGATATCTGTGTTAAACTTATCATATTAATTATACTATATAATTTATAAAATAAAAAGACTATTGACACTTTTTTGTCAATTCTTTGTTTTCATCATATAAATCGACATATTCTTCAATCAAATTTTATGCTCCTTATATATGTTTTTTATATTCTTTTAAAGCATCTAACATTTCTTCTACTATTACTTCATTAATAGGATTATCTTTTATACTATCTATTAAAACTTGTTCAACTTGATTTAAAGGTATTGTTTTAACGACATAATTTCCTTCTTTTTCCCATTCATCAAAACATGTATTGTCCATATCTTCTTTAGCATCTGTCTTGATTATATAATAGTAAATTATATTTCGTCTATTTTTACCTGTTTCACGGTAGTTTTTACTATAGTGTGTTATCTTTTCAAAAGGTTTTAAAACAATATCTTTAAGTTCAATACCTGTTTCTTCTTTTATTTCACGAAGAAGCCCTTCTTCTTTAGTTTCTCCTTCTTCTAAATGACCACCTGGAAACTGATATGTTTTATTAGAATACCCTAACATTATTTCATTATTACTATTGATAAGTAATCCTTTTATCCTTATAACTGTTTCATCGATATCTTCATCTTTTAAATTATCATAATTATATATTACTTCTTTCACAGCTTACCACCTCTTTTACAATTATATCATAAAAAAGAGTGGCTATGAACCACTACTTTGATAATGTTTAAGACTATGATTAAAAAACAATATAGAAAATATTACTATAAATATAGCAAACAAAGGAGATAATGCAAATAATATATTATTGCTTCTTCCGAGTAAGTATAAAACTGGATAGTAATTAAAACAAGCTAAGGGAATAATAAAAGTAAAAAACATTTTTATCTTTGCATCATATATTCCCATAGGATATTCACCTAATTGTCTACTTCCATATGTAAAGATATTAACAACTTCTAAACCTTCAATAGTATAAAAACACATCCCTGCTCCTATAATAATTAAACTTCCAAATGTAAGAATACTTCCTATAACAGATAATAGTAAAATTAATATATGTAAAATTGATAAATTTAAATTATTAATAACTACTGCATATATAAGCACACCTAAGGTAGCTAATAATCTAGATACTTTAGTAATATCTATTTCACTACCTAGTATTTGTAAATAAATATTTTCAGGTCTTATTAATAAAATATCAAAATTACCTTTCTTAACTAATTTGGAGAATTCATCAAATCCTCTAAATATAAACTGTGCATAGTAGTATCCTAAATCAACTATCGATAACGCTAATAAACATTCACTAAAAGAAAAATCTTTTAAAACACCAAATTTATTAAATAATGAAGATATAACAAAGACTGATGCAAAAATAGCAATCAATTGTGCTATCATCGTCAAAATAAATGACACTTTATATTCTAAGCTTGTTTTTAAATGCATAAGAAAATACTTCGTCATATTAACCACCTTGTATAAACACTTTCTTTAATGCCCTTCTCATTAAAGAAAACCCAATAATTATTATAATGACAATCCATATAAATTGTAATAGTATATCCTGTAACGCTAATGTAATACCGATATTGCCTGAATAAATTCTAAAAGGTAAATCACCTATTAAACGAAAAGGCATATAATAAGTTATACTTTTAACGATATCAGGTAGCAATGGTACTGGTATAACAAAGCCAGATACTAAAGCCATTAATTGACTAGATATACTATGAATACCCTTGTAATTAACTGTAAAAAAAGCTAAAGAATGGGTTGTCATTAGAATACCACATAGAAGTAATGTGCCTAATACAAGCGATATTAAAAATAAAACAAAACTCAAAATACTATTTGGCAAGCTAAGATTAAAAGGTTTTGGAAATATTAAACCTATCAAAATTACTGGCGCAAATCTAAGTAAGCAACTAGATAGCTTATTAGCTACAAGTTTTATATACCACCATGTATATAAATGATATGGCCTTACTAGTTCATAAGCAACTGTTCCATCAGTTATACTTGTTAAAATATCAACATCTTTTATATTAATATATATTAATGATAAAAACGCTTGATTTAACCAAACATAAGTTATTATTTCATTAAAGCTTATATCCGGTATAGATGCGTTGCTATAAAAAGCTTGATATATTAAACAATATAACATTCCCCAAAATACTTGTGTTGATAGACCGGCTATAGCCGCTACTTTATACTGTAGGCCTGCTTCAATCCTTGTTTTAAAATATGATAAATAACCTATCATAAATTGTATGCCTTATATAGTTCTACAATAATATCATCAATATTATCTTCATATATATTGACATCTTTTACTTCACATATATTTATAAATTTGGCTATGATATCACTGGATTTCTGACCATTTAAATCAATTAATAAACTATTTTTAGTTTTCTTAATAACATTTATATCCTTTGGGATACTCTCCAATTTATCATAAATAATTTCTAATTTCTTTGTTTTGCTAAAATCCTTCTTTAATTTAGATAATGAACCATCATATAACTTTTTACCTTTACCAATAACAATAACTCTATTAGATAAGGCGTCAATATCATTCATATCATGTGTCGTTAAAATAATGGTAACTTTTTTCTTTCGATTAATTTCTTTAATAAATTTTCTTAAAGCCATTTTAGAAATAGCATCCAATCCTATTGTTGGCTCATCTAAAAATAAAATGGATGGTTCATGAATTAGTGATGCTGCTAATTCGCACTTCATTCTTTGTCCTAAACTCAATTGTCTAACTGGTGTATTAATAATATCTTCTAGTTTAAGTAAAGATACTAATTCATTTAATGTTTTTTGATATCTATCATTTTTTATTTTATAAATATCACGCAACAAATTAAATGATTCAATAACGGGTATATCCCACCATAGTTGAGACTTTTGACCAAATACTACGCCTATATTAGCCACATATTCTTTCCTGTCTTTAAAAGGATCAATATGGTTAACTCTAATTGTCCCACTATCAGGATTTAAAATACCTGTAAGCATTTTAATAGTTGTTGATTTACCTGCTCCGTTAGGTCCAATATATCCTACTATCTCACCTTTTTTGATAGAAAATGATACATCATCAACAGCTTTAATATACTTATACTCCCGTTTAAAAAATGCCTTTAATGCCTCCTTGATTCCTCCTTTCCTCTTCAAAACCCTAAAGGTTTTGCTGATGTTACGCACCTCAATCATGCTTCGCCTCCTTCTGACAACGCAAAAAACCACATTTTCATGTAGTTACAAAATGTAATATAAAAAAATATGGCTTCGCAAATGTCAAAGCCATTATATAATATATTTTTTATTATTGCAATACTTAGTTTATAAAAAGTTAGTTAATATTAAACTTATCAACTACTTTAGGCATATCTTTATCAAATCTAACAATACTTTCTATTTGTTTGCCTTGTTCTTGGCATAATTCAGTATATTTATCATCCCAAGATAATCTATATGCGTTATTAATATCAAATTTAAGTTTTGTTAACCATTCTTTAATAACACTTTCTGGATTTTTATCTTTACTCTTATTTTCAAATTCAATACATAATCCAAATGGATATTCATCTACAACTATTTCAATATCATCATTGCTGAATATAGAACGATATCTTTCATAGCTTTCTACTAAAGTCATATGTAATACGTTATCTAATAGCAAACAAAGATTATCATATTTAGAAGGATTTATTGATACTTCTATCTCTTCTTCCTTATGAATTAATTCATTACTTTGTAATCTTCTTTTCCATGTAATCATGCATTTAGACGTGTTTTCACCAATTGTTTTTCTTATTCTAAATCTACCATCAATACTTTTACTATAGAAATCATATTCCTTCATAGGATGATTATACTGATCTGTACATTCATAAAACCTACCTTTATAATTTAATTCTTTAAAGCTTTTTAAATAATTAATAACATCATTTTTACTTTCTATAGCATAATAAAATCTTACTTCTGTTTCCATTTTATTTCTCCTTTATAAGTAAATTAATCTACGACCTCATCATCAACAATATGCTTTATATCATCATAAACTTTATCTACTTCTTCTTTATTGCCTTCGATAGCAACAACATTCATAACTGGATCTAAATATTTATCTATTTCAAAAATGACATTGTCTTTTTCATATACATAACGTTTTCTAATTAATTTTTTAGATTCTTTTAATTCTAATATTTCTAATAATGATTCAACGAATTCTCTATTATCATCATTAATTAATAATTCTTTTGATTCTCTACTTACCTTTAATGTATTATCACTCATATCATCATCTTTAAAACTTAATACTTCTATCTCATTATCTTTATAAATATTTTTAGTGATTCTAGCCATGACTTTCCCACCATTTTTATACAGTGTTCGCGTCTGTTCACATTCTTTTTTTAATTGATATTTATTACTTATACAATAGTTTATAAAAGAAGTTATGTCCTTTACTTTAAAACTATATTCATATTCTTTATTCATACTACTCTCCTTTAATGTATTTTACTAGTTCAGGATACCTTGTATCATATGCATAAGCTTGTGGTTGATTAAAGTTAAATTTAGATTTTAAAGTTTTTAAATCAATAGGATCAAACTCCTCTATTTTAGATATATGATATGCATAATTACACTTCTTCAATCCATTATTAAAATCATTATTACCATAACCATCATTGTCTATTTTATCAGGATATTTAACTATTTTATCTATAGTTATAATATATTTTAAACTACATGTAGGATATGATTCATACACATATAAAGTATCAAATGGTTGTTTAGGTATATAATTTCTAAATTCATAATTTTTAATACCTGATACAATTCTTTGCATGTGAACTGGTTTTATACTTATAAATATTCCCATATAACCACTTATTTAAATTATATCAATGTTTCTAAATAATGAGCTACACCATCTAAATCATTGCTATCAGTTATTATATTTGCGTATTTTTTTAAATCTACAGTTGCATTTTCAACAGCTACGCCTACTCCCGCAGTTTTAATCATTGATATATCATTATTATCATTACCTATGGCAATTGTATCTTTTAAAGGTATATTTAAATAATCGGCAAGTATTTTTAATGCATTACCCTTTGAAGAAATAGAACTAATAATACTAAACCACATTTCTTCTTTATCATTTCTTGAAGAATCAACTAAAGCTATTTCTTTTTCTTTTTGCAATTCTTTTTGATATTCTTTAACAGCCTCTTTATCTTTATCTATTATCATTATTTGTTTAATATTTCTTTTTAATAAAACTTCTGCATTTTTATCTTCAAGTAATACTTGAGAATCATTTCTAGTAAATCTAGTAACATATTCAGTATTTTCTGATACAAAAACAGTTCTTAAACTCAGTTTTTTGGTATCTTCATATACTTTTGTACATATTTCAACAGGCAAATATTCACTATAAATTACTTTTTTATTTATATTATCATAGATTTCGGTTCCATTTGATGATATTAAATAATCAATTGCCCCTACTTCACTAGAAACTTTTAAAGTATAATACCTTGGTCTGGCTGTGCATATGACAACAATATTATCTTTTAATACTTTGGATATTATTTCTTTTGTTTTATAAGAAATAGTACCATCACTTCTTCTTAATGTTCCATCAATATCTATAGCAATCAAGTGTTTCATATTAATCCCTATTTTTGTATACTTTAAATACTTCTAGCATTTCGTGAGCTATGCCACGTTCGTCACCAAATTCCATAGCATTTTTCTTTAGTACTTCCTCTACTTCATTTAATGGAATATATTCTAGTTTAAATCCTCCATCTTTTTCACTATCAGTATATTCTGTATTATCTAAATTTGGCTTTTCATCTGTTTTAATTTCATAATAATAGATTTCAATTTTTCTATTTTTACCCTCGCTAGGCCAATCTTTATAGTAGCCAAGCGTTCTGGCAAAAGGTTCAATTTCAGTTAAATTTAATTCAATTCCAGTTTCTTCTTTTACTTCTCTATTAACAGTATCTACTAAGGCTTCATTTTCTTCGACATGCCCACCTGGGAATTGATAATCATTATGAGAATATCCAAGTAGTATTTCATTACCAGAATTTACAAGTAAGATTTTTACTCTTTGTACTACTTCAGTCATATCCTCTTCTTTTAAATTATATTTGTTTGTTATAATATCACGCATTTTTATTACCTCCTAAAATTTATTATAACACAAAAAGTAATGGTTATAAACCACTACTTTTATCATAGAAATCATATTCTTGCATAGGATGATTATACTAATCAGTGCATTAATAAAATCTAGTTTCTCCATATAGTCATTTTAAATCCTTTAAAACATTATCCCATAGTTCTCTTAAATTATCATAAGTTAAAGTCTCTCTAACTTTGTCCATGTCAACCCAAAAAGTATCAGCTATTTCACTATCTTGTTTTTTAACAACAAATCCATCTTTAGGAGTAGCTAAGAAGTATACAACCTCTTTGATGATTGTCTCAGATTTTGGGTATGATATTGGGTAACGTTTTGTTTTATCAACCAAAACATCAATGTTAGTCTCCTCTTTAGTTTCCCTAATAGCTGTTTCTACTTCACTTTCTGAAGGCAACATGTGCCCTTTAGGGAAACCAACAATACCTGAATTTTGTTTAATTAATAATACTTGATTATTTAATATAATAATAGTTCCGCATGATTTTTCAGTAGTCATCTTATCACCTCTCCTATCCAATACTATTATAACACATATACATTATATATTTATACATAATAATATTGGTGAAATATATGAATATAATTATATATATATTTATCTTTATAGCTAAAATAATCGAGAATACACTATCAACATTAAGAATTATTGTTATAGCTAAAGGTAAAAAACTATTAGGTGCTTTCTTAAATCTAATTGTATGTACCTGTTGGTTAATATCAACAAGTATCATTATTACAAATATAAATGATTGGTTTAAAATAATTTCATATATATTTGGTAGTTTCATAGGAAGTTATTTAGGTAGTTATATATACGAAAAAAGTATACCACATCATACCAATTCATAATATCGCGCTATTATTCTATCATCAGAACAATACTTAATTACATAATCATTATCTTGTTTACAAATAATAATTCCAACTGTATCATTATCATCAATCATTTTAATATTTTTATCTATATAATTCATATAAGTCATGATTTGACCTGTATGCTCTTTTTTTAGTTCTGTAATTTTTAATTCCACAACTACATAACATTTATATTTAATATTATATAAAAGTAAATCTATGTAATTATATCTATTATCCATTTTAATTGGATATTCACTTTTTATAAATGTAAAACCTTCTCCTAATTCTTCTAAAAATTTTTCAATATCTTCTAAAATTAACTTTTGTAATACTTTTTCTGATACTATGTCATATTTACTACTATTTTTAATTAAAATTGGATTCTTTACGAAATCAATAACATCAGGTTCATCTTTTTGTATTATTTTATTCTTAGTAGATTCAGGGATACGTTCATATTCATTAGATTTTATTCTGTTACGAAGTTGCCTTATTGATAAGCTTTGCTCCTCACTAATTTTTATATAATATGTAATTTTACTAATATCATCAAATCGCAAAATTTCATCATAATGACTCCACGACAATTTTGCCGACAGTGTCGGCACTTTCCCTTCAGATACAAAACTGTAATATTTTAACATTCTATACAATAATCTAACACTATAATTCTTATTTAAATCAAATTCTAACCGTCTAGAATACTCTTTTATTATTCCTTCTCCATAATGTTTTCCAGCCTCACTTAACATTTTTCCAACATTATAATAAGTATTCAAATCGCTCTTATTAATTGAATAATTCTTTACTCTTCTATTTATTTCGTTATTTATTAATTCGTTTTTTATTTCATTATAATAATTCATCATAAAACCTCCTTTAATATATCGAATAATTCTTTACCAGCATAATTATCAATAATTATTATTTCTTTTTTAGAACTATTAAATATATCTATTAGTAATGAGTATGCATCATAAAAATCATTTTCAAAGAAAATACTATTTTTAGTTATTTCTTTAGGATTAAACTTATCAAATAGTTCATCTATTCTTTTAGTGTTATTATCTACTTTATCTTCTAATAACATAAATTTATGAGGTAATATATTTTGATTATAATTTATATAATGGCGCATTTTAACAAAGGTATCCATTATACGAATACTTACATCAACAGCTACTTTTGATTTTAAAATAGTAGTCAGCATATATACACCCTGTTCTGTAAATACTCTTGCCCCATATTTGATGTTTTCTCCACGTTTGTTATCTAAGGTCGAAAATTTCGACCTTGAATGTTGATTGTTTTTGTCCAAGGTCGCAAATTGCGACCTTGAAATATCTTTTGTTTCTTGCAACGTTAATTGCCAAGAATACCTTTCTGGAAACTTTTCTTTGTTTCTATATACAGCTTCATTAATTCGCTTAGTATCTACATGATAAAGTTTAGCTAAATCACTATCCAACATTACTTCTATTCCTCTTATTTCATATATCATATTTTCTATATTAATATCTTCTATTACTTCATTCATTCGAAACCTCCTTTAATATATCATTCAAGTATTCTTTAGGCATGGAATTGATAGCAAAACACTTCTTACCTAAATCTTTAAAGCTAGAGCCACATACATATAATCTATTTCTATCTAAAATGATAAATCTATCATGAAATGAATTATTGTTTATAAATGTAATATTGTTATATTGTTTTTCATATTTATTTTTTAAAACACTATCTATATTTTTGGATACAATGATAATTCTTCTATCAATACTTTTTAATATATCGAATAATTCTTTACCAGCATAATTATCAATAATTATTATTTCTTTTTTAGAACTATTAAATATATCTATTAGTAATGAGTATGCATCATAAAAATCATTTTCAAAGAAAATACTATTTTT
>JAEEYW010000068.1 GCA_016288305.1 Caryophanales bacterium | reverse complement strand
GTATATACAACATTAGTTACGCCTGCTTTTGATGTATCAACACTAGTTGGTGCATGTGTACAAGAACTTATATTACTTGTTATATCTTCACATACAACATTTTTATTTAAATCAACTGTTTCATTCTTACCAATAACTAAGTCTCCAATACCACTTATTTCTGGTTTTACAGTATCTACTTTAATAATCTCACTACATGTTTTCTCACTTGCATTTCCTGCTTTATCATAAACTATAGTACAGATTTGTGTACCTTTAGTATCATCTAACGTTATTGTTTTACTTTCTATTTCATGCGTTGTTGGCATACAATCTATACCTGTACACCATAAATAGTAATCTAATCCTGATTCTTCATCAAGAGGATTTATAACAATTTCTGGTTTTTCGTTATACCATGTTTTTGTATTAGTTGGTATATCATAACTTACAGATGGAGATATTTCATCAACACCTTTATACCCTAAAGTACAATCATCTTTTTCCTCTAATTCACCATAAAAGTTTTTAACATAACATACGCCATCTAATTCAATAGACAAAGCTGTTAAGCCTTTAATATTAGCGTATAATTCACCTTCTTTTAAAGGTTTATTTTTAACTTTTACTTCATCATAAATATTATCTAAATTAATTATTTTTTCTTGTTTAGTTGGACTTATTATACTATCTGCATAATAATTTTCTGCTGCTCTTATCAAAGCTGTAGCAATAGAATAATTAACTTTTTTTCTAGCTGTTGATATGAAATCCATAGTTATAGGTGTAGCAATCAAAGCTATAACAGCTAATATTACAATCACAGCTAATAATTCAACTAACGTAAAGCCTTTTTTCATACTTACCACTCCTATCCTAACATTACAAAAGTATACTACTAATATTTTTTTTGTCAAACTAAAAAGCATTATGTTTACATAATGCTATCAATTTCTTCTTTATTAAAACCTTTTTGATACAATTTAGTTTTAATACGATTTTCCAATTCTTTATCGCTATATTTAGTGCTTAGTTTTTTATACACCTTATCATACTCTTTTTTTAATAAGGCGCTCTTATCAAAACTAAGGTGATCATATATATCTGAAATCATTTCTCTATCATATCCTAGATTGATGAAATCATTGAGAATTTTTTGTTTTAAAACATATCCCGAATACTTTGAGCTTTGTACTTTTTTGCTAATTAATTTAGTTAGCTTTTCGGTAAAATCATAATCTATTCCATTAAAAGCATCTTCAATAGTTTCTTCTGTAAGATCATGTTCATACAATACTTTTTTAATCTTATAAGGACCGTCATTAGATAGATTCATTCTATCTGATATAAAAGCTTTAGCAAAAGACTTGTCATTAAGTAATCCTATTTCTTTTAATTTTTTAATAATGCTGTCTTTTTCTTTTTTACCAGCATTAATTTTGTCCAAATAATTCTTTATTTCTTTTTCACTTCTTAACTTTTTGGAAATGTAATTAACCGTCTTATAATACATATCATAATAGCTTGTATCAAGGTTTAATTTATGCAATGTTTCAGAATCAATTTCTTTATGATAAAGTAAGCCATTATTAATAATAACATCATCATACGTTTTAATAGTTGTATTATCAGATAATGTTATTTGATACTTATTGCCACTCTTCTTCATCTTAGTTATCTTCATGTATATCACCTATATAAATTATAACATAGCAAATATTTGTTTGTAAATAAAAAATGAGCTATTTAGCTCATTCTGTAACATTAATAATTCTTTTCTTAGATGTACAATTATTATGTGAATCACAAGCTGTATATGTAATAACTTGTTTACCTGTTTTGTTTTCTAAATTTGTTACATCAACATTGATATTTTCACTGCTATTATCTGTAACTGTTACACCTTCACGATAATTGAAAGTACCAATTTGACTTAAAGCAATAGTAGCTTGATCAGGAATAGTTAAAATAGGTGCTTGTGTATCTCTTATAACAATTGTTCTTGTAATACTTGTAGCATAAACTTGACCCTCGATAGTATCTCTAACGCTGTATACGATAGTATATGTTTTAAATTGACGTGTATCGATACTAGCAATTTGTGATCCATTGTATTGATATGTTATATCAATATTATTTATTGTATTACCTGTTTTTCCTTTAGCTTTAGCCCCTAATTCTGTATATGTACTACCGTACTCAACATATTCAATAGGGCTGCCATTTAATATTAATATTGGTGAATTAATATTAAAATCATTATAAATATTTGTACCACTTTCCATATTAACATTAAAAACATATTTATTATTTTGTAATAATATCAATATTTGTGTATCGTTTGGTATCAATTCATTGGTTTTAGGGTTACGCAAATTTATATCCAATAATCCAGCTTTTTTTAAATCTAAAACTGTTATGGTTACAGATTCATCAATAGCAGGTAATAAATCAATATTGTCATATCCCCAATCAGATGCAGCTTTTTCTATTGTTTTAACTTGCTGTTCATACAATCTTTCTTTATTATTCTTTATTGTGCTATTAACTATAGGAAAAGTTATTACACCAATAATACTAAGCACAATAATAGTAGCTATAACTTCCAACAATGTAAATCCTTTTTTCATATTATCTCTCCTTAATGACGGGCTTTTTCATATACCTTATCCTTTAATAATTCATTCAACTTAAGCATGTTTATTTCATTTTGAATAATACCTTTTGTATATAGAATATATCTTAGAGTTTCTTTATCATCATAAGTTCTTACATCCATCTCTAGTAGATTCAATTGTTTCAAACTATCCATATAACTATTATAAGTATGTCTTAACACATCGATACTATTGCGATATTCATTCATTAAAGTATCATATTTTACAAAAGCTTCATCGTTCAATAAACTATGCATTGTTTGCAATTCGTTATTAAGTGATATAGCATTAAATAATTTATCAATACTCTCACAAGGTAATTTATTAGCTCCAAAAGTATAATTACGTTGAATCATTTGACGCATTCTTTCTGACACATATTTAAGCGCAACAGCCTTATCACTTATAGTTTTCAAACTCTTACTAAGCTTACTTTGTTGCTTCATAATTTCACGTGCAGCAATTTTTTGTGATATAGCTGTTTCATCAACAACTGGTTCTTTTTTAACTGGTTTTTCTTCCTTTTTAGGTTCTTCTTTAACTTTCAAAAACTCTTTCTTTTTATCTTCGATAGCATCATCTTTACTTTTAATGTATTTACTCAACTCAGATACCATTCCCTTACCTTCACGTAATTTGAATGCATCAAAATCATAAATATTTTCTGTTTTAAAATTAAATTTATCAAAATTATCCTTTAAATAATCGACTTCGTTAAGTAATGCATTTATTTCATTCTGATAATAATATAAATCACTATAACTTGTAACTTTACTAGCTTTAATTGATAACTCATCGACATTTTTAAGTATTTCTTTCAATCGTTTATTAAATGATTTGACATTATTCTTCTTGTCTTCCTCAGAAATGCCTTTACTTACTATAACATCTTTAATCTTATTATCTTCTTTTTTGATATCTTTATTTTCAACATTATCTTCTTTTATAACATCCTTCTTGACAACATTATCTTCTTTTATGACATCCTTCTTGACAATATTATCTTCTTTTATAACATCCTTCTTGACAATATTATCTTCTTTTATGACATCCTTCTTGATAATATTTTCTTCTTTTGAAATATCTTTTTGGATAATATTTTCATTTTTATCCTTAGAAGTTTCTTCCTTCTTTGGAGCAAGCGTAGCAATAGGAATAATTGGAATGTCTTTTATAATAGATTCTTTTTTTATGTTGTCTTTTAATTTATCTTCAGTCTTTTTATTTTGTTTTTCAACGACAACAGAAATTTTTTCTTTTTCTTCCTTCTTTTTTTCATTTATAGGTTCAACATTTTTGATTTTGAATGATGCTTTTTTATTATCTTGGACCGTACTTTTCATAGCTGTAGCTACTACAGCTATAGCAGGCGCTACCTTTTCAATAGGCTTATTAACCTTTTTAGATTTAGTAGTTATTTTATTATTCTTAATAACATCAACTTTTTTCAAAGTTGTCTTATTAACCAAGCTTTTCTTTGATACCTTAGGTATCATTACTTTTCCATTATAATTTGGACTAGTAACTTTTTTAGCTTCAATCTTATTATTTTTAGTAGGTAGTTTGGAAAAAGAAATTTCTTTCTTTACAGCCTTATCAGTTTGCTTAGTTTCCACTTTCTTAGCTGTTTTAATAGTTGGAACAATAGCAATGATAGGCGCAAGTTCTTTAGCTAATTTAAGTTTTCCTTTTTTATTTAACCTGTGTTTACTTTTTTTTGACACATTGGTTAATACTTTAACTATTTTATTAGCAATTATTTTTTTCTTTAATGGTAAATTAGGCTTTACAATAACAGGCTTAGACACAATTGGTTTAGACATCTTATATTTACGTTCAGTAGGTTTTGTTTTTACATTATTACCAAAAATTATAAAACCTTTAAAATAATCTAATACCGTCTTAAAAAAATTAAAAGCTGTTTTATCTTCCTTACTCTTTTTAACTTTCTTTTTTGGCTTTTCTGGTTTGTGAAAAAAGCCTTCAAAATAACTTGCTACAGCACGCCAAAAATTAAATTCTTCTTCGCCTTCAACAATAACTTGTCTTTTTTTAGAAGGTAGAGGAATAAATCCATGAAAACATCCTGCCAACGCTTTAAGATAACGTGGTATTGTTTTCTGTTCACCAGTGCTTTCGTCTTCTACTAAATCCTTACGAGGCATATGCCATCACCATTATCATTTTACCAAATATTAAATATTTTTACAACAAAAAAAGGTAGTTATTTAACTACCCCTATTGGCCATATACGAAATGTTACACTACCACTTATATTATCTTTTTTAATCAAGCCAATCATACGACTATCACTAGATTGAGCTCTGTTATCACCTAATACAAAGTAATAACCTTCTGGTATTGTTTCATATCCTAATGATGTTAAATCAAAATTACCAGTTCTGTAAGCAAAAGCATCTTCTACTTCTTCACCATTTATATATAATTTACCACCACTATATTTAACATGTTCACCAGGAAGCCCAATCACACGTTTAACTAATTTACTATTACCATAGTTGAATACAATGATCTCATTTCTTTCATATTCATGATCATATTTTTTCAATAACAATATCTGTCCATCATGCAATGTATCGTCCATAGATGGTCCTGATACAACAACAGGCGTAGCAATATAAGAACGAATAAGAATTACAACTATTAAAATAATAGCATAAGGTAATACTTCTTTTATAAATTTCATATCTTCCACCTAAAAAATAAGGTCAAAGCCTTATTTTCTTTCTTTAATTTTTGGTTGTTTAACCATATCTCTGATATAGTTAAGTTTAGCTCTTCTAACACGGCCTTTTCTTACTACTTCAACGCTAGCAATAATTGGTGAGTTCATTGGGAATGTTCTTTCAACACCAACACCACCAGAAACTTTACGAACGATAAAGTTTTTACTAACACCGCTACCTTGAATAGCCATTACTAAACCTTCAAAATCTTGAATTCTGAATTTTTCAGTTCCTTTTGAATCTTTTTCTGAAATTTTAACTCCTACTTTAACAGTATCCCCAACTCTAAATTCAGGAATATCATTACGTATTTGCTTATTAGTAATTTTTTCAACTAAATTCATCAATGTCACTCTCCTTTTATAAAACTATAATCATGAACACAATATCAGCGGATTACGTCGTTTTTAATTTTAACACATTTAAGTATCATAAGTCAACTTTTTTATTTATTTTTTAATATTTTGTATTTCTTACTAAAATAATCTGATATATTGTATAAAATAATACAATAAATAATATTAAGAAGTAAGGAAGAATATATAGTAACAAATAAATCCTTACAACTTACATAACCAACTATATTTGCATATATAAAATTACTAATACGATACAATATAATGATAATAGTTGATATCATTACATTTATATATACACTATTAGATAATAAATATTGTATAAATATATTAACAAAGCCTAAAATAACAAAGATAAAACAATTATAAAATAATAGATCCATATAAGCAATATCGTATAATAAGCCCATAATAGCTATATATTTAAAGTATCTTGCATTATCATTAAAATAAGGATATATAATTACTAAAGAAACTATCGTAAATAACGGTAAAAACAAACTATTTGGAGAGATATATCGGGATAAAATACCATCTAAGAAAAATGATACTATTGATAGCCATATAATCATACAGTACCTCTTTTCAAAACTTTAACATAACTGATATTATTAAAATCAACATCAGAAGTCATTTCAATAATCTTAGATAAATCAAAATTATCTTTTGAAATACCTGATACTTTACCTACAACGATACCAGCCGGATATATATCACCCATACCTGTCGTAGTTATAGTAGCACCTTCAATAATTTCAAAATTTTGTGATATACCTGAAATGGTGTAAGTACTGCCATCATAACCATCTAGAATACCATAAGCATATTGGTTGTCTGTTTTTATTTTAACAGATATTTTATCATTGTTAGCCGTCAACAACTTAACAGTGCTATTGTACATTGATGTTTTAACAACCTTACCTATTAAGCCTCCTGATACAACAACAGGCATATTAACAGTTATACCAGCATTTTCACCTTTATTAATAATTATATTATCAGACCAATACGCTAAATCTCTACCAATTACAGTAGCATTAATACTCTCATAATCAATCAAATTCTTATCAATATCTAATAAACTTTGTAACTCGTCAATATGTTTTCTTAATTCCTCATTCTCATTTTGTATATCTTGGTATAATTCTAATTCTTTTTTCAAATTATTATACTCTTCATACATGTGTTTCTTTTCTTTAGAAACTTCTATTTTGTTAGCTATAAAATCGATAGGATATGATATGACTCTTTGAATTGTTAAAATACCATCTTTAATTGCTTTTTCTGGCATAGATAAATTACGTGTCGAGATTGTTACATTAAGAATATATCCTATAATCAAACTAACTACTAAACCAATAGCAAATAGCATTTTTTTCCTTCGTGCTTGTTTTTTTCTCCTTGACATCATAACCATCACCAATTATATTATAACATTTATAAAAAAAATATGAATATTAAATTCATATTATATCTTTTTTAGAAGCCGGTTCATCCAAACCTAATATATATCTTATATCTAGATCTAATAATTCAACCAGCTTTAAAAAATTATTTAAAGTAGGCACTCTTATACCTGTTTCATAATTACTTATTGCAACCTTTGAAACTCCTAGCATATTGCCTAAAACTTCTTGTGATATATTTTTCTTAAGCCTAGCTTCCTTTAATCTCTCACCTATTATCACTTTTTTCTCCAATGTTTTTAGTATTAATTCTATTCATAATACCAATACATACTAAACTACCAACCAATAGTACTAATAGTACAGCATATAATCTAAATAAGAATCCTTCAGGAAATTTTTCTTTTAATATAGCTATAGTTATACAGACACTTAATATAGCTGATGATGAAATACCAATTATTTGGAAAACTTTGAATAACACACTTTCATATGCATAAGATAAAATCCAAGACACAATAGCCATCATAACAATAAATATATCAAGAGTGCCTACTGTTTTAGCAAAAGTATCATTAAACGTGAATAAACCCCAAACAGCTAAAATACATATCAAAGCAGCCGCAAAAACAATTATTGAGCCTATGATAGCAATATACTTATATTTTGGTTTATCATAAATTTTAGAATAAAATAAGCAAGGTATTGAATAACCAAAAATAATTCCTGTGGATATTAATGTATAATTACCTATCTTACTGAAATCACCCAACAAAATAAATAAACATACTAGTACAACATCAAAAATAATAGATCCTAGCATAATACGTAAAATATTTTTTCTCATGAATAACCTCCTCTATCATACAATTACATTATACCATTCCACATACAATTTTTAACAAAAATATTTTTATTGCTTTACACTATAATTAATCAAGTAATTACATTAATTCCTCTACTTAAAAATATAGGATTACTACTTATTATATTTAATATTTGTATCTTACTTCATCTGTTTCGTTATCTAATCTCTCATATTCTTTTGATTTTATTCTAAATTCCAATTCTCTTTTTGATAAATTTTGATTAATTGTTAAATTAATATAATACTTTACTGATAATAATGCTCTACAATGGCTCCAAAACAATTGTGTCCCCATTGGGGACACTTTTATGTCACTAAACACTAAGTAAAATTGTCTCATTCTAAATAGCGTTCTCTTGTTATACTTTTTACCTACTTCTAAAATCAATTTTTGTGAATAATTCTCTATAATTGTGTCTCCATATTTCATTAAAAGCAGATGTTAATTATCTGCTTCGTCTTCTCTTTTACTTGATAAAAATGTTACTCTCTCGGCTACTACTTCCATTAAATTGTGTCTTAATTCATCTGTTTCGTTAACACGTGTTTGAATTCGACCACGAATACCATTCAACTACAAATGGTGATACAAATAAAACTATTTTTCATTTTTATATAAGTTAAATAATTTTAATATTTGCATTCCTCTCTCATATGCGAGTTTGTAATAATCTTCCAAACTCAAATTTGAATAATAACTATTATAACCACTTTCTATAACAATATATCCATCATAATTCATATTAATTATTTGCTTTAATGATTTTTCCCAATCAATTGTTCCATCAAATGGTAAATTGTGATCATCATACTCCTTAAAATTATCATGTAAGTGAATTGTATAAACTTTATTATTAAATAATTCTACATTAAAATTATCATCACAGAACACATGACAATGGCCAACATCAAAACAAATGCCAAGATTAGAATTATCAATATTTTTTATTATATATTCTAGATATTCTACCAATTCAACATTTTCAAAAGCTACTCTAACATTATTTTCCTTAGCCACGTTTAAAATTCTATTTATCCTATTTAAACCAATTTCATTCATGCCGGGATCATTATAATTTAAAGTCGGGTGCATTATTACTAAATCAATTCCATTTTTCTTACAATTTTTTATATCATTAATATATCGTTTTTCTTCGCAATTACCTTCTTCCGTATCTTTCCATAGTTCATTGACATTCTGATATCCCAAATGAGCAAAAATGATATTTAACCCTACCTCTCTTACATATTTTAAAATATCTTCTTGTAATTCTAAATTATCATCATACCATTCAATAAACACATTTTTAAAACTTGCTTTTTTTATATTATTTATTATCTGCTTATAATTATCTTTATTATAATTTCTTATTGATATGGCTAACTCCCTCATATAATCACCTAGTATAATTATATCACACCACTTTATAAACTCTTGCAATTATTCTATCGTCTGAGCGATATTTTATAACATATTTATTATCTTGTTTACATATTATTATTCCAATAGTTTTATCCTCTTCTATATTTTTTCTTGTAACTGCCTTTTACTCAAATTATGATTTATACACTGATTGAAATAATAATACATTTTATATTTGTCTTTTAATGGCATTATCAATAAAAAACTGGTCCATGGCAATTTGGAAACCACTGGTTTCCAAAAGTCATCACTAAACATAACATATAATTGTCTCATACTTCTTAAAGTCCTTGTATTATACTTTTTCCCGACTTCTAGTATTAATCTTTGGGAATAATTTTCTATTATAGATTCTCCATATTTGCTTCCAGCTTCGCTAAGTAACTTACCTATTTCAAAATAAGTTTTCACTCTATTTCGTTCTTTAGAATAATCTTTTACCTTTTCATATATTTCATTATCAATTAATTTGTTTTTTATTTCGTTATAGTAATTCATAACCTCTCCATTCAAGAAAAAGCAGATTATTCTGCTTCGTCTTCTCTTTTACTTGATAAAAATGTTACTCTCTCGGCTACTACTTCCATTAAATTGTGTCTTACTTCATCTGTTTCGTTAACACGTGTTTGAATTCGACCACGAATACCAATTAAATCGCCTTTTTTACAGTATTCAGCAGTTGATTCAGCTACGCCTTTCCATAAAACGCATGATATAAAATCAGTATCATATTCGCCATTAATATTTTTATATGGTCTTTGAACTGCTAATGTAATATTGGTAACCTTATTACCATTTTCAGTTTCTCTAACCTCAGGATCCTTAACGATTCTGCCTACTAATATTGATTGATTTAACATGTTTTCCTCCTTTCGAAAACACTATAACACCTCACAAAATATAGTTCAAATGAGAATTATGACGTTTCTAAAAAAGTAAGGCAAACAAATAATAGTTTTGAATATACAATATATTAAAACACGTTAACATGTAGTTAATTAAAAGTCAGTTTTATATATTCATACAAATTTTAAAAAAATTAAAAAAAATCTTACTTTTTAAGTAAGATTAATCACATTGTAAATGATAAGTAATTTTATCGATTGAGTTATCAGTTGTATTGATAGTAAGTTCAACATATGACTCTTCTGTACAACTTGCTAATTTACTCATATCATAATCTACAACATTTAATTCTCTAGCATCTCTTAATTGTTTTACAGTGATGTTTGTTGTAGTTAAACCTTCTGTACCTTTTAACATGCTATTGTAATAGTTAGTAGCATATTCTTTCATAGTTTTTTCATTAGCGTTTAACTTTTCTTCACATCCTGCAACAACAAATAAGCAGCATAATGTAGCGCAAACGGCAAATACTCTTTTCATCTAAGACCTCCTATTGTTAATTATACCATATTTTTTTAAAATTAAAAATATTTTTTTAATAAAGCATTCAATTCGATAGCATATTCCATTGGCAATTCTTCTTTAAACTTGTCAATAAAACCAATAATTAAAAGCTCTTTAGCCTGTTCCTCATTAAGACCTCTGCTCATTAAATAAAATAGTTTTTCTTTACTTATTTTGGAAACAGTAGCTTCATGTTCCAAATATGATGAATTATTTTTAACAACATTTTTAGGGATAGTATCACTTTTTGATTCATCATCAATAATTATAGTGTCACATTTTATTTGGCTTCTACTATTAATAGCATTTTTATCAATATACAAAGTTCCTCTATAGTCAGCCTCACCACCATTAACAGCTATAGATTTACTTATAATATTACTCTTCGTATAAGGCGCTAAATGAATCATCTTAGCTCCTGTATCTTGAATTTGATTTTTACCTGCTATAGCTACAGAAATAGTATTTCCTTTAGCATATTTACCCTTTAAAATACAACTTGGGTATTTCATATTTACAGCAGAACCTATATTACCATCGATCCATTCCATTAAACCACTTTCATCAACAATAGCTCTTTTAGTAACTAAGTTATAAACATCTGTTGACCAGTTTTGAATAGTTGTGTATCTGCATGAAGCATTCTTACCAACATATATTTCGACAACAGCTGCATGTAAAGCATCTGATGTATATGTAGGCGCAGTACAACCCTCCATATAATGTAAATGGCTATTTTCATCAACAATAATAATAGTTCTTTCAAATTGTCCCATGTTTTTACTATTGATTCTAAAATAACTTTGCAATGGTCTATCTAAAGAAGTGTTAGGTGGAATATAAATGAATGTACCACCACTCCATACCGCACCATTTAAAGCCGTATACTTGTTTTCATCATATTTAACTAAGTTATTAAAATACTTTTTAAATAAATCAGGATATTTTTTTAATGCTGTATCTGTATCACAAAAGATAATATTTTTATCTTCTAATTCCTTAATCATATTGTGATATATTACTTCACTTTCAAATTGTGCTCCAACACCACATAAATATTTTTTTTCAGCATCTGGCAAACCGATTTCATCAAAAACACTTCTAACATCTTTATCAACATTATTCCAATCATTAGCTATTTCATCACTAACTCTTTTATAATAATTTATCTCATCAAAATTTATATCAAGTGTAGGTCCGAACATAGGGTTATCTAATTCTTCAAATTTTTCAAATGCCTGTAATCTAAAATCTAACATCCATTTAGGTTCTTTTTTAATTTTGGATATTTCTCTTATTTTAGTTTTAGTTAAACCCTTTTTCATACCATCACTCTTTTCTATCTAGTATCTTATTCATCCCCCACCAAGGAAGTAATGCACATTTTTTTCTATTAGGTTGCTTATATATTTCGTCATAAACAACAGCTTGTTCTAATAAATCTTTGTTATATTCTTTTTCATCAATCATATTTTCAAAATTACTAAAAATTTCTTTAGCTTCTTCAACAGTTTTACCTATCAAAGTATCTAGCATAATAGATGTACTACTAGTACATATCGCACACGCTTCACCATCAAATCTAGCATCTTTAATAATACCATCTTCTATTTTAACCATTAAATTTATCTCATCAATGCAAGATTCATTATTTGTATTAGATTTTAAATATGTATCATCATCAATCAATCCTTTATTCTTAGGATGCTGATAATGCTCTAACATAATACTTCTTTTTAAATTGCTATCCATAAACGTCACCTTAAATTATTATATATTTTAGCGCAAAAAAAAGCAAGTTATCTTGCTTCAATTATTAATTTAATTGCAGTTCTTTCCTCGCCTTCAATGACAATATCAGTAAATGCGGGAATACATACTAGATTTTTACCACTCGGCGCTACAAAACCTCTAGCTATAGCTATAGCTTTAATTGCCTGATTCAAAGCACCTGCTCCTATAGCTTGTATTTCAACACTTCCTTTTTCCCTAAAAACATTAGCTAAAGCACCAGCTACTGAATTAGGATTAGATTTAGATCCTACTTTTAATGTTTCCATATTTATTTCCTTTCTACATTTAAACATATGATGAAAAAAATAAATAAAGAACAAAAATATTAAAAAGTTATTGACAAATATAACATATTAAAGTAAAATTATTATTGCCTACTAATTTTGCAGGTGTAGTTCAATGGTAGAACTCTAGCCTTCCAAGCTAATAACGTGGGTCCGATTCCCATCACCTGCTCCATTTGTAAAAATCGTCGAAATAGTCGACGTTTTTTTATACAATAAAATTAATATTAGTTTAAACACAATTATTATTCTGAAGTTAAAAGAAAATAAGAAAGTAAATTTAAAGGATTTAGTTTATTTAACAAAAAAAAATTGAAAAAACAACTCGTAGTCTTAATAATACTACCAAAAAAATAAAGAAAAAGGCGATGGCTTATCATTATAAACTATCGTCTTTTAATATTATTGTTGATTACTTTCCTTAAATTTTGCTAATAGTTGTTCAACTATTTCTGGTTCAACAACTTCTTCTAATCCATTATTGTTATCATATTCACAAAACATAGTATTTGTATAATCATCTTGATCAATTAAGTAAACATAATTTTTTGAATTTAATTCTGTAGTATAAACAACCGAATATTTTTTATTATCATTTAGAGTTAAGATTTCACCTTGATTTAGCATCTTCATTACCTCCTAATTCTTCAACATTAGTATTTTCTAATGAGGCATTAAAATCTTCAAATTCATGTTGAGCATTTTTTAATTTTTTAGAGTGTTTCATATATTTAGCAATAAAACCTGCAGCACCTGCTGATAATAAAGTAGTTAAAGGTCCTAAATCTTGAATATATTGTCCTAACGCTTTCCAAGAATAAATTGCATTTAATTCATGTTGTAATACTTGATTTACATCTTGACCATTAAAATAAGTAGCAACAGCAGCGCCTAATATACAAATACCAGCCATTATCGCAGAACGATTTTTACCTTTTTGAGCTTCATTCATTGCTCTTTCTCTTTGTAGAATAGTGAATTTTCTTTTTTCTCTAGCCATTCTTTCTAGTTCGCCATCTTTAACATGTATTGGTTCTACTTTTTGTTCAGTTTTAACTTGTTCTAATATATTTTTTGATTGTTCGTCAGATAAGGTTTCATTTTTAGGTGGTTCAAAATGTGGAGCATTACTTTCAAGTTGTAAAGATGTTGCTTTTCGGTCACGAATTATTTCACCAGATTCATTCATTTGAACACCGCCTACTGCTTTTTCTTGTTCATTCTTTTCAACTTTTTTATATTTAAATTCAACTCTATTATCGTAATTTAAATCAGTAAGTTCATAACCTTTACTTGCTAAATATGATTTCAATATTTCTTGAATTTCTTCTTGCGGAATATCAAATCTTGTTTCGCCAAATTCATCTTTTCTAATAAAGAAAGGCTGATTACTATTTTGTCCGGTTAATTTATTTTGTAAATAATCTATACTAATTGAACCTAGTTCAATACCTTTAGTGTTTTTGTAATGGTCAAAAACGATTTGTCTTAAACTTGAGTAACTAATTTTTCCATCATAAGTTAAATCAAGTTCAACCTTGTTTTCTGGTTTATTCATTTCATTTTTAATTTCATGATTTGATTTATAAGTAAAAGTTATAGTATCATGGTCTCCAAATTCTAGATTTGAAGTTAACTCACAGTCTTTACTTGCTAAAAATGATTTAAATACTTTTTCTATATTTTCTTTTGAAATATCAAATCTTGTTTCTCCAAATTCTCCATTTATAATAAAAAATGGTCTAGGTTCAGAATTATGTGCTAATTTATTCTGTAAATAATCTATACTTCCAGATCCTAATTCTAATCCTTGTGTTTGTTTAAAATAATCAAATATGATTTGTCTTAAACTTGAGTAATTAATTTTTCCATTTAAGTTTGTATTTGTCTCTTCGTTCATACATATACCTCCTAATTATATTTTACCATATTTTTTATAATTTTAAGAATTTTACATAAAATTATTAATTTAGGTTTACACTTTTTCATTATTTGTGGTATTACTTAGTGATTAGTTGTTTATCAACTTTTACTATTAGGAGTTTCAAATAGCCTGTGCTATCGCTCCATATGAAATAAACGTCGGAACAACCGATGTTGAGATAAAACTTAATTAGAAATAATTAAGTTTTTTTGTTGTTTAAGAAAGGTGTGATGATGTGTTAAATATTATTAAAGACATTGATAATTCTGAAAATACATCAAATAAGTTCAAATTAGGAATTGTCACTTCAACTATTGAAACAATTAAAAGCAACAAAATAAAAGACCATTGAAAAAATCAATGGCCTATAAATCCCATAATTAATTATTTGCTTCATTTAAAATATTATTTATCTCATTTTCAAAAAACTGATTATTATCTTTGTTAATATAATTAATATAAATGTAAGTAATTAAGTTTCTAGTTATATCATTATTTATTTGATTAAATAAAGGAATATCCTTATTAAAAGAAAATTTGTAATTACTATCATAATTAGATTCTATAATTTTTTTAAATTCATTTGGAAGTCTATTATATAAACTCAATTCATTTAAAATAATAAAAGTTTCAGTAAAAGCTTCTCTAATTTTTATCACATTTTCCATTGCTTTCCCTCCATACTTGTTACCTCATCAACAGCATCACTTGGTGATAAATCTCTTGCTCCAGGATAGAATACAAAATTCTTTTTCCCTATAACATTTCCATTTTCGTCAGTTATTTCATTATCAATTCCTTGAGCGGCCCAACCAGCTCTTTCTTTAAATGCAGGAGACTTTATATATTCTTCCAATCCATGAATAAGTTGAATCAATTTTATATACTCTAACATTCCAACTTTTCCTTTTACTTGTTTTATATATTCAATATTTTTCATAGCAAAGTCAGCAAGATAACCTTCACTAATCATTTCGTCAATATTTTCTTTTGCAGCACTACCAAATAATTGTATTTGTTCTTCATAAGAACAAGAATGAACAAATACTGATGGATCTAAAGAACGTATGATTTTTCCATCTTGAGTCATGACTGCTACGTTATCAGAAGAAAATCCTTCATCTTTATGACTAATATAAAACTCCTCGTAAGATTTTAAAAAATGTCTTCCTAATTTATCTAATTTCATAAGATTAGCATCCCATGTTAAATCACATAAGTATGCTTTACCATCTAAATATACTGCATTATATCCATGTCCCATAGGATCAGATGTACCATTTTCGTAATTTTTTGGGCCAGAAACAATAAATACACCAGGTTCTTCTATTTCTTTTGATGAAGAAGATACATAATCACATTTTATATTAAAGCATGCACATACATTTTGCAATATAGTGGCATATCCTGCACACACAGTTAATAATTCTCTTTTGCCATTACGACTAACTCCTAATAATCCATTTTTTAGATTACGGCAATTACAACATAATTCCTTATCCTTTTCTCCTTCATCACTTATAGCATAATAATCATATCTAATATTTTTACCTAATATTTTATATATTTGAGCAAATATCAATTTATCTCTATTTGGGTCATCCGCCTTTGGTAATTTAATCATTCTGATTATATTATCGATAATTCCTCTGATGTTTTTATATTCTTCAATGGAATAGTAGTGTGCATTTTCATCTCTAACATAACCACATTTTATATGAATACCTTTTATATGATTGTCATTTTTAATACTTTCTAATTTGTTTAAATCCAAATCATTTACATTCCCAATAGATATATATAAATCCTTATAATTAGTTAAATAATTTTTATATTTTTCATAATTTTCCAGCGAAATGTTACCATAACGCAATTCGTCATATAAAGCATTTAGTTCTTCATTACCATGAGAATCAAAACGTAATTTTTTTCTCAATTCTTCACTACCAAATACATATGTAAAACCATTTACAGGATCATTAATTTTATCTAAATTAACAATCATTTCATTATCTGACGATAACATTTTACTATATAAGGATAAATACTCATAATTAAAACCTGATATAACAACTCGATTAATGCTATGATTAATTAACACATCTATCAAATTATTTACATTCAACTTTTTAGAATCTTGACCTAAAGAAAAAACTCTTACAAATTCAAGATTGGGACATTTATCTATTAAAATGCATAATTGTCTAATAGTATTTTCCATACTACCTAAATCATCTCTTGAGTTAAAACTGATACTTATTTTTTTTGTTTTGACTAATATATCTAATATATGCTGATTACTTAAATCTAACTCATCATATTCTGCCAATTCATTATTTTCCATCCACAATTGCTCTAACAATTTGTAATCATTAATAATCATATAAAAACATCCTTCCTAGTTTAAGTGCCACATATATTACCTTACATATATAATTATAACATGAAATAAGATATTTTTTTATAAATTTAATGAGTTCCTTTAAATCCCACTAATAGAACATATAATCCCACAAATTATGAAATTTATTGAATAATTTTGCAAGGGCATAAGTAATTGATATCAACACATTAAATAAAGCCTTGCTGCATAAGACTTCCATGTGATATCTAACTTATTTTGCACATGCAAATTGTCTCATGATTGTGGGCTCATACTTCTTATATTTCCTTATTTTACATGCAAAAGTAGTGGGATAAAATTAGCATTACTAAAGATAGTAAAAAAATGTTCAGCCCACTAGGATTTTTATCAATTTTATCAAACAAAAAGGACGACTATTCATTATAGTCGTTCTTTTTATATCTAAATATAATAATTTTATGTTCAATTTTTTTATTGTTTATTTTATCAGAAATAGTTTTACCATATATTACTTCAAAACATTTTTTTGCTTCATCAATTGATTTAAAACTAAAATATGTTTCTAATCTTTTATCAACAATAAATCCATTTGATAAAATCCAATTATTATAATCTCTAGTTCTAGAATCACTTGTTCTATTTCTTATTTCTTCAAATTCACTATTCTCATCATTTTCTACAAGTATTATTTTACCATTAGGTTTTAATATTCTTTTAAGTTCATCTAAACATCTATTTCTTTCTTCTATATCAGTTATTGTTCCTAAAACCCAAGTGGATATAATTAGATCAACTGAATTATTATCAAGTTCAATCTTTTCTAACGAAGAATTAATGAATAATGAATTTCCACTAGATTTGTCTTTTGCTCTCTTTAATTGTTCATTTGATAGATCTATTCCAATATATTTACTTGCAACATTTTCTATAATTGGTAAAAATTTCCCTGTTCCACAACCTGCATCTAAAACAACTTTATCAATAGATAATTCTTTTAGATAATCTGCTACTTTATTTTCCCCATCTTCAGCAATACTAAATAATTCATAATAATCATTATCTTCGTAATATGCTTTAGAATCTTTTAAAAGATTTTTGTATTCCATGCTCATCACTCTTTTCCTTAGTTTCTGGGAAAATTAAATCTACCATATATTTAGCTATATTTTGAGATTTACCTATAGCAGGTCTAAAATGCATATGTACTCCAGGAACTGTATTAATTTCTATTATCCTATAGCTTTCATCGTTTTGTGGTTCTTCAATTGTATTAGTCATATAATCGATTCCAACATAAGGTAGTCCAGGAAAAGAATCTAAAACTCTCATTCCAACATCTATTACACTAGGATGAACTTTATCAGTATAATCTTCACAAATACCACCCATAGCAACATTTGAATTTGGTCTTAAATAAACTTTTTCACCATTTGCAGGAATATAATCCATACTAATACCATTCTTAGACATATAATTATACATTTCATCATCAACTAATATTTCACATAAAGCATTAGTTCTTGGATTCATTCTTCTATAATTTTCTATCTGAATTAATTCGTCGATTGTATTAATACCATTTCCAAAAACATGAGCTGGATCACGATGTAAAACAGCATAATCTTTATTTTTAGTAACAAAAACTCGATATTCCTTAGCATCAAAAAATTCTTCTATTAATACTTTAGTATCAATTCC
>JAEEYW010000067.1 GCA_016288305.1 Caryophanales bacterium | reverse complement strand
ATGCCAAATGCAGTAAATTATAATGGTCAACAATATATAGTGTTAGGACAGATTGGAATTAATCAAAGTGTTTTTACTTTGGCTATAAATAGTAGTAAACAAATAATATATAGTGGAAGCAAAACAAGTGAGCAAATTTCAGTTGCTGATATTAAATATATGAAATATGTCTTAAGCATGCTTAATGCGGAAATTGCAAGTAAAAATATGGAATTTGCTGACATATATAATCGAGTTATGACTATCAATAACGATTTTAAAGATAGAGTAATTAATGACAATACTATAATGAATTATTTTACTCCTAAAAAAAATTATCCTGCGTATGACGAACAAATAGTAAGTTTTATGCTATTGAATCAACAAGGTAAGTTTAATATTGCAAGTTTAGTTGATGAATATATGGATAATTTTACGCAAGAACAAATACGCATATTATTAACCAATTATCAATTAGATGCGAGACAAAGTGAAGAATTAAGAAAAAGAGTTGTAACGGAAGTTGAAAGTAGCAATAGTAAAGGTAAAGCTGATCCAGGTAAGCGTTTAACATTAGCTTTAGATGCCTTCAAAAACTCAGATGAACATGATGGAGGAAAGAGATCGGCATTTATAGACACTTTATTATTAACTTTTACCGTTGGAACTTTGTGTGGTATATATTTAATGTATTTAATTTTGACAATTATGTCGTAATTTGTCAAAAATATGATACAATGAGAATAGAGGTGGTATGATGGAAATAACAATGATTGCTGTTAGTATATATATAATTGCTACCATAATCATAGTCGTAACATTAAATCTTCTTCAAAGTAATAAAAAACATAAGTACAAAGCTTTATTGGATAAATTAGAAGTTGAAAAGAATGTTATCGATAGTACGCCTATTGAATCTGAAATATCTAAGATAAGAACATTTTTAAGAAATGATAAATTGGATGCTAGTCTACAACAATGGGAAGCAAGTTTTAAGGATATCAGAAATACGCAAATTCCTAAAATAACAGATATGATTATCGATGCTGAATATTCTTTAACGCAACAAGATTATAAGTCTATTGTTTATAAAATTGCTCGTTTGGAAATGGAAATATACAAAGTAAAAACTAATGCGGATATTTTATTAGATAAAATACGTGATATAACATCAAGTGAAGAAAGAAATAGAGCTATTATTATTAAATTTAAAACTGTTTATAGGGATTTATTCGAAAAATTTAATGCTCATAAGGCTGAATATGGTGAAATAGCTAATTCTATTAGTTTGCAATTTGAAAGTATAACTAAACGCTTTGAAGCCTTTGAAATCAATATGGAAAATAATGATTATACTGAAGTTACAAAAATCATTAAATCTATTGATGAGATGTTGAAACATATGAATATTGTTATTGAAGAAGTACCATCAATTATATTAATGGCAACTAATTTAATTCCAAAAAAAATAGAAGATGTTGTTTCAACATACAATACAATGGTTAAAGAAGGATATCCGTTAGATTATTTAAATGTTGAATACAACGTTGATGAAGCTAACAAAAAATTAACTGATGTTTTAGAACGTTGTCGCGTTCTAAATCTAGAGGATAGTTTATTTGAATTAAAAGTTCTATTAGATTATTTTGATTCATTATTTAACGATTTTGAAAAAGAAAAAAATGATCGTAAAATTTATGAGGAAATCAGTGATTCTTTTTCAAAAAAAATAATTAAAATAAATAGTTTAGTATCTGATATATTTAGTCAGATTGATGATATTAAAAATGTATATAATCTATCAGATGATGATGTTAGTTTATTGAATAAATTACAAGAACAATTAAAGACATTAAATGATGATTATGAAGTTTTAAAATCACATACCGGTAATAACACTTTTGCTTATTCTAAGCTAGTTAAAGAAATGGAAAGTTTATCTCTTAAATTGAATCAAGTAGAAGATAAACTAGATAATTCTTTGGAAGCTTTAGGAAGTATGAAGGAAGATGAGTTGAGGGCAAGACAACAACTTGAAGAAGTAAAAGGTATTTTAAAGGAATCACGTTCACGTATGCGTGAATATAATTTTCCAATTATACCTAAATACTACTATGTCCAATTAAATGAAGCTTCACAAGCTATAAAGGAAATAGTTAATGAATTAAATAAAAAGCCTATTACTATTAGTGTTTTAAATACTCGCGTTGATACAGCACGTGATTTAGTTTTAAAACTATATACAGGAACTAAAGAATTGTTGAAAACAGCAGCTTTTGCTGAAATGGCTATAGTTTATGGTAATAGATATAGAGTTTTAACTGATGAGTTAAATAAAAATTTAACCTATTCAGAATTGTTATTTTATAAAGGTGAATATCAAAAGTCTTTAGAGTTAACAATTAATTCATTAAATAAAATCGAACCTGGTATATATAATAAATTATTAAATTTAAATAAATAAATTCGGAATATTTGTTCCGAATTTATTTTGGAAAGGAAATATATGCAAAAACTAATATTAATTAAATATGGCGAGTTAACTACAAAGAAAGCTAATAGAAATTTGTTTATTAATAAGCTAAGCGATAATATAAAAAAAATATTAAAAGATGAGACAGTCAAAATAAAAAAAGATAGAGTAAGAATGTATATCGAAACAGATAATGTTGAACGTGTAAGTTCTAAATTATTGAAAGTTTTTGGTTTACATGGTATTGTAATTGCTTATAAAGTTAATACTAATACTGATGATATCAAACAAGCTGTTTTAGATGTCTTAAAAGACAAAAAATTTAAAACTTTTAAAGTTGAGACAAAAAGAGCTGATAAAAATTTTGAAATTAAGTCAATGGATTTCAACAACGTTATTGGATCATTAGTTTTAAAAAATTTTGATGTTAAAGTTGATGTTCATAATCCAGATATTGTTGTACATATCGAGATACGTGAGAATACATATATATATTTGAATGAGGAAAAAGGTATTGGTGGATATCCTGTTGGTATTCAAGGTAATGGTTTACTAATGTTATCAGGAGGTATAGATTCACCTGTAGCTGGATATATGGCTCTAAAAAGAGGTGTAAATATCGATTGTTTATATTTTGATTCCCCACCTCATACGAGTATTGAAGCAAAAAACAAAGTAATTAAATTAGCTGGTATATTGAATGAATATTCAGGTAATATAAGATTATTGGTTGTACCTTTTACAAAATTACAAGAAGAAATATATCGTAATGTACCTAGTGACTATAATATTACCATTTTACGTCGCATGATGTATCGTATAGCTACAAGTATTGATAAAAAATATAAAGTAATAATAAATGGTGAAAGTATAGGACAAGTTGCCTCACAAACATTATCAAGTATGAGTGTTATTAATAGTGTAACAAATTATCCTATAATTAGACCTGTAGCTTGCTTAGATAAATTAGAAATAATTGACATAGCTAAAAAAATAGGAACATATGAAACAAGTATTCTTCCATATGAAGATTGCTGTACAATATTTGTACCTAAACATCCTGTTATCAATCCACAATTGGATAAATGTATAGCGTATGAAAAATTTGAATATGAATCATTGATTAAAGAATGTGTTGATAATATTCAAGTAATCGATAATTTTAATACAGATTATCAAGATTTATTATAACCATATATTACCACTTATAACTTTGCTTTCTGTGCACATGATAGTAGTGTACGGGAGGTGAGTTAAATGAATAAGAATACAAATAAATTTGTTGTACCAGGCGCTAAACAAGCTATCGATAAAATGAAATATGAAATAGCTAGTGAATTTGGTGTAACTTTAGGACCTGATGCTACAAGCCGTTCTAACGGTTCAGTAGGTGGTGAAATTACTAAGAGATTAGTTCAAATGGGTGAACAACACTTAGGTGGTTATCAAACTAAATAAAAAATAATAAGGATTTGTAGTGAACCCCATTTTGGAGACACTAGTAAAAAAATAAGTCAGGAATTATTTTCCTGACTTTTTTGACTTTAGTCTTTTTGTGTTATAAAATAATATCCATTCTTCTACAAGTTGAATATATTCTT
>JAEEYW010000066.1 GCA_016288305.1 Caryophanales bacterium | reverse complement strand
TAATGTAAATGCTGATCAAAGTACATTATCAGGAAAAACATATGCCGGAAGATTTAAAGTAGCCAATGTCACATGTATTGCTGGTTCAGTACCAAAACCAGGCCCAACAAGTTATTGGTTTGATGCAAGTACATGTACATCTTCAAATCCGTGTACACATCCAAACTATGGTGGAACATTGCAAACAAGCGGAAGTGCAACAGGGCACACTACCTATATAGGCCAAGATAGTAGTAAGTACTATGCATGTGCAACAATACAAGGTCATGAAATATGTTTAAGCCAACCACATACCCAGTATGGATTAAGTGGACATACACCGTGTAATAATAGTAGTTGTTATTTAACATCAGAGCAACAAGCCAGTGCCAAACAAGCAATCTACCAAGCGTTTACTGATGCTGGAATAACAGTCGATATAGACAATGATTGCAACGCTTACGCCGGCGGCGTTAGCTGCTATGTAGGCAGCACCCTCGGCTGCGGTGTGGGCTCCAATGGTTCTATCGACTGTGACGATTCCTCTATGGACGAGAGCTGTAATGTTGATGCCTCTGGTCATGCTTACTGTTTATGATAGGGTGACTAAGATTAGTGTCGGCTCGTCTCCGCGTTCTTCCGAACATCTTAATATCTTGAATCTAATTTTGCCTATCGGCAAAATTAGATTTTTTTATAAAAAAACTTGTAGAAAAGAATCTTTTTTGATAAAATACATATGGCTTATGAAAGCAAATAGCATTAGTATTGACTGGTTATTTCGAGTGCTCGAAGAGAGTGAAAGACTGGGGTGAGATACTAAGGTGTAATAACGAAGGAGGGATATTTCATGCCAGTAGTTTCAATGAACTACTTATTAGAAGCTGGTGTTCATTTTGGACATCAAACTAAAAGATGGAATCCTAAAATGAAGGAATACATCTTTAATTCAAGAGATGATATTTATATTATCGACCTTGAAAAAACACAAAAACTATTAGAGGTAGCTTATGAAGAAATTAAGACTATCGCTACTAATGGTGGAAAGTTCTTATTCGTAGGAACGAAAAAACAATCTGGAGAAGTTGCTGTTGAAGAAGCAATGCGTAGTAATTCATACTATGTAACAGAAAGATGGTTAGGTGGTACTCTTACTAACTTTAGAACAATTAGAAGAAGAGTAAAAAGACTTGAAGAAATCGAAGAGATGGAAGCAAATGGTACATTTGACGTACTACCTAAGAAAGAAGTAATCGGTATTAAGAAAGAATATGAAAAACTTAATCGTTTACTTTGCGGTATTAGAGAAATGGCTAAACTTCCACAAGCATTAATTATTGTAGATCCTAAAAAAGAAATCAATGCTATTAAGGAAGCTCGTAAACTTCATATTCCAGTATTTGGAGTAGTTGATACAAATGGTGACCCTGATGATGTTGATTTTGTTATTCCAGGTAATGATGATGCTGTAAGAAGTATTAAAGTATTACTTGGTGTACTTGCAAACGCTATTTGTGAAGCAACAGGTTTAGAAATGGTTGACTATGTTTCTGAAGAAGATAAGAATAAAACTAAAGGTAAAGAAACAATGGAAGAATTAATCAAAGATGAACATGTTACTGACGAAGTAAAAGCTGAAAAAGCAAGTGATGTATATACAGTTGAAGACGTTGTTGAAGAAGAAAGTGAAGAAGAGGAAGAAGATTTATCTTCTAAGACATTAGCTGAACTAAAAGCTATTGCTAAAGAACAAGGCATTAAAGGTTATTCAACAATGAAGAAAGATGAACTTCTTGCTGCTTTAAAATAGGTGTGTTATGGAAGTAACTGCTAGTTTAGTAAAAGATTTAAGAGAAATGACCGGCGCAGGCATGATGGACTGTAAAAAGGCTTTGAGTGAATGCAATGGTGATATGGATGAAGCTGTAAATTGGCTTCGTGAAAAAGGTATTGCTAAGTCTGCTAAAAAAGAAAGTAGAATTGCTGCTGAGGGTCTAGCTAATATCTATGTTGACGGTAATAATGCTGTTATTATCGAAGTAAATAGTGAGACTGATTTCGTTTCTAAAAACGAAGAATTTAGAGAAATGATTGATACAATTGGTAAAACTATTTTAAATAGTGATGCAACCACTTTAGAGGAAGCAAATGCTCTTTCTTGTGAAGAAGGTACAATTGCTGATTTAGTTATTGCTAAGACTGCTAAAATTGGTGAAAAACTTTCCCTAAGAAGATTTGAAAAAGTTACTAAAACTGATGATGATCATTTTGGTAATTATATCCATATGGGCGGTAAGATTGCTGTTTTAACAGTTATCAAAGGTGCAAATGATGAAGTAGCAAAAGATGTTGCTATGCAATCAGCTGCTATGAAACCATTATATGTATTTGAAAGTGACGTACCAGAGGATGTACTAGAAGCTGAAAGACAAGTTCAAAAAGAACTTGCTATCAATGAAGGTAAACCTGCTGATATCGCTGAAAAAATGGTTGAAGGACGTATTAAAAAGTATTACAAAGAAATATGTCTTGCTGAACAACCATTTATCAAAGATGGCGATATATCAGTAAATAAATACGTAACTAACAATGGTGGAGAAATAATTAGTATGGTTCGTTATGAAGTAGGCGAAGGTATGCAAAAAAGAAATGATAACTTTGCTGAAGAAGTAATGAATCAAGTTAATGGAAAATAATTATAAACCGTTCCAATATGGAATGGTTTTTTAATATGAATATTTCTTTAAAAATCTCATTTTATAATGCCGAATTTGTTTACAAAATTGTTATAGTGGTTATATAATTAACATATAACGTAGAGGCATATATATGAAAAGAAGTAATATAATCTTAATGACTATAGCTATAGTAACATTATTAACTATCATAACTTTTGCTACATATGCATACTTTTCAACCGGTAATATGAATGTAACAAATGTAGCCAATGCAAATACAGTTACTGAAAGAAATAATATGGTTTTTGATACCTTAGGTGGAGGAATGATACTTAATATAACAGCCGCGAATATGGTGGAAGCAAAACAAGGTAATGTAGCAGCGGAGAATAATACTACACTAACTGTAAACTTCACGGCTAATACTGATTATAGTATGGTATGTACGTATGACATTGTCTATGAATGGACAAGTACCGATAAATACACATCTCATACAAGTGGAGTAACAGCAAATGAATTTACCATTCAAGCAAGTCTTGCAAATAATGCCCACGCATCGCAAGGAACCAATAGTATAAAAAATGAAACTGACTTA
Organism: Caryophanales bacterium; assembly: GCA_016288305.1. Lineage (GTDB taxonomy): Bacteria > Bacillota_I > Bacilli_A > RF39 > UBA660 > Faecisoma. Next base: position 136 of record JAEEYW010000066.1, on the reverse strand, counting down.
TCAACATTAACATATACCAATTATGCTGCAACGGTGGTAAGTGGAGCGCAAATCGATGGAACAGGTTCTACGACAAGTACGGCCGTATGGACACTCACAAGTAAGTTTTATAATGTAAATGCAGATCAAAGTACAT
>JAEEYW010000065.1 GCA_016288305.1 Caryophanales bacterium | reverse complement strand
TTACCGCTACTATCTTTAACTGCTAACACTTCTACTTTTGATAAAAATGTTCCAATCATAATTTGACCATTTTCATCTGTAGCTTTCATATAAATATCAATAACATTACCAGGTAAGATTGAATTATAATATGTACTATTAGCATTAACAGATAACATATATGGTCTTTGACCTTCTGGAACTTGTGATATTAAGTTATCAGGGATGTCTTCCGCTTTGACAATCATGTTTTTATAAATAAAGCTTCCAGCTGGGATAACACTATTTATAGCTGTATATTTACCAATAATATTTGTTCTGTTAATTTCAATCTTACTTCTGATTTTGTTGTAATACCATTGTGGTATACCTTCATCAGCCGTAATTGAACATTCTATCATATCATCCGTAATCAAAGTTCTAGGCTGAATTGTTTCTGAAGCAATACAAACACGAACCATTTGCGTATTTTTATGAATAGCTGTATTGTAACCATAATATAATAAACCTAAAATAGCTATAACGCCTAATATGGTAATTGTATTTTTATTTGTAATAAATTTCTTTAATGAAACAACTATATTATTCATATATTAACCAACCCACTTTCCTAATTCTGTTGACTCTAATATAGCATCAATTTTATTTGATATATTAAATTCCATTATTTCACCGGATATACCAGTTGTTTCTGTGCTACTAACTTTTAAACTAACTTTAGGAGGTACTTCATTGACATCATAAATTTCAATTTTATATGTTCTTGCTAAAGTAGCACTTTCAGCAAAACGTCTTATAAAATTCTCAACAAATTTTTCCCTATCTATTTTGATAGATCCACTCTTACGATATTCAGCTAAATCTAAAGCGTCGAACATAGCCGCTTCGGTAGTTTCTTTTAGAATATTGTAATTATGCTCATTTGTATTAACAATAGACTGAAAGAAATAAATAAAGAATATAGAAAAAATTCCAGCAACGACTATGGCCGTTCCCCAAAACGACTCTTTCATTTTTACCTCCTACTTGTATATATCTGATTTTTTATTATTATAGTACATCGCAGCAGCGCTTATCACGATAATACCAGGTAATACAATATAATAATATTTTAACCACAAAGATAAGAATACATCTAAGAATGATTTACTTTCCTCTATTTCTTCTTTTTCTTCTTCTGGCACGGAAGGATTTAAACTTTCCTTATAGTCATTAACTTTCTTTTTAAACTCATCATAACTAAGTTTATGATTATACCATTTTTTACAATAAGCATAGTTTTCTAACCCTACGCATATATCATCTTTATAATACTTATTATAAAATGGTAAATTAAGTAAAATTGAATATAAATATGTACCACTACAGTATTCAGCAGCTGCATATACATCATATTTTATAGTTTGGCCAGCTTTATAGCCATCTATAACAATTTCATCTAATTCATATTCATACTTTTTATCATTTGTTGTATCAACAATATACAATTCTTGTCTTAAATTAGTTAATGTTACTGAAAAAGATACATCATTATTTTTTTCAACATAATCATATGAAACATTTATATTAGCAGCCATGTCTTTATATAATGAAGTTTCACCAAATGTACAATAATAACCATTAACTTTCATTAGTGGTATAAGTAACATTAAAAACATTATAATGATTACCCTTTTCATTCCTATCCTCCATTTTAATATTATAGCATAATAGAACTATATTTGTAAATTACTTTAGCATATATTCATACGTATGATCACGAACTGTAAACACTATCGATAAACTAGTGGCTTTGATCATATCATATGGTACTTCAATATAACAATCATTCTTCATGTTTAACTTACTATTTGTAATTTCATTAGAATTTATATTTAATACTTTCTTTTCACCAGCTACGGTATAATAAATTTTACCAAAATGTTCTATAAAATCATATACATCATATACTCCATCAATAGGATCTTGATATATTATAGAACCCGTTAATTTTAATAATGCTTTATCATAATTAGTGTTTAACTTAGGTTTCAAATATAAGTATGATATATAACAATTACTATTGTAGCAATGATTATAACTTACTTTGAACTTTTCTTTTATATCAAAACTTGTTATAAATATAGTATATTCATTTAATACCGATTCTTTAAAACTAATATCCTCGCCCATTAAATAAGTTTGGCTTGTTTTTATATCATCCATTTTTTGATACTTGATTCTTACATTCGTCCCTTTAGCTCCATCTTTATTGCTGATAAGATTCTTATTAATGTATGAAAAATAAATATCATCATCAATTAATTGTTTAGGTATTTTATATAACAAGACAATAGTTTCAAATTCATTTTTTATCTTTTCTCCTTGATATATTTTGCCAATATCTTTAAATTTTGTCTTGTCAGTTGTTGTAGGTATAAAGTAATATGGGCCTATAGTTAATTTAGTTGTGGCAATATCCAAAACATCATTACTATTTGATTTAATTTTTAATTTAACAGCCAAATAATAATTATCACCCGGAATAACATTGCCTTCATAATCTTTGCTAAACAAATAACTATTAGTTACCTTCAATGTAAAACCATTACCTGAAAACGTTGTATTCTCGTTAACAATAGGAACCTTATCAATATAATCACTGTATACTAAATAACCACTAATTAATAAAAACACCGTGAAAAAGATATAATAAAGTGCCTTATTTTCTTTATATGAATAAATGATATATCGTTTTCTTTTATTAATTTTTCTTAAAAATTCATTTTTATCAAAATTAAATTCAACCTCAAACTCTTCTCTATCGGCATCACTTATCTCCAACTCTTTTAAATCTTCTTTGAAATTGAATTTTTTAACATCAAAGCCTATTGCTCTTACTGCTACGACAGGTATACAAACAAATTGCAAGATAAACGACAATACCGATAAATCACGCACTAACCTAATTAACCTAATATCAGGAACCATGTAATTTAAAGATTCCAATGTTGAGTTGTAAATAAATATTGTTATTAAAACATAAACATATAAAATAGTATTTATAATATAAAACAATGTTGGCTTTTTCTTAGCAATCATAAGCCATATTATAATTAAATCTATTACTATAATAAGCGCACAAGCATAACCATAAAATTCTGGTATAACAAGAGGAATTTCTTGGCCTGTTAAATTAACCATATCGCTTATGTATACATTAAAAAAATCTAGTACATCCCTTGTTCGTAATATTGCATAAAACGCCAAAAAGGCTAATAAAATATGAATTAGCCTAAAATACTTAATCAAAAACGCATATGGTTTTCTTAGTATCACATTAACGCTCCCCTTATCCTACATTAATTATATAATATTTCATACTTTTTGACAATATAAGCATTAAAAAACTTCAGGTAAACTGAAGTGTTTTCAACATTGGCTGCCCCAATTAGATTCGAACTAATGAAATGACGGAGTCAGAGTCCGTTGCCTTACCGCTTGGCCATGGGGCAATAACAATATAATTATAGCACAATTTTGTTAAAAAAGTATTTATTTTTATAAAAGATATGGTATAATTAATTTGTCTTGCTTGTGTGGCGGAACTGGTAGACGCGCACGACTCAAAATCGTGTGGCCTTTGGTCATGAGGGTTCGATTCCCTCCACAAGCACCAGATTGATAGGAAACTCGGACAACTTATCCGAGAGCAATAAACAAACTAACTAGAAATAGTTAGTTTGTTTGTGTTTCAGAAAGAATAAGTGCTAAAAGTGATAAAAGACTTAAAAACTTCATACACACTATGCTACAAACTTTAGAGAACTTATTTAAAAAGATACTTCATATTGGAACTGAAAAAGAAAAAGATAATGTTGTAGATGATATAAAAACATATCATGAATTAGATTATTATAGTGATAGTAATTTAAGAGATATTGCTGATGATACCCCAAGAAGAAATAAAAGATTATATTTATGAGCAAAATTATGGTTATGATAAAGATTATGATGATAGAAATATAGAAATATAAAAATTATGAAAATAACATTAGTAAATATGCTATAATGTATTGAAAGGAAGGAGTAGTGATTTTATGAAAAATAGCGACAAAGTTGTTGGTATATTATATATAGTTGCTTCAATATTATATTTTATGGCCACAATAATTAGCTTTATAGGAAATAATACGGGTATGGGTGTGATATTTCTATGTCTAGGTTTATCTAATCTATATTTATCTGGTGTTTATTTAAATAAAAATAAAAAAAGCAAATAAAAGACGAGCAATGCTCGTCATAAGGAAACTCTATTTCCAATAGAGTAACATACTACGCTATCGGCAGAGCCAATAACGGTGTGCAAATGGAATATTCCTTTTGAAACCCTAAAACATAATTAAGCAAGAACAAATCATTCAAACAAAATTATGTTTTTATTGATTCAAATATAGGTTAGAACAATTACAACAAACATCACTCATTGGGCTATCTAAACAAGTATATTTGAATTAGTTAGTAATTATTACTGCCTATTATTGCGTATATTGAGTTATTCGACTTCTTCTTTATATGCGCCTTCATGCGAACACTAATTGGTGCTCGTTTTTTTTGCATACGATTCAAAGTATGTATAATAAATAAGTGAGTTTAGAAGGCCTTAGTATGTTTGATAAGAAAAAAATGAAGCAATAAATAATACTTGTAAATCCTAATAATTAAGTTTTTTTATGTAAACCTAATGACATAAATTAAAATATTATATAGACTTTATCTAAAAACATGATATACTATGTCTGGAAAATATTCGTAGGTGATTTAAATGACTATAGAAGTAAACAACATATCAATACAATCTTATCCTGCTTTAGCACCTAAGTTTTCATTTTGGATAAAGTGGTATAGGAATGAAGAAAATTTATCAGAAGAAGACAACACAAGATATTATATTACTGAATACTGGTCACAAATTCTATCAAAACTAAATCCGGAACAAGTATATAAAGAATTAGGTTGCCCTGTCTTACATTATGATGATACTTTTTGTCACACTAATATAGTTATAGCATGGCTTGAATTATATTTAGGAGAAACAGCCACAAATAGCGAGGTTGGTTTTACAATAAAAAGTTATTTAGAAAAAATAATAAAAGAAAACTCCAATTTAGATAATTTTAATTCTATAAGAGCTTCTTATATATATCAAAAAAGTTTGAAGTTAGAAAAATTAAGTAAACAAAGTAATAAACAATTTAAAAAGGCTACTACGTTTTTAAAACAATTCGCTCAAACACTAGAAGATAATTTTAATGAGTTGCATTTGGTAAAAAGTAAAGAAAAAATCCATAGATGATCTATGGATTTTATCGTATTCTACTTCGCAAATCAGCAAACACTTTATCAAGCGATGTATTTGGTAAATCAATTTTACCTTGTGAACCAAGAGATATACGAATTATTTTTAATCTCCTAGCAATATTATTTCTACTTTTTTTTGCCTCATGTGGAGTCATCCCATTAACTGCTACTTGCTTGTCAATATTTATGTTTTCATCGATTAGTTCATATATTTGGGAACTCTCTTCTGGTCTTTCTGCAAGATAAGGGACCAACTCTTTTATTTCATTATTTACTTTTTCTGTGCCAGTTAACCTTGTCATGATATTCCTCCTATACTATAATTAGTATAACAAAAATATATCTATATTATCAAATTAAATTTAATAATGCTGTAAATATCTGTAAATTATTCCTCGTTATACTTGGACTCATACAAATCTTTAACCGTATCATCATGTTCAACCTCTACTTGAGGTAATTCACTTATATTATTAATGCCAAAATAATCTAAAAACAAAGGTGTTGTTCCATAAAGAATAGGTCTTCCAGCACTTTCACTTCTACCTACTTCACATATTAAATTTTTATAAACCAACTTACGTATCATATGTGAACTATTGATGCCTCTTATATCATCTACCATCACTCTTGTAACAGGTTGGTTGTATGCTATAATCGCCAAAGTTTCCAAAGCTGCTTCACTTAATACGCCATCATCTTCAATTGTAACCATTTTTTCAATATAATCTTTCAATTCATTTTTAGTTACAAGCTTTAATCTATTACCCAAGCAAGTTAAATCAATACCTCTATCTTTATATGAATTCTTTAAATTTTCAACAACTTCGTCAATATTGTCGATTTCTAAAATATCCTTAGCTTCATCTTTAGAAATTCCTTCATCCCCCGCTACAAATAGTAAGCCTTCTAAAATAGCTTCATTACGCACCTAATTCACCCCACTAATCATTATTTCACCAAAATTATTATCCTGATTAATTTTAATTTCTTTATTCTTTGTCAACATCAAAATTGATAGGAAAGTTACAACGACATAGCTTTTTGTTCTAATTTCAAATAATTCAGTAAATTTAACATTTTTCTTCTTTTTAATAATGTCTTTTATTTCTTTACTTCTTTGTGTTATCGAGTATTCCTTAGTCATTATCTTAGTATTCAAAGGCTTAGCTACTTCTTGCCTATTTAAAAATTTTGCAAAAGCTTCTATCAAATCATCTAAACATATATCGTCATCCAATTTTCCACTTATATTCAACTCAGATATATCAGAAGGAGCCTTCGTATAGTACTGATGTCTAGACGCTTCCATTTCTTGAAACGTTGATATCAAATTTTTATAATTTTGATATTCTATTAATCGTTTAATCAATCTATCTTTAGGATCTTCCTCATACTCATCTAAAACAACCTCAGGTTTAGGTAATAACAAAGAAGCCTTCATTTCAATTAATTCAGCAGCCATAACCATATATGAACTGGCAATATTGAGATTCAATTCTTTCATTTTTTTTATATAATCAAGATATTGAGAAGTAATTTGTTCAATTTTAATATCATATATACTTATATTTGATTCTTTGATCAAATGAAGCAATAGATCAAGTGGTCCTGAAAATTGATCTATGGTAAAACAATAATCCATATAATTACCTCCCATTACTCTTCAATTGTAACAAAAAAATATAGAAAAATCTATATTTTAGCGTCTCAAAGGTAATTTTTTTAAAAAATTATACACGTCGATATATACCATATCCCAATACTTTTTTAAGTCATCAATAATTTGTTCCTTGGCATTATCAACATTCATATTAAAAAACTCTAAGTATATATATTTTAAAACACTATCATCATTATTTAAATAATAATATATTTCCCGGTAAATATATTTTTTAATATTTCCCTCATTCCTCGTTTTAAAATCATGGGAAATACTTTTAATTTTGTGATATTTCAATTCATATAATGCCATTTCATCAGCCATATTAAGAACTTCATCCTCATCTTCATACACTAGATGACTATACCCGGTTATATATTTCCCATTACTTTCAAAACCGATAACAACATTACCATCAGTAAGTAAAAAAGCATAATTCTTATTCTTTAAACGATTTTTATAGTAATAACTTGTTTTGTTATAAATACTCTGTAAAAAAAGTATATCCAATTCTACTTTGTAATCTATCAAATCATGCAATGTAATACTATCAACCCTAAATATAGGTACTTTGCGGATATGCCTAATTTCATCTTTTATTTCCCATTCATATATATCATAAAGTTTATTGTTAAAATTTAATAAAATATCGTATATGCTGTTCATCAATGTCCTCCTTAGGTAAATTAAAGTACATAATTAAAACACCAAATAATAAATTCCAACATTCTAAACGGCTAATTATAAACTTAACATATTCAAAAAAATTATACCCTATTGTCGTTAAATTTAGATAAATAATAATGTATACACATCCTACAACAGTTAAACCGAACCCAAAAAGAAAAAGAAAAAACTTAAGCATAAAGTTCACCTATTTAATATTATTAATTTTATTCTTAATAATTGACAAGTTTAGATTTTATGTGTATAACTATTGTTATGAAGAGATTTAATATGATTGATGAAAACTTTATATGTGAGAACTGCCATAAACCTGTGGATAAGTTGAATTACACAGCTAGGGACCATTGCCCTCATTGTTTATATTCTAAACATGTGGATATCCTACCAGGAGATAGAGCGAATGAATGCAAAGGATTGTTAGAGCCAATTGACATCGAAAAATTTAAAGATACCTATAAAATAGTTTATAAATGTCAAAAATGTAAACAGATACATAAAAATATCATCGCTAAGGATGATAGTTTCGATTTAATACTTGAAATAATGCAAAAAAAGAACTAGCAATAGTTCTTTTTAAAATTTCCAAACATCTTCTTCATTAGCAGGTGTTTCTGCAGATGGAACATCAATATCTTCTTCAGTTTGTTCAGCATCTTCATTATTAGACACCTCATCGATAGATGGTAGTGGTTCAAATAATGACTTATCAACAGGTTCTTGTTCTTCTGTATCAGTATCATTATCTAAGTTTTGTATTTCTACCTCATTAAAATCAGTTTGTTCTGGCATTTCAAATAAATTTGTTGATTCTTCTGGTATTTCTTCTTGAACATTTTCAGTTTCAAAAATATCAGTTTGAACATCTTCTGTTTCAGGAATATCTTCTTGCGTATTTTCCCCAACTTCGGCAGTTTCATCTGGAACAGCTGTAATTTCAGGTAAAATACTTTCAACTTCATTTTCTACAGCAGTTTTACCGTCTTTTGCAACTTTACCTTTCTTAGAAAAAGGCTTTCTACCAAAATCAGTTTTTTCTGCTACAAAGCCTACAACAGCCATTAAAATAACAATTAAACCTATAACAAACCATAAATAATTTTCAACTATAAAAGCCATAATGCCCTCCTTATTCTCATATATATATTAACATTTATTGACGTCTTTTTCAAGTACCTTATTGTTCTAAATAATCTTCACCTTTAAATGGCTCAGTTCTAAGTAAATCAAAATAATTATTTTGCCTTAAAACTTCATATACGCCAATAGCGACACAATTAGATAAGTTTAAAGCTCTAACCTTATCGGTCATTGGTAAACGCATACATGTATCTAAGTGGCCTTTTAAAACTTCTTTAGGGATTCCTGTACTTTCCTTACCAAAAATCAAATAAATATTTTCATCGTTAACCTTAAAATCAAAATCAGTATGTGGCTTTTTACCATATCTAGTAAAAAAATAATATCTTCCTGGATTTTTAGAAACAAAATCCTCAAAATTAGGATATATTGTATACTCACAATTATCTATATAATTAACGCCACATCTTTTAATAGTATTTTCATCCATTTTAAATCCCAATGGCTCAATCAAATGCAATTTACTATTAGTAGCAACGCATGTTCTCATTATATTACCTGTATTTTGAGGTATTTCTGGTTCATATAAAACAATATTTATCATATCTCAGTTTGTGATCTTTCTAAGTCTTCTAGATTAACAACAGGTAATACAATATGTTCGGCGTCACATAATTCTTTAAATTCTTCTCTGAAAGCAGCTAGTTCTTTAACAATACTATCAGGATAAATTTTTCTACTTACTCTAATGGCATTGTAAAAATCTTCAACGTCAACAGCTGTTTTATTATCATATAGAGCGCTTGAAAAAGCCTGTGATAAAACTGAAAAAGCAACATCAGGGTACATTGCAGCTAAGCCATATACACGTTTAAATTCACTAGTAGCTCTAACAATAGCTCTAACTAACAACTCTGTTACATATGCATTATATTTCATAGGTATACCAGTTTGTTGCTCAATTTTTTTAATACTACCCATCAATATTTTAACAGTCGTCTCTTGATCTGGTTCTAAAATATCGATCTTTTCAAATCTTCTTAAGAAGGCTCTATCTCTTAAAATATAAGTTTCATATTCAATTGTGGTAGTAGCACCAATAACCTTAATATCGCCACGGTCAAGACCAGCTTTTAAAATATTAGCTAAGTCCATTGGACCATCAGTTTGTCCACCAATCAATGTATGAATTTCATCGATGAAAACGATAGTTTTAACAGCTCTTTTTAATTCTTCAACTAACATAGTAGCAATCATAACTTCTCGTCCATTGACCATCATAGTACCAGTTAAGGCTGTGGAATTTATCTTAACAATACGATAATCTTTTAAAGCATTAGGCGCTAAACCTTGTTGAATTAAATAAGCAATTCCTTCAACAATAGCTGTTTTACCTATACCTGGTTTACCAACTAATAAAGCTGATTTTTCAGGTGTTAATAAAACAACCATAGCTCTTTTAATTTCTTGTTCCCTAGATATAGCTGGATTGGTTACATATGTTTTTTTAGTTAAATCCTCACCATACATATCTAATACACTATACATATTCATATTACTCACCTAAAAATCCATTACTCTTTAAACTTTTTATAACTTTAGCATAAGTTTCAGCGCCGCCTATACGATTATAAACTGATTCTTCTTTACCATCTTTAATAAAAATAGTTGTTGGTGTCCCTGTGAAATTATACATAACTCTCAAAGCATTTAAATCATCTACGCTAAACTTATCAATATCAACATAAAAAATTTCTATTTTTTTATTATTGATTACTTTTTTCATAGTCTTTTCGTATTTAACACAGTTTGAACATGTAGCGCTCCCTATAACTAATACAAAATTATCTTTATTATCAAGTTTTGCATTTAATTCTTTATAACTCAATTCATGATACCCATTTTTACCACATCCTGTTAGTAAAACGCACATTACTAAGGATACCACTAATAATACTTTCTTCATAATCTTACCTCCTAAAACATTATACAATAGAAATAGCAAAAAAAAAAGATGAAATCATCTTTTATTTACGATATATTATCAATTGATCTGGCGTAACATATAATGTTTCATTTTGTTGTACTAAATCAACTAAATCGACATTTAATTTTTGAGCTATATTGTTAAGAGAATCCGCATCTTTTGTTATATAAATTGCTAAATCATTTCGTGGTATCAATATTTGCTGATTAGGATATATATAATCATCTTTACCTAGACCATTGATTTTTAATAAATCTTCATAATTGATACCATTTTGTCTTGCAATATCATATATACTGTCACCTTGTTTAACGATATATGTACTAAATAAACTATTTGGTATAACAATTAATTGTCCTTCGACAACTTCACCTTCTAAATCGTTCAACCCCACTAATTCTTGCGGTATCATACCTAATTTTTGAGCTATAGTGTCGATAGTCTCGCCACTTTTTACTTGATATACTTTATACATCTTCACACCTCTCAATATAGTATATGATTAACTATATTTTTTGACAAAAAAAGCGTTATACTAACGCGGTTTTTGTTTCGACTACATTTTTAGCTTGTAGGCCTTTGTCAGTTTGAACTAATTCAAATTCAACATATTGTCCTTCAACCAATGTTTTATAGCCTTGAGAAAGTATAGCGGAATAATGAACAAAAATATCTTCATTTTCTTTATATTCAATAAATCCATATCCTTTGTCATTATTAAACCATTTAACTTTACTTCGCATAGCAACATCTCCCTTCTAGTAATTCGCTTACAATACTATTATAAAATCCCCATATCACCAATTCAAGAAATTCAATAATTCAAATTTCGACAAATTTTGCACACTTGTCTGAAATGTTTATTCTGATGTCTGAATGAATATTAATACATAATTTTTTTATTATTAATTTATTTTTAAAACACATATAAATACATTTAAAACAAAATTTTCAAAATTATTAAAAATATATGCTATGATGTATCTCGGAGGTAAAAAATGAAGAATTTGGTTGTTGATAAATGTATGGATATTGTTAACTATGATAATAGATTTGATGAAACTAAATTAGCTGAAATAAGATATGGACTTGAAGGTCTATACTTGCAAATAACTAAATTGATAATCATCTTCATAGTTGCAGTTTTCTTAAATGTTTTTAAAGAATTAATTATCCTATTAATTATATATAACATTATACGTTCAACATCATTTGGACTACATGCTACAAAAAGTTGGATATGCTTGGTTACATCGCTTTTAGTATTTGTAGGTGGAGCATTAATAGTTAAATATGTAACCTTAGATATTTATATTAAAACTATTATAAACATTATAACTATTTACTTCATACATAAAAATTCCCCAGCAGATACGAAAAAACGACCTATCGTTAATAAAAAAAGAAGATTATTCTATAAATATATTTCAACATTTATAGCAATTACCTTCGCATATTTATCATTATTTACAAATAATATGCTATCGAATTGTTTTGTACTATCGCTAGTAATACAATCATTTATGATTTCGCCAACGGTGTACAGAATATTTAAACTTCCATATAACAACTATATGGCTTGGAATAATATTTAAATAACAGTTACGTTATTTGAATATAGAGGAATAAAAGGAGGGATTATTAATGGCTTTTTTTTCAACAATTTTAGCGACAGTAGGATCACTTTTAGCTAATGTAGGCAGCAAAGCTTGTATGTTAGTTATAGCTGATGAACCTGAATGTCCAAAAAGTTTAATTAAATAATAAAAAAATGTAGATATGCACGCCGCATCTACATTTTTATTTTGATTGTTTGACAAAAAGTATTGCCAACTATTTTTCTCTCATTTGTAATATTGTTATTACTACAAATTTCTTTTAATAGAGTTAAACCATAACCATGACCTTTTTCTTTAGTTGTGTACCCACTTTCATCGATTCTTGATAAATCAGGAATGTCATTACATCTATTAGTAACTTCAACAACTAATTCTTCATTTTCTTGGTAGATATCAATAAGTATTTCTCTATCTTCCAATTTCATAGTTTCGTCGATGGCATTATCCACTATTATACCTACAGCTCGACAAATCTCAAAGTTGATTTTTGAAGGCAAATTAATCTTTTTAACTTTTCTATCAACATTTAATACTATGTTGATATTTTTATCCTTCATGCACAACATTTTTTGATATATTAAACCCTGTAAACCACCTTGAGGTATTCTTTTAGCGCTAGCATATAAAACTTCATCATCAACTTGTTTTTCTTTAATCATTTCATCTAAATAACTAATAAGCTTCTTATTGTTCTTACTAACTAATGATTTCAATACCAATAGCTGGTTTTTATTTTCATGATTACTAACTCTTTGTTGATCAAGTATTTTTTCATATTCATTCAAAGTTTTTAATAACCCTTCATTTTGTTGTTTCATATGTAACTTTTCACTTGCTTCAAGAATCAAAAAATAGACAATAAAACCATATATTAAGATAAAAGCTGAATTTATTAGAATAATAATATCGTCTTTATAATACATAAACATTAATAAAACATTTGATGTTGTAATAAATAACAATAAAATTAAATATTTTTTTAAGCCTGCTACATCATTAATAAATGATATAACCTTATCACATATGTAAGATACCTTCTTGCTACTATATATAAGTACAGCTGTTAATGATACTAAAATATTAACTGCTATAACACCAATAAAATTTTTATATGATAGAGAAAGTAAGCTTTGGTCGACTGTACTTAAGACAGCTAAACATAACAACTCAGCTATTAACATAAGTCCTTGTTGCACAAATATAACACCATACAACTCGTAAATTTTCCTTTTAAAAATTATCGTCCCAGAAATTAAAAGTATAATAAAACTAAATAAAAATCTAAGATAATCATGGACATAAATTCTGTTAGCTATAACTAATATTACACTAATAAAAATACCAATATACAAACTTATACTGTTATAATTGATTTTGGTTTTTAATATTTTACTTTGTAAATAAATAGCTGTTATATTGCTAATAATAGTTGGGAGCAAATACATATCTATAGCTTCAAGCACATTACATCAACTCTTTTCTATGCGAACTAGATAGCAAATTAGTCTCTTCATTATTATCTAGTAATATTTTATTTGTTTTATCAATTTTTCTTATTCTTTGCTTATTAATTAAGCAAGATCTATGTGTTTGTATAAGTAAGCCTTTGCTCATATCTTTTATTTCTTTTAAAGACATACTAACCTTATAAGTTATATAGTCAGTTTTAATAATACATTTTCTTTCCACACTATCTCTTGTCACATATAAAATATCCTTAATTGGGATAATATAAAGCGAATTATTATCATAGAATTTAATAACTTGTGAATGTCCTAAAATTTCTACTGATTTATCCACAGCATCCTTAAATTTATTCTCAAAATCATCAAATTTGCAAATAAAAGTCAAAGCCATTAATCTTTCTTTTATAATAGAGCCAGCTAATTGTTCATGAGCCGTAACAAAAACAATAACGCTTGAAACATCGTTTTTTCTTATAGTTCGCGCCACATCGATACCAGAAGCTGATTTAGTTTCGATATCTAAAAAATAAACCTTATTTGTTAATGTATTACTTGCATTGACAAAAGCACTATCATAATCATGAAAAACATGAATTTTATACTCTAAATCACTATTCATTAAACGACTATTAATTATCTTTTCGATTGTCTTCGCTATCTCTACAAAATCGTCTACTACTATAAAATTTATCATACACTCACCTATTTTACAAAGGTTATTTTATCATATTTTTACTTTGCTTTACAACAAAATTTATAATTTTATAAATATACATAAAATATTAATTATAAAGCATAATAATACACCAATTAATGTAGGTATAATAATAGCCAAAAGTGCCCACTTACTATCTGTCTCCTTCTTTATTGTTAAGCATGTTGTTGAACAAGGAAAATGACATAACGTAAAAATAATCATACATAAAGCCGTTTTTATGGTCCAACCATTAGCTAATAAAATATTTTTTATTTCATATATACTACTCATATCAACCAAATTGTTGGATTTTAAATAACACATAAGAATAATAGGCATGACAATCTCATTAGCTGGAAATCCTAATATGAATCCCAACAATATCACACCATCAAGGCCTATTAATTTACCAAATGGTTCTAATGCATATGATAGTTGACCAAGCATATTATGATTAGCTAAAAGCCAGATAATAGCTCCCATAGGTGCTGATACGATAATAGCTCTATATAGTACATGTAAAGTTTTATCTAGAAAGGAACGTATAATTACGCTAATTACCTTAGGTCTACGATATGGCGGTAATTCTAAAACAAAAGATGATGGAAAACCTTTTAATATGGTTTTTGATAAAAGATAGGAAACAAAAAACGTTATTATTATACTAAACACTATAACTAAAATTAATAACATGGTACTTACAATATTATTAAATATACTGTTATTAATCAAAAACATCGTAATAATACTAATTATAATAGGAAATCTACCATTACATGGCACAAAAACATTAGTTAAAATAGCTATTAACCTTTCCCTTGGAGAATCTATTATTCTAGTCCCTTCAACACCAACTGCGTTGCATCCAAATCCCATGCACATACTTAAAGACTGTTTACCACACGCATGACACTTTTCAAATATACCATCCAAATTAAAAGCTATGCGTGGCAATAAACCAAAATCCTCACATAAAGCAAACAATGGGAAGAATATAGCCATAGGTGGTAACATAACAGCCACAACCCACGTCACAACATGA
>JAEEYW010000064.1 GCA_016288305.1 Caryophanales bacterium | reverse complement strand
GAACAACTAAGATTGAAAATATAACTATAGTTGGAACTACAACAATAAGCGGAAACAATAATGTTGGAGGCTTAATTGGAAGAGCTGATACAATTACATTTGATAATATTAAGATACCTGAGACAATGAGAGTAAATGGCTCAGCAAGTTATATCGGTGGTATCATAGGAACTGGTTCAAATGTAACAATTAAAAATAGTTATAGTAAGGCAGCCGTATCTGGTAATACAAATAGTTCTGGAAATGTTGGAGGCTTAGCAGGTCATATGGTTGGAAGTATTACTAATAGTTATGCCTCTGGAAATGTTACAGGATTAGATAGTATTGGTGGTTTAGTCGGATATGCTTCAAATGTTATAACGATAACAGAAAGTTATGCATCTGGAAATATAACAGGACGTAATACATTAGGTGGTTTAGTCGGATATCTAAATTCAGGAGCTACTATATCACGAAGTTATTCATCTGGAAATATCAAAGGAAACGATACATTAGGCGGCATAATTGCATATGTAAATGGTAATGGTGTCAACATATCACAAGTTTACTCATCTGGAAATATCACAGGAACTAGTAATAATGGTGGTGGCTTAATAGGACGCACATATTATGGGGCCAATATTACTGATGCTTATGCATTGGGTAATGTAACTATGAGCGGTTATGCTGGTGGTTTAATAGGAGGCAATAGTCGTCCTTCAAATGTAACTAACGCTTACACAATCGGTAAGGTAACTGGTGCTTCTTATGTTGATCAAATATATGGAACTATGCCAGGTGGAACACATAAAAATATTTATTTTATTGCTGAGACTTCTTCAAGAACATCAGCAGGCTATGCAACAAAGATTGACACATTAGAGGATGGTACTAAAGCCAATAGTTATGCAGGCTTTGACTTTAATACAGTTTGGGAAACTGAAGATGGCGTCACATTGCCACATCTTCAAGGATTAACGATAGATAGTAAAAACTATATATCAAATCTTAATCAATAATGAAAGGAGTATAGAATGAAATCATTAAAAATTATAATGGCTTTAATGGCTACACTTACTGTCACTGCTTGTGGCAGTAAGGAGCCAGTTAAACCTATTGAGGAAACTAAAGAATTATCTGATATTGAAAAACAAGTAAAAAATGATACTGATTTATCCCAAGATGGTATCGAATTATCAGATATCAAAATTAGCGAATATGGCGCTAGTAATCTAGTTACAGGTAAGGTTCAAAATACAACATCAAATGAACGAAATATTCGTCTATCATTGATGATGTATAATACGGAAACAAATAGAATGTTAGGTGCGGTTGAAATTGAAGTTAAGAATTTTCAACCTAACGAAACAAGAACATTTGAATTAAAAATAATGGGTGACTATACTACTGTTGATAGATACAGCATTAAAGTAACAGAATTGTAGGAGGAATTAAATGAAAAAAGTTTTAGTATTAATGTGTTTACTAACACTATTAACTGGTTGTGGTAAAGAATTAAAACCTAATAATCAACCTGAAAATAACACTATTACTAATGAAGAAGGCACAAAAATAAATAATAGTGCTGAATTCAATAAAACAAAAACATACAAAACATATGAAATATCAGATGCTAAGATTCAAACGACAAAAGAAGGAAGAACTACTTTTACAGCTAATGTTAAAAATACAAGTTCACAAGAAGTAGAAGGAGCTCTTGTAAATATTATTTTAGTTGATAGAAGTGGTAATAAAGTTTCTAATATAGCTACTTATATTCGTTCTTTACAAGCAGGTGAAGTTATGGCTTTAAATGCTGGTATTGATCAAGATCTATCAAATGCTTATAATTTCTATTTTGAAGAGTATAATAAGTAATTGACATAAACACTATTTTGTGATACTATTTATATAGACACGCAATAGTGTTTTTATTTTAGAAAAATTCATATAATTAAGAGGTGGAATATGAGTAAAGAAAAAAAAGAATCTTTTGTTACGGGTGTAAGAAAAGAAATGAAACATGTACGTTGGCCATTAAAAAAAGAAATGGTTAAATATTCAATCGCAACTTTATCTTTCATAGTATTTTTTGCATTATTTTTTGCATTAACTGACTTAGTAATAGCAGGAATTAAGACGTTGGTGGCATAATGGAAAAAGAATGGTATGTTGTTAACACCTATTCAGGTCATGAAAGTAAAGTTAAAGAAAAATTAGAAATGCGTGCATCTACTATGGGATTAGAAGATTATATCTTCAGAGTAGTAGTTCCAGAACAAAAAGAAGTAGAAATTAAAGATGGTAAAACAAAGGAAAGAATGAAAAAAATGTTTCCAGGTTATATTCTAGTTGAAATGATTATGACTGATGAAGCATGGTTTATCGTTCGTAATACTCCTGGTGTTACAGGATTTATAGGATCAAGTGGTAAAGGAGCTAAACCATTCCCACTTGCGCCAGCAGAAGTTGATAAAATTTTAGCTAGTATGGGTATGAGTAGATTAGATATTGCTAACGAACTTGCTGTTGGTGATAAAGTAAAAGTAATCGAAGGACCTTTTGCTAACATGTTTGGAACAATCACAAGTATTGATTTAGAAAAACAACAATTAGAGGTTGCTTTAGACTTATTTGGACAAGAAACTAACGTTGAATTAGGATTATCTCAAATAAGTAAAGCATAAAGTATTTACAAATACAAAAATTTATGTTATTATTATTTGGCTATGTATTTTTATATAGCAAGCAAGTGGGAGATTGATTTTAAGCGGATATCATTAAAACCACGACGCGAAAAAAATATATTAGGAGGTGTTTTTCGTGGCAAAGCAAGTCGTAAAGGAAATTAAATTACAAATTGAAGCAGGTAAAGCTACTCCAGCGCCACCAGTTGGTACTGTATTAGGTCCAGCAGGAATTAACTTGCAAGAATTTTGTACAAAATACAATGATGCTACAAGAGATAAGATGGGAGATGTATTACCAGTTGCAATTTCTATCTATGAAGATAGAACATTCGATTTCGTAATTAAAACTCCACCAGCTGCATTCTTAATTAAGAAAGCTGCTAAAGTTAAATCAGGTTCTGCAAAAGGTAAGAATGAAAAAGTAGGATCAATTACAAGAAAAGATTTAAGAGAAATCGCTGAAACTAAATTGCCAGATTTAAATGCTTATACTGTAGAAGAAGCTGAAAAGATTATCGAAGGTACAGCACTTAATATGGGAATTGAAATTACAGATTAACATAGGGTAACCTATGTGGAAGGAATAATCCGCTAGACCACATAAGGAGGTAAGAAAATGAAAAAAAGTAAGAAATATGTTGAAGCTGCTAAATTAGTAGAAAGAAACAAATTATATACTAAAGAAGAAGCAATCAGCTTAGTTAAGAAAACTAGTACAACTAAATTTGATGCAACAGTAGAACTTGCTATGTGTTTAAATTTAGATACTAAAAAAGCTGATCAACAATTACGTGGTACAATTTGTTTACCACATGGAACAGGTAAAACTAAAAAGATTTTAGTTATTGCTAAAGCTGCTAAAGCTGAAGAAGCTAAAGCTGCTGGAGCTGATTATGTTGGAGATAACGATATGTTAGAAAAAATCGAAAAAGAAAATTGGTTCGATTTCGATGTATTAATTGCTACTCCAGACATGATGCCAGCTTTAGGTAAATTAGGTAAGGTTTTAGGTCCAAAAGGATTAATGCCAAACCCAAAAACTGGAACAGTAACTATGGATGTTAAAAAAGCAGTTGAAGAAGTTAAACAAGGTAGAATTGAATACCGTACTGATTCATTTGGTAACGTTCATACAATTATTGGTAAAGCTAGTTTTACAGAACAACAATTAGTTGAAAATTTAAATGCTTTTGTTTCATTGATTTTAAAATCAAAACCAGCTACTGTTAAAGGAACATATGTTAAAAATATGAGTGTTTCTACAACAATGGGTCCTGGTATTAAAATCGATACAAATTCATTTGACAAATAATATATAATGTGTTAAAATTGTTTTATTGACATGAAGTACCGTAGACAGTAGGAGCTATAAAGCTTAATAATTATCCTACCGAGGACTTAGAAAATAAGTTTTCTAATGCTCTTACGGTTTGTAAGAGCATTTTTAACGGTATTATAAATGAATGGAGGTGTAGTATGGCAAATCAAAACATTATTGCTAAGAAAAAAGAAGTAGTTGAAGAAATTACTAACAGAGTTAAAGAAGCTGCTTCTACAGTTTTATTCGAATACCAAGGTTTAACAGTTACTGAAACAATGGAATTGAGAAGAAAATTAAGAGAATCTGGTTCTGATTACAAAGTATATAAAAACACTTTAGTAAAAAGAGCAATGGATAGCTTAAATATTGATATGGGTGATGAATTAAATGGACCTAAAGCAGTTGCTTTTGGTACTGACGCAATCGCTCCAATTAAAGTTTTAGGAAAGTTCGCTAAAGAACATCCAGCTTTAGTTGTTAAAATCGGATACGTAGACGGAAATGTTGCTGATGAAAAAACATTAGCTCAATTAGCTACAATCCCATCAAGAGACGAATTATTAACTATGTTCGCTGCAGGATTATTAGAACAAGTTAAGAATGTCGCTATATGCTTAGACTTACATAGTCAAAAATTAAATTAATTATAAGGAGGAATATAAAATGGCAAAATTAAGTACAAAAGAAATTATTGATTCAATTAGCGAAATGACAATCTTAGAAGTTAAAGATTTAGTAGATGCAATGAAGGAGGCATTTGGTGTTGATCCATCTGCAGTAGCTGTTGCTGCTGCTCCAGCTGCTGCTGCAGTTGAAGAAGGACCAAGTTCAGTTAATGTAGTATTAGCTTCAGCTGGTGCTAACAAATTAGCTGTAATTAAATTAATCAAAGATGCTACAGGTTTAGGTTTAGGTGAATCTAAAGCTATCGCTGATAACGGTGGAGTTATCAAAGAAAACGTTGCTACTGATGAAGCTAATGAATTAAAAGCTAAGTTTGAAGAAGCTGGCGCTACAATCGAATTAAAATAATTGTAAAAATTAAATTTTAGGCCTATACATTTTTATGTATGGGCTTTCGGTGTTATATAAAGAAGAGGGAGATTATGAGTTATTATTTTACAAATGATGAAAACTTAAAAAGTGAAGTTCGAACAAATAAAGTAATAATTAATGGTCTTCCTTTTACTTTTTATACAGATAATGGTGTATTTTCAAAGAAGGGTTTAGATTTTGGTACAAGAAGTCTTTTAGAAGTTGTAGATATTAAACCTGGTAAAGTATTAGATTTAGGGTGTGGATATGGTCCTATTGGTATATATTTAGCTAAGAAATTTAATATTGTACCAGATTTAGTAGATATCAATAAAAGAAGTCTTAATCTGGCTTTAAAGAACGCTTCCTTAAACAAAGTAGAAGTAAATGTTATTGAAAGTGATGGCTTTGCTAATATATCATGTATGTATGATTATATCGTAACAAATCCGCCAATAAGAGTTGGTAAAGAAAAGTTATATAGTTTATTATCTGATGCTATTAAACACTTGAATAATAATGGTTCATTGTGGTTGGTTGTAAGTAAAGATCAAGGTGCAAAAACATTAATGAAAGATTTTAATAAAATGGGTAAAGTTACTTTAATAAACAAAAATAAAGGTTTTTATATAATTAAGATAGAAAAGTAACTAAATCAATTGACATATTGATATAAATTTGATAAAATTATAAATTGGTAACATGTCTTATTGTGGCATGTAATTATAGTATATATATGGGGTGAAAAAGTGGCATATACAATCAAAAAAAGTGGCGATTATCGCGAAAGAAGAAGTTATGCAAAAACTAAAAATGCAATTGAATTAAACAATTTATTGGAAATTCAAAAGAAATCATATGATTGGTTTATGACAGAAGGCATCAAAGAAGTATTTGATGATATTTTTCCTGTTGAAAGCTTTACAGGTAATTTATCATTAGAATTTGGTGACTATTCATTTGATAAACCAAGATATTCAATCAAAGAATGTAAGGAAAGATACGCAACTTATGCTGCACCTTTAAAAGTTCAAACGAGATTATTTAATGGTGAAACAGGTGAAGTTAAGGAACAAGAGATTTTCTTAGGTGATATGCCTATTATGACAGAAACTGGAACATTCGTAATTAATGGAGCTGAACGTGTTATCGTTTCACAATTAGTTAGATCTCCAAGCTGTTATTATGGACAAGAAGTTGATAAGAAAAACGGAAGAGTTACTATTACTTCACAAATTATACCAACTCGTGGTACATGGTTAGAGTATGAAATAGATTCAAGAGATGTTATCTATGTTCGTATTGATAGAACTAGAAAAGTACCTATCACAACATTATTAAGAGCTATAGGACTTAATAGTGATGAAGATATTTATGATTTATTTGGTGAAGAAGAATTATTAGTTAAAACAATTGAAAAAGATACTAATAAAAATACCGATGAATCATTAATTGACATTCATAGCAAGTTGAGACCAGGTGAACCAAGTACATTAGATTCAGCTAAGAACCAATTGATAACTAGATTTTTCGACGCATTTAGATATGATCTAGCTAAAGTTGGTAGATATAAATTCAATAAAAAATTAAATGTTGCTGATAGATTACTAGGTTGTAAATTAGCTGAAGATATTAAAATTGGTAATGAAGTTTATGCTGAAAAAGACTCTATTGTAGACAAAGAAGGTTTAGAAAGAATTAAAGAAGCTTTAGCGCAAGGATTTGGTGTTAAAGAAGTATTAATTAACGAAGAATTAGATAGCTACAATAAAGTACAAGTAGTTAAAGTATACAGTAATGTAGATAGTAATAAAGTAGTTAACGTTATTGGTAATGATCAAACAATTGAAGAAAAGAGATTAACTATTTCTGATATTTATGCATCAGTATCATATTACTTAAATTTATTTGATAAAATTGGTTCATATGATGAAATTGACCACTTATCAAATAGACGTGTAAGACAAGTTGGCGAATTATTACAAAATCAATTCAGAATTGGTATTTCAAGAATTGAAAGAGTAATTAGAGATAGAATGAGTACACAAGAATTAGCTGAGGTCACTCCAAAGAGTTTAATTAATATTAGACCTTTAACAGCGGCTATTAAAGAGTTCTTTGGTTCATCTCAATTATCACAATTCATGGATCAAACAAACCCAATTGCTGAGTTGGCAAATAAAAGACGTCTATCTAGTTTAGGACCTGGTGGTTTATCAAGAGATAGAGCAGGTATGGATGTACGTGATGTTAACCCATCACACTATGGTAGATTATGTCCAATCGAATCTCCAGAAGGACCAAACATTGGACTTATTACAGCTTTAGCAAGTTATGCTAAAGTAAATGATTATGGTTTCTTAATGACTCCATATCGTAAAGTTGTTAATGGTGAATTAACTGATGAAGTTGTTTACTTAACAGCTGATGAAGAATTAGATCATTATATTTCTCAAGCTGCTGTTAATTTAAAAGATAATAAATTTGCAGATGAGAAAGTTCCTGTTCGTTATAGAGGCGATAGTATTATCGTTGAATCTACAAAAGTAGATTATATGGACGTTTCACCACAACAAGTTATCTCTATTACAACACAATGTATTCCATTCTTGGAACATGATGATGGTAAAAGAGCTCTTATGGGTGCTAACATGCAACGTCAAGCTATCCCACTAATTAAAACAGAAGCTCCTTTAGTTGGTACAGGTATTGAAGATGTAGCTGCTAAAGATTCAGGTGTTGTTGTTATAGCAAACGCTGATGGTGTAGTTGATTATGTAGATGCTAATAAAATTATTGTTAAAACAAAAGGTAATGCTGATACATATTACTTAAATGGTTTTGAAAGAAGTAATGCTGGTACATGTTATCATCAAGTTCCTATCGTAAGAACTGGTGATACAGTTAAGAAAGGCCAAATTATTGCTGATGGACCTTCTACTAATAAAGGTGAAATGGCTTTAGGTAGAAACGTTACTGTAGCCTTCATGAACTTTAATGGATACAACTACGAGGATGCTGTTATCTTAAATGAAAGATTAGTATCTGATGATGTATATACATCTATTCATATTGAAGATTATCAAATTGAATGTCGTGATACTAAATTAGGACCTGAAGAGTTTACAAGAGATATTCCAAATATCGGTGAAGATGCTCGTAAAAACTTGGATGAAAATGGTATCGTTAGAATTGGTACAGAAGTTAAAGATGATGACATTTTAGTAGGTAAAGTTACACCAAAAGGTATGGCTGAACTTACATCAGAAGAAAAATTATTACATGCTATTTTTGGTGAAAAGACTAGGGAAGTAAGAGATACTTCATTAAGAGTACCTCATGGTGTTGAAGGTATTGTACATGATGTTAAAATCTATACAAAAGAAGATTCTGATGAACTTCCTGCAGGTGTTTCTAAGATAGTAAGAGTTTATATAGCTCAAAAACGTAAGATTCAAGTCGGAGATAAAATGTCTGGTCGTCATGGTAACAAAGGTGTTATTTCACTTATTTTACCTCAAGAAGATATGCCATATATGGCTGATGGTCGTCCTGTTGATATTTTACTTAACCCACTTGGTGTACCATCTCGTATGAATATTGGACAGATTTTGGAAATGCATTTAGGTGCAGCTGCTAAAAAATTAAATATTCATGTTGTAACTCCAGCTTTCGATGGTGCTACAAGAGATGAAATTATCGATGCTTTAAAAGAAGCAGGATTATCTGAAGATGGTAAGATGGTTCTATATGATGGTAGAACTGGTGAACCATTTGATAATAGAATTTCTGTTGGTGTTATGTATATGATTAAACTTCACCACATGGTTGATGATAAATTGCATGCACGTTCAACAGGTCCATACTCTTTAGTTACACAACAACCTTTGGGTGGTAAAGCTCAATTTGGTGGTCAAAGATTTGGAGAAATGGAAGTTTGGGCATTATATGCTTATGGTGCTGCTCATGTATTACAAGAAATGATGACTATTAAGTCAGATGATGTTGTAGGACGTGTTAAGGTTTATGAATCTTTAGTTAAAGGTTTACCACTTCCAGAATCTGGTGTACCAGAAAGCTTTAGAGTATTAATTAAAGAATTCCAAGCTTTAGGACTTGATATTAGTGTTCTAAATGAAGAAGGTAAATTCTTAGATATGAAAGAAGTAGAATCTATGGAAGAAGATGGACTTACTGAAACACAAGAAATTGACAGTAATGTTGATCCACAATCTTTAGCTTCTGAAGTACCAGATGATAATATTGATACTGAAGATGAATTTGAGGAAGAAGATTTCCCTGAAGATTTTCCAGAAGATTTTGACGGTGATATAGATGATTTTGAAGGAGGAGAAGAATAATGAATATTAACGAATTTGAAGGATTAAAAATTTCAATAGCTTCTCCTGAAAAAATCCGTTCTTGGTCATATGGTGAGGTTAAAAAAGCTGAAACTATAAATTATCGTACTTTAAAACCTGAAAGAGATGGTTTATATTGCGAGAAAATATTTGGTCCAACTAAGGATTTTGAATGTTCTTGTGGTAAATATAAACGTTTAAGATATAAAAATATCGTATGTGATAGATGTGGTGTTGAAGTAACTAGAAGTAAAGTACGTCGTGAACGTATGGGTCATATTGAGTTAGCAACACCAGTATCTCACATTTGGTTCTTTAAAGGTGTACCATCTCGTATTGGTTTAGTACTTGATATGTCACCAAGGGATTTGGAAGAAGTTTTATACTTCGTATCATACGTAGTATTAGATCCAGGTTCAGCTCCATTAGAGAAAAAACAAACTATTTCTGATAGAGAATATCGTACATATTATGAAAAATATGGTAATACTTTCAGAGTAGGTATGGGTGCTGAAGCTATTAAAGAATTATTAACAGAAGTTGATCTTGAAAAAGAGGTTAATGCTATTAAAGAAGAAATTGATGAAATTAAGGATGTAACAAGTCAAAAACGTGTAAGATTAATTAAACGTTTAGATGTACTTAATGCTTTCTTAGAATCAGGAAATCGTCCTGAATGGATGATTTTAGATGTTCTTCCAGTTATACCTCCAGAATTAAGACCTATGATTCAATTAGATGGTGGTAGATTTGCTACATCTGATTTGAATGATTTATATAGAAGAGTTATTAATAGAAATAATCGTCTTAAGAAATTAATGGAATTAGGTGCTCCTTCTATTATTATTCAAAATGAAAAACGTATGTTACAGGAAGCTGTAGATGCTTTATTTGATAATGGTAGAAGAGGAAGAAATATAACAGGAGCTGGTAATAGACCTTTAAAATCTTTAGCTAGTATGTTAAAAGGTAAACAAGGTAGATTTAGACAAAACTTACTTGGT
>JAEEYW010000063.1 GCA_016288305.1 Caryophanales bacterium | reverse complement strand
TCTATTATAAAGGTGAACTAAATGAATAAAAACGAATACTCTATATTAACTTTCTTTATTACAAGATGTTTATATGCTGGTATAGCTATACATAATATATGCTTTATAGCTAAGCAAGATAGTTGGCTAAGTATTATTCTAGCTTTCATAGTTGGCTTAGTACCTTTTAGTATATATATTAAACTATTAAATAAAGAACCCAATCTAAATATTCAACAAATGCTTAATAAACATCTTGGTAAACTAGGATATATATTAAACATCTTGCTGATAATTATTGTAACGATTGATGCCAGTATAATTCTATGGAATTTATCAAACTTTGTAAATTCACAGTTTTTATTTAAAACACCTATTTATATCATAGCAATCTTCTTTATGATTCCTGTAATATACACTATCAATAAAGGTATTAACGCAATTGGTAGGACAGCAGTTATCCTATTTATTATTGATATGCTTATGTATGTAACATGTTTTGTAACCTTAATATTTAAAATTGATTTAAATAATATGTTACCCATCTTTGAAGATACATCTATTCTAGGTGGTGCGTTAATAGAATTGTCATATAATATAATATCAATATTTATCTTACTATCGATACCTAAAAACAATATAAAAGATTATTCAACCAAAACACTAATATATTTTTATGTTTTTAATTTTCTTACAGCCTTTCTAGTTATCTTTTTTATCATAGGCATATTTGATGCCAACATGACTAATCTATATCAATATCCTGAATTCCATATTCTAAAAACAATCAATATAGCTAACTTTTTCCAAAGAGTTGAATCTATACTAGCTTTTCAATGGTTAATTGATTTCATCATGGGTTTAATACTATTTATATATTTTATTAAAACATCTATAATAGAAATTACGAAATATAAAAATGATAACATTATTTATATCATCGGTATAATTATAATTGTACTATCATTATCTATGTTTAAAAATAATACTGTAGCCTATAACTTTTTAGGAAACATATATAAATATATTAGATTACTAGTCTTTATAATACCCGCATTATGTTTGAAGAATTAATTATCGAAAATATTACCTATATAGTAACCAATTAAAAGAAAAATATAAGCTATCAATATTTCTTTAAAAGTATAACTACCATTTAATGTTTCCATAAATAAAGTAACTAAAGAAGCTGTGGATAAGCCAAAAATAATAAAATGCAAGTACCTCGATTTAGTAAAATAATAAGACATAATCTTAGATACAAGCAATATCGTTATAACCAAGCTCATAAAATAAATTATAATATATTTTAAATATGCGAAATTAGTAAGATTAGATAGCAAATCTAAATAATTATTATATATACCTAATAACATCATTATTGCACTTCCGCATAAACCAGGGATAATCATGGTAACAGCATCAACAAATCCTATTAAAAAATAACTGTGGATATTTATATTAGTTTTTAAATTATGCATTAAAAGTACTAATAAAAAGCTTATAGTCATTACTATGTAATGAAATTTATGAGCTTTTTTTAATTGTTTAACAAAAGATTTATACGAGCCTATAATTAAGCCAATAAAAAGTAACATAGTTGCTAAATAATTAGCATGTAAAAAGTATTTAATAACTTTACTCATCGATACAATAGCTAATAATATACCACATATAATAGGAAGTAAATATTTCAAACTTTGATATGGTTTTTTAAAAAAACTACTTATACAATAAATAGCCTTTTCATATACACCTAAATTCATAGCTAACATAGCTCCTGAGACACCTGGCATTATTTTACCAACGCCTATAATAAAGCCTTTCAATACATTTTTCATGATTTCCTCCTAAAAAAAAGGATGTTATTCAACATCCTCAAAATACTTAATCATCATTTTTTCTTTTACTTGTTTCATAGTTTCCTTAGCTTGTTTACGAGCATTCATAGTACCTTCGTACATAATCTTTTCAACTAACTCAGGATTATCTTCATAATATTTTCTTCTATCTTGCATTGGTTTTAAGAATTCATTAATTTTTTCAATTAATTCTTTCTTACATTGAACACAACCACGTTCACCTTTTTTACATTCTTTACATACATTTTCAACATTTGGATTCTCCATTAATTTATGATAATAATATACCATACATACATCTGGATTAGCAGGATCATCTTTTTTAATCTTATTAGGATCCGTGACAGCACTCATAACTTTCTTACTAACCTCTTCTGGTGTATCTTTAATATAAATCGCATTACCTAATGATTTACTCATTTTATTATTACCATCTAAACCTTTAACACGCGTATTATTACTTAAATAAGGTTCAGCTTCATTAAATGTTTCACCATATATGCTATTAAATTTACGTACTATTTCACGATATTGTTCGATATGAGGTAATTGATCATCACCTACAGGAACTAAATCAGCATTAAAAATAGCAATATCAGCAGCTTGGCTAACAGGATATCCTAAAAAACCATATGTTATACTTTCCCCATTATCACCAAATTTTTCCTTTTTCTGTTTAATTTCAGCTTTAGTCGTAGGATTACGACCCAATCTTGAAACAGTAATTAAATTAGAAAAGAAAATTGTTAATTCAGCTATTTCCGGTATTTGTGATTGAATAAAAATATTACTTTCTTTTGGATCAATACCACAAGCTAAATAATCAAGTACTAATTGATAAACACTATTACGAACTTTCTCTGGATTATCAAAATTATCTGTTAATGCTTGCACATCAGCAATTTCAATAAATGTTTCATAATCATGTTGCAATTTAACTCTATTTTTAATAGAGCCAAAATAATGCCCTATGTGTAAATTACCAGATGGTCTATCACCTGTAAGTATTCTTTGCATTTATATCATCCTTCCATTGCTATTATATACATAGCCGATATAATTTCCTTGTTAAAAATATTCATAATCATATTACTTATTTTATCATGATTCTTTATTCTCGTATAGAAAAATTTAATAAGTTTCTTTTTATCAAAAATATTTTTTATTTCATCTAATTCAAAACTACTTATTTTAATATCATCTATTTTATTAATAGCTTTAATTAATTCTGTTTTACATGTTTCACATGTATATATCTTATCCATAGGTAAACCTAAAGTTTCCATAGTATCTTCAATATATTCATAGAAATTATTAATCTTCTTAGCTATACTTTTATTTTCATAATAATCTACGATACTTAAAACTTTATTCTTATAATAATCAAAACGCTTCATACTTCCTTTTTTAAAAGTATATACATCACCTTCTAATTTATTAAAAGTTTTCATTGTATCATTATAACCAAGATTTATCATTCTTTTAGCAGCTTTAGGTTCAAACATAAAGAAAGCTTCAAGTTTACGTTTAGGTGTTATATAGGTTACTTTAACGTTTTTATTCTTGATTTTTTTCTTTAAACCTAACGCTTGTAAATCAACAGCTATAATTTCACTAGCTCCTAGTTCAATAGCTAAATTGATAGGCAAATTATCATAATATCCACCATCAATATAAATGTTTTGACCTATTTTTGTAGGTTTAAAAACAGGAAAACAAGTAGCTGAAGCTAAAATTTGTTTTTTCAATCTATTTGGTTTAGTATTTCTAGTTGTTGAGAAAACAGGTTGTTTTTCAGTAAAATTATACGAAATAATACCATATAATATATCATCACGATATAATTTATATGATTTGTAATTATCTAATATGATTTTTTCAATTTTACTAGTATCGATACCGCCCTCAAGCATTTTATCAACATAGTTTTTATATATTTTTTTAACATCATCTGTGTATACAAAGTCATCATATAATTTTTCAAAGTTAATATTTCGCCATAATTTTAAACACTTATAATATTCATTTTGAGCCATCATCATTCCGTTTATGGCCCCGATAGATGTCCCTGTTACGATATTGTATTTAATTCGTAATTTGCGCAATGCCTTCCATACACCAACTTCATAGGCTCCTTTAGCGCCTCCACCTGATAAAACTACAGCTAACATATTATCACCCCTACTTTGCATAAACATAAAGTTTTAAATTATTATTAAATTCTAATTCTTTATATTGCGCTACATTTCTGATACCAAAAGCATCATTAAATACTTTTACCATATTACCATCAACATAGTATACATGATCTTTAACATAAGAAATATAACTAATATTATCTGTACTAAATAAATACATCATTGAATCTTCATCTTGGATACTTCTACGATAAACATCGTAAACTTTACCATTCTTTTTATACATATAATAAAATCCTACATTATTTCCAACTTTATCAAATCGATCATAATAATCACTTGTTTCTTCACCATATTGGAATAATACACCATTACTAGCATCACTAGCATTTAGTGTTTCCCAATTACCATTGTTATAGTATTTCATATCACTACCTGAATAAGTAGCTAAAGAATTCTTATAAGGCATTATTTCATATTGTATCTTATTATCTTTATCATATAAATATATTTTACCATCAACAACGCCTTGAATATAACTATCCATTGAAATAGGTCTATTAGCTTTAATCTTAGATGTTGCTAAACTAACTAAATTAACAACATTTATTTCATTAAATGCATAATCTTTATTATAATCAACAACGACATAATATTCATCACTGAATGCTGATAATTTAGGGTTATATACATCATGGCTATATAAAGATATTTTATAATTAATTAAGTTAAAATTCTTACTAATATTAAATATACCTCTATAATTACCAATAGCAACGTAATGATCTTTTATTAAATCATTTTTATATATTGTAACACCTTCAACAACTTCAGTTTGCGAAATTTCTGTAAATTGACTTAAATGATATTCTTTTAAAGATAAAACAAAGTTATCTAAAGCAACATTTTTCGTTTTTAAATTATAGTAATATGTGAATTGATCATCTACATGACATATAATATCTACTAAAACGGAATCATCTTTAAAAATAGGCAATATACATTCGTATTCATCATCTTTATAGTATTTTATATCCTTAATAACTTTCATTGATCTACTAAAACTATGATTCACTTGAAATTTAAAAGTATTTTCTGCTTTTACAACAAAATCATAAAAATTAGTATCTCCATCAAAATATGCTTTTTCTGAAACATTAAAATTATTATCGCCAATAACATAACTAGCACTATTCTCTTTATTAAATAAAGTAAAAACATATTGTAGAGATAAATATACTACAAACATGGCTATTAACATAAAAAACCATTTTCTCATATCGCATCACCTCTTTTATTATAACCAATTTATACATTTTTTACAATATTTCCAAGCAATTAATACGTACTCTTTACATATAATTGGGTTATTCATTCACACCTATTTTAAATAGTTGAATATGCTATATTAGAAATGAAAGGGTGGATTATATGTGTAACAATAATACAGATAACAATTCTTGCAGATGTATAGCTGAGATATTAAATGTTATTAATGTCTTACAGCAAAATGCAGGATGTTCTGACGCATGCTTAGAAACATGTGATCGTGGATTCTTAGGTTGTTCAACAACAGCATTAAATTGCAATACAAGACCGGTTATGTTATATACATGTTGCGGTAATGGAACTCCTTGGAGCATGCCAACAACAAGAGAAAACGTTGTATGTGGTGATGAAGGTGTAGTATGTTCTAGTGTATTCAGAGTTGAAAAAATCGATGGATGCTGCGCTACTTTTAGAGTTCTAGCTGATAACCCAGATACAACAGAAACAAACATACCTTATGTAGCTACAAACTCATTCTTCACAATGAATCTAAACTGTGTTTGTACATTGAGATGTTTACCAGATACATACGTAGAATGTATTTAGAGTAAACAAAAAATCTTTGACGACAAATCAAAGATTTTTTAATGGCTGAAAAAGATATCATCTATATCCGATATTTTAATCAATTCGCTATCCATTGTAATTAATTCATTTTTATTTCTACCAATTACTTTTTTAGATACTTTGCTACCATCTTTTAAAACTATTTCAACATCAGCCTTGTATACATATTTAGATGAAGAAAATATTTTATTAATCTTTTGATTAATAGTTAAACCATCATTATATTCATCTTTATGATATACATCGTTATCATGATATACATTTTCATTATTTCCTACATTCTTATCAATCTTATTAGCAAATACTTTGGGTAATTTATTTTCCATTATCTCACCTATTAAAGTATATTATATTAAACAAAAAATATGAAACTAAGCCATAACTTGTTCCACATTTTTCATTTTAATAAGTGATAATAATACTAAAACTATATCTAGTATGCATACAAAAATACCTACATACGCATGATAATAATAGTCATATATAATTTCAAAGGCACACTCAATAACTACAGCATATTTTATAGCTTTAACATTCTTACTGTATAAAGCAGAACTGTATAATATAACAAATAAAATAGGTAAAATAGAAATAAAACCATCAATACTAGGATAACTAAATAAAAATAAAACTACAAAATACAATAGTAAAGATATAATATTAACCTTATATTTATAGAATAAAACATTTCTAGCCACAGCTAACAATGATGTTATACCGCCTGTTATAGCTCCTAATAAAAAATATTGAATTCCATTAAATATATTCTGTAAACCATTAAATATAAAAATCTTCTTCGTACTAATTGATTTATCTGCTGTTATACCACAGATAGAACCTATTATTCTAAATAATTGCGCTAATAAAATCATGCTATCACCTATTTAATTATAACATAAAAAAGAGTTATAAAATCCTTTAATTATTATTAAACTCCCCTTAATTAACCTTATATTTGTTAATCATATAATATTTTATCAATATTTAAAATTTTTCATAATAAAAGTGTAAACTATGTATAAAAAAAACTAAGTTTTTAAAAACTTAGTCTAAAAATTGAAATAAATTTAATTGACTTGATTCATCCATACCATCTAATATATGCATACTACGCATTTTTTCAATTAAAGTTGATGACACTTTACCTCTTTTTTGTAGATCATCAATACTTAAGAAAGCACCTTTAGTTCTTTCTTCCACAATTGTTTTAGCAACAGTATCACCTAATCCATCAATCGTACTAAATGGAGGAATTAAAGTCATATTATCTTCAGCTATACCAAATGTTGTAGCATTACTTTTATTTAAATCAACATTACCAAATTTAAGACCTCTAGCTGTCATTTCTAAAGCTAATCTTAAACTTTCTAGGATACCCGCTTCTTTATTAGATGCATCATAACCCTTACTTATAATTTCGTTCATTCTCTCTTTGATAGCATCATAACCTTTGATCATTGTTTCAATATCAAAATCTGTTGCTTTTGTTGAGAACCATGAAGCATAGAATAAATGTGGGAAATGTACTTTATAATAAGCAATTCTGAAAGCACTAATAACATATGCAGCCGCATGAGCTTTAGGGAACATGTACTTAATTTTACTACAAGAATCGATAAACCAATCATCGATACCTGCTTCTTTCATTTCAGCTTCAAATTCTTTCCATTTATCTGGTTCTTTAGAAGCTTTACCTTTACGTACAAATTCCATTATTTTAAAGGCTTTAATTGGCTTCATACCTTTATACATCAAATAAACCATGATATCGTCACGACATCCAATAACCTCTTTAAATGGAACAATATTATTTTTAATTAATTCTTGAGCATTACCTAACCATACATCCGTACCATGTGATAGACCTGAAATTTTAATTAATTCTGCAAATGTTGTTGGTTTTGTTTCAGCTACCAATCCTACTGTAAATGGTGTACCAAATTCAGGAATACCTAAAGTACCTGTTTCATTTAAGATTTGTTCTTTGGTAACACCTAATGGTTCTGGTGATAAGAAAATACCCATTGTAGCTTTATCATCTAAAGGAACTTTAGTTATATCGTCACCTGATAAGTCTTGAATCATACGTAATTGTGTTGGGTCAGAGTGACCTAAAATATCAAGTTTAAGGACATCTTGGTCGATAGCATGATAATCAAAGTGTGTTGTACGCCAAGGTGAAGTCGGATCATCAGCTGGATATTGGAATGGTGTGAAATCAAAGACATCCATATATCCTGGAATAACAACAATACCACCTGGATGTTGTCCAGTTGTTCTTTTAACACCAGTACATCCTAAAGCAAGTCTTTCAATCTCAGCTGCTCTTTTAGTAATACCTTTATCTTCACAATATCCTTTAACATAACCATAGGCTGTTTTATCAGCAACTGTACCAATGGTACCTGCTCTATAAACATTGTCTACACCGAATAATACTTTTGTATATTCATGAGCATCAGCTTGGTTTAAATCTGAGAAATTTAAATCAATATCTGGTACTTTATCAGCATTAAATCCTAAGAAGGTAGCAAATGGCATATCATTACCATCTTTTATCATATTAGTTCCACAATTTGGACATGCCATATCAGGTAAATCAAATCCTGATGAATATTCACTACCTAAAGCTTTACCATCTACTTCAAATACGCTATGTTTACAATTTGGACATCGATAATGCGCTGGAAGTGGATTAACTTCGGTAATACCCATCATGGTTGCAACGAAAGATGAACCAACGGATCCACGTGATCCAACTAGATATCCATCATCATTACTCTTCTTAACTAGTTTTTGAGCGATTAGATAAATAACGTCAAATCCACCACCGATGATACCACCTAAGGCTTTTTTCAAAGTATCTTTTAATTCATCTTCAGTTATTTCTGGATTAGCTTCTTTAGCATTCATCTTAATGTAATCTTTAACAGCATCAAAGCCTTTTAAGATAACCTCATGTAGTATTTTGAATGCTTCTGTATCGATATCTCCATCAAAATTATCTCTTACTAATTTTTCTTTGATACTAGCAAATATACCATCACCATATAGTTCTTTAGCTATACGTTCTTCAATATTATGAGGTAATGGATCACCATACCAATCACTAGCTTTGGTATAAACTAATTCGGTAACTGTTTCTACTGATTTATCGATTCTTGGTGAGAATGGAACACCACCCGTTTCAATTATAACCTCAATGATATCTATCATATCAGCTATTTTATTTGGGTTAGTGATTACTATTTCTTTTCTTAAATCCTCATCTAAGAAATCAAAGTCTTCTAACATTTCATTTGTTGTTCTGAAATGTTGTGATGGAATTGATGTTATTTCTGTTTTGGCTAATGGATGTCTTCCACCACCTGGTACTTTTTGATTTACAATAATTTCTCTATAAATTTTATCTTCTCTATTTAAATGATGTACATCACCTGTAGCTACAACTAATTTACCACTGTCTTTCGAAACTCTTATAACTTTTCTTATATTTTCTAAAAGATCAGCCATCGAATCAAAATCATGTGTTTGAATTAAATGAGAATATACTTCTGGTGGTTGTACTTCAACGTAATCATAGAATTTAACAATATTGGTTAACTCTTCATCAGATTTACTCTTAGCATTTTGGAAAACTTCACTTTCATAACAACCACTACCAATTAATAAACCTTCACGCAAATTTTCAATTTCACTTCTTAGAATTCTAGGTGTTTTATATAAATATTTAGTATTTGCTAAAGAGATTATTTTGAATAGGTTTTTCAAACCTGTTTTATTTTTAACTAAAATATTAACATGATAACTTCTACCATACTTATGAATTTCATTTTTATCAACCATTTTATTAAGTTGAGACATATATTCAATATTTTGACTAGATAGTTTTAATAACATTTTATGTAATACTAAAGCTGTACCTAAAGCATCATAATCTCCTCTATGATGAGCGCTTTCATCCCAAGGCACATCATATCTTTTGACCAAAGCAGTTAAATTATGTCTTGCATAATTACTATCTAATACTCTTGATAATTCCAATGTATCAATAACAGGGTTTTTATATTCACCTAAATTATATTTTTTGTAACACATTTCCAAGAAAGATGTATCGAATTTAGCGTTATGAGCAACCATAGGAAGGTCTCCATACCATTCAATAAATCTCTTGATAGCATTTTCTTCATTATCCTTATCTTGTAACATTTCATCTGTTATATTAGTTACCTCAACAATTTTAGGTGATAACTTATGTCCTGGATTAATTAATTCATCATATTTATCAATAATTTCACCATTATGTATTTTAACGGCACCAATTTCAATGATAGAGTCTCCTCCACCAGCATTGAAACCTGTTGTTTCAAAGTCAAATACAACATATGTATTATCTAATAATTTAGAATCATTTTCCCTTACAACAATGTTAACGGTATCATCAATTAATGTAAATTCAGCTCCGTAAATAGCTTTAAATTTATCTTGTTCCTCTTTGCCTTTATTAACATCACATACTAAATGGTATACATCAGGGAAAGCTTGAGCTCCATTATGATCAGTAATAGCTATAGCTTTATGACCCCAATCAATAGCTTGTTTTACTAGTTTTTTAGCGTCAACTACACCATCCATTTGGCTCATCATCGTATGAGCATGCAACTCTACCCTTTTTTCTTCAGCTAAATCTTTTCTTTTTTCAATTACTTTATCACTTTTTTCAACATCTCTTAAATTTAATACTACTTCATTAGCGTATTTATCATACTTCGTATAACCTCTAAATTTATACCAATTACCCTCTTTAATATGTTTTTTATAAAATTCCCAATCACTATCTTCTTTAACAAATAACTTAGCATACATACTATCTTTAAAATCAGTTATTTTTAAAGTTAATATTTTAAATGATGATTTAGATGATTCAAATTCTTCTATAGCAAAAACATAAGCTTCAATACTCACATTATCTTCTTCCATAATAACATTAGAAATTTCATGTGTTATTTTATTTATTGGTTGACCTAAAATTTGAATAACCTCTTTTTTTACAGGTTCTACTTCTATTTTTTTTGCTTGTTCTATTTCAGCAATGATAGCTTGTTCTTTTTGCTCATTGATTCTTACTTCAACAGAAACATTTTCAAAACCAACATTAGTTAATAATTTTTTCCATTTATCTTCGATAGATTGAAACTTCATTTGTTCAGCTTTGTTAGCTACTTCAATCACAAATTTATTATCTTCAAAAGCAATTTCTGTATCTAGGAAAGCTTCTAGTAAAGGATACTCTTTCAAGTTAGATTTAATTAGATAATTAAAATAATCTTTTACATATTCATCGTTTTTATTAGCTACGTTAAAAACTATACTAACTTTATAGTCAGCATATTTCTTTTCTAAGCACTCCAAAAAAGATAAATAAACTTCAAGTGGCAAAGTATTATTTATGCTTATTTCAAACTTATAACTACTCTTATCTTTACTACCTACTATCTTATCTAAAACAGCGCCTTCAAAATAATTTTGTAGTTCTTGATCTAAATTTATTTGTTCTAATAAAAGTTTTAATTTATCTTTGTTTTCCATTGATACCACCATTAATTATTTTATCAAATATTGTCTTTTTTTTAAAGACTTTTATTAAAAATATATATGTGTTATAATGAAGACGGTGATGATATGGAATTAGTTAAAAAAAGTATTGGTGCTAGTTTCTTAATATCCCTAGGAAACTTTGCATTATTAAAACTAGGTAATCCTATTGGTCCTGTTATTTTCGCTTTAGGTTTACTTGGTGTTTGTTATATGGGACAAAATCTTTTTACAGGTAAATGTGGCTTTATATTTGAAGATAAAATCAAATATAAGGATATATTAATCATTTTAATTGTCAATTTAATAGCTGGATACTTATTTGGTCTTATGTATTCTTTAATAGATACAGATGTTGTTAACAACGCTGTTAATAAAGTAAATACATGGGATATATCCTTAGCTTTCTTTATTAAATCATTATTATGTGGCGCTATTATGTATATTGCTGTTCTAATGTATCGTAAGGGTACTAATTTAGGTATTATATATGGTATTCCTTTATTTATCTTCTGTGGTTTCCAACATTGCATTGCTAATATAATTACTTTAGGTGTGGCTAGAGCCTTTGATTTATCTATTATAATTTGTATCATAGGTAACTTCTTAGGATCATTATTTGTATGGTACATTTCAAAATCGTAAATATTACGATTTTTTTGTTGAAATAATATATAGGCCATGATAAAATTTTTAAAAAAAAGGAGGATATCTATGGTTAAACGTGATGAAATATATGACCTATATTGGTACTTTGCTTATGAACGTCAAAATATATTTTATAAGAAAAAAGAAGGACTACCTGGTCCTTGGACAGATGATAAAATATTACAAGAATATAAGTTCTGTAACAGTTATCGTGTTAATGATAGAGTTAGTCAATATCTAATTAAAAATGTTATTTACAACAAAAAATATAATTATGATGACTTATTATTTAGAATTGTTTTATTTAAACTATTTAATAAAGAATCTACATGGGAATTATTACTAAATAATGTCGGTGATATAACAGTAAATAATTTTGATTTTAATACATATTCTAATATTTTAAATGAAGCCATTACAAATAAAATATCGATATATAACGATGCTTATATAAGTTGCGCTAACAAAGCTTTTGGTTATAATCATAAACATGATAATCATTTGGCTTTAATACAAAAAATGTTTATAGAAGATAAAATACAAGATAAAATAATTAAATGCATATCTATGAAAGAAGCTTTCAATATTATCAAAGCATATCCTTTAATAGGTAACTTTATGGCTTATCAATTAGTTACTGATATTAATTATAGTGATATAGTAAATTGGCAAGAAAATGAATTTACTGTAGCCGGTCCAGGCTCTTTACGAGGTATCAACAAAAGTTTTGTTGATAAAGAAAAGATGAGTAAAGAAGACATCAT
>JAEEYW010000062.1 GCA_016288305.1 Caryophanales bacterium | reverse complement strand
GTAATACTACATGTTGTAGCAGCATTCCACATATCACATGATAATTTAATATCTGTCGTTGAATTAGTTCCTATGCTTGCTGCTCCATTTGGATGGAATGTTATTGTTACTGTTTTCTTCCATATTGCATATAGTTTAATACTACTATTAGCTGTATATTGTGCATTAGAAGCATATGATACTGTTGTTGTTGTAGCACTAGTACCCCATCCCATAAATGTATATCCTGTTCTTGTTGGTACTGTTGTTGTTATATTAGTACTTAAATCTTGGATTTTTGTAGTTGTTCCTACTGTTCCAGATCCACCATTTACATTATATTCTATTGAGTAACTTCCTATTGTTATCTCATTACTTGTTACTGATAATCCTGCTTTTGTTGATACTACTGCTTTGTATGTTCCTGGTTGCGTTGTTGTATAACTACTATTTGTTGCTCCTGATATTGCTGTTCCATTCTTATACCATTGATAATTATATCCTGATGTCGTTGTTGCAGGTGTTACTGTTGTTGTTAATACATTTTGATTGTTTGATACACTCTTTGCTATTGTTGCTGTTGGTGTATTCTTATCTACTTTAATTGTATATGATCTTGTTGCTACATTTCCTGCTTTATCCGTTGTTGTTACTGTTATTTCTGTATTATCTGTATTACTTGTTATTGAACTCTTGTTAACAGTTGTGCTTAAATGGCCTGATAATGTATCTGTTCCATCTACTGTTGTAATAGTTACATTTCCTGTATACCATTCTTTTATTACAGTGTCATCATTGATTTTAATTGTTCCTGCTATTGGTTTTGTTTTATCTAGTTTATATGCATCACTACATATTACTGGACTTACTTGTCCATAATTATCTTCTGCTTGAACACAGATTCTATTATTATTGCTTTCTATACTTATTTCTCTTGTTGCACTTGTCTTATTACTAAATGTTGCACCTGTTGATGGATCACATGTATTTGTTGTCGCTGTACATACTTTGAATTCTTTTATTCCATGTCCTGAATTATCTGTTACGTTAATTGTTACATAGAAATTATTTTTAGCCCATCCATTACTGTTTATTGCTCCAGCCGCTGCTGTATAACTTATTGATGGTACATCTGTTGCTACTGTTACTTTTCTTGTTGTTGTTCTTGTATTTCCAGCTTTATCTTTTGCTGTATATACAATATCATGTACTCCTGCTTTTGATGTATCAACGGTAGTTGGTGTATGCGTACATGAATAAATACCGCTCATTGTATCGCTACATAAAATACCTGTTTCTAAATCAACTGTTCCATTTTTTGAAACAACGATGTCTGCAATACCACTTATTTCAGGTTTTACAGTATCTACTTTAATATTTGCCGTACATATTTTATTACTACTATTACCTGCATTATCATAAATTATAGTACATATTTGAGTTCCGCTATTATCGGTAATAGGTACTGTTTTATTTCCAAGTTCTCTATGCTCTGGTACACAATCTACACCTGTACACCATAAATAGTAATCTAATCCTGATTCTAAGTCTGTTGGTTTTATCTCTGTATATACCACTGTTGTATACCAATCATTTGTTCCTTTTGTTCCTGTTATATTAAAGATTGTGGTTGGTTTTGTCTTATCTACTTTGATTGTATATGCTCTTGTTGCTACATTTCCCGCTTTATCTGTTGTATCTACTGTTACTGTTGTTCCTGATGTATTATTTGTTATTGATTTTATATCAACACTACTTGTATTGTGGCCTGATAAACTATCTGTTCCATTTATAACTGCTATATTAACATTAGATATATACCATTCGTCTAATCCTTTTGTTCCTGTTATTGCTATTGTTCCTGGAGTTGGAGCTGTCTTATCTAGTTTATATGCATCACTACATATTACTTCACTTGTTTGTCCATAATTATCTGTCGCTTGGACGCAGACTCTATTGTTATTACTTTCTGTACTTATTAGACGTGTTGCTGTTGTACTATTTGTTATTACTGATCCATTCGCTGGATTACATGTATCTGTTGTTGCTGTACATGCTCTAAACTCTTTTAATCCATGTCCTGAATTATCTGTTACTTTTATTGTTACATAGAAATTATTTTTAGCCCATCCATTACTATTTATAATACCATTGGCTATATCAAAGTTAACTGTTGGTGCGGTTGATGATACATTTACTCTTCTTGTTACTTCTTTTGTATTTCCCGCTTTATCTATTGCTACATATGTAACATTATATGTACCTGTTTTACTTGTATCTACTGTCTCTGGAGTGTGTGTGAATGAATAAATATCACTTGTTGCATCGGTTGCAATAGCTGTTAAATTAGCTACTCCTCCCCTTGAAACTACTATATCTGCTATACCTGTTATTTCTGGTTTTACTGTATCTACTTTTATTACATCTGTACATATTTTATCACT
The DNA here is from genome assembly GCA_016288305.1 of Caryophanales bacterium. Classification (GTDB taxonomy): domain Bacteria; phylum Bacillota_I; class Bacilli_A; order RF39; family UBA660; genus Faecisoma. Next base: position 29,124 of record JAEEYW010000062.1, on the reverse strand, counting down.
GTTATTTGCAGCCATATCATATGCTATAACACATACTTGTGTTCCTACATTATCTGTAAGTGATACTGTCTTATTTCCTGTTTCTCTATTTGTTGGCGTACAATCCGTTCCTGTACACCATGTATAAAAATCTAATCCTGATTCATTATCAAATGCATTGATTTCTACATAAGCTGATGTTGTATACCAATCATTTAATCCTTTTGTCCCTGTTACATTGAATGTTACTACTGGTACTATTGTATCTACGCCTAGATATCCTAATGTACAATCATCTTTTTTCTCTAATTCACCATAGAAATTTTTAACATAGCACGTACCATCTAGTCTAACTGATAATGCTGTTAAACCTTTACTATTTGCATATAATTCACCATTATCTACGGCTTTTTTGTCGACATCAACAGAACCATAAATGTTATTTACTTTTATGATGTCCTCTTTTTTATTTGGATCTATCCAACTATCCGCATAATAATTTTCAGCAGCCTTAATTAAATTTGTTGCTGTTAATAAATTAGCTCTTTCCCTTACTGATGCTGTTATATTCAAAGCTATAGGTGTAGCTATTAAAGCTACTATTCCTAATATAATAATTACGGATAACAATTCAACTAACGTAAAACCTTTTTTCTTCATCCAACTCACTCCTCATTTTCAAGTATACCCTATATATAATTATACCTATTGAGCCTTTTTATGTCAACGATTTGTAAGGTTATAACAAAAAAAACTTTTATCGCTTGACTTTTTATAAAAACTGTGGATAAAAAAAGAGCAAAAATTAATTTTGCTCGCCTTTATTTTTAAACTGAATAATAATAGGAGTTCCCTCAAAATCAAAAGATTCTCTTATTTTATTTTCCAAATAACGTTCATATGAAAAATGAACTAATCCCTTACTATTAACTTGAATATTAAAAGTAGGAGGACACGTGCTTACCTGTTGCGTAAAATAAATCTTCAAACGTTTTCCTTTATATGAAGGAGGTAAATTAAGATTATATGCATCAACAATACAATCATTAATTAAATTAGTAGGTATTTGCCTATGGCTACTTTCATATGATTTTAAAACACTTGGAATTAGTGTATGAATTCTTTTTTTAGTCAAAGCAGACAAATAAACAACTTGCGCATATGGCATAAATTGGAAATTGTTTTTAATATCATTATTAAATTTCTTCATTTCCGCATCTTTATTTTCAATTGTATCCCATTTGTTAACAACAATAACTACAGGTTTACCAGCTTCAATAGCATATCCTGCTATATGTTTATCATGCTCAATAATACCTTCTGTAGCATCAATAACAAGTAAACATACATCTGATCTATCAATGGCACGCATGCTTCTTAATAAACTATATTTTTCAACATCCTCATATATTTTACCTTTTTTACGCATTCCAGCAGTATCAATAACCGTAAATGATTGTCCATGGTAAGTGAAAGGTATATCGATAGCATCACGTGTAGTGCCTGCAACATCACTAACTATAACACGCTCTTCATTTAAAATAGCGTTAGTTAAACTACTTTTACCTACATTAGGTCTACCTATAATACTAAATTTAATAGAATCATCAGTCTCAGCAACTGTTTCATCAAAATCTTCCGTAATCATTTCTAACAAATCATATATGCCATCATTTTGCTCAGAGCTTATATTAACATAATGATCAAATCCCAACTCATAAAAATCATACATATTGTCTTGAGCTTGTTTGCTATCCATTTTATTAATGGCAACAATAACCTTTTTACCTGATTTCATAAGCATATCTTTAACTATCTTATCATTAGCAGTTAATCCTTCTTTAGCATCTGTTACAAAAACAATAACATCAGCTTCATCTATAGCAATTTCTGCTTGCATCTTAATTTCATTATTAAAATCGCCATCACTTAAATCAATACCACCAGTATCAATCAAATTAAATATATGCTTATTAAATTTAACCTTGCCATATATTCTATCACGTGTAATACCTGGCGTATCTTCGATAATAGCTATTTTACTACCTACTAATCTATTAAATAAAGTACTCTTCCCAACATTAGGTCTACCTAATAAAGCCACCGTTTTCATATATTCACCTTCTCACCATATCGTAAAATTTCTTTTGCTTTCTCACCATATACAATATCTACATATTCTATTAAGTGAATAAAATCAAAATCATCATCCATCTTTAAATACATATTATCCATATACTTATAACAAGTTATGTTGTTAATATTTTTACTCAAATATTCATAGTTAATTCTATATAAAAAAGTAGAATTAATTATGTTAATGTTCAAATCTACTTGATTAAAATAATTATAATATTCTAAATCTTCATTTTTTATCTCTAAAACCATACCATATTTAGTATCTTCGTATACATCAATATTATAATATCCATTAAATTCTATATTATATTTTTTATTAAGAAGAGATAGAATATGTTTAAAATATTCTTTTAAACCATCTTTTTTAATATACTTGTTATGCAATAATATAATAATCTTGTCATTGTCAATGATAGTCTTCAATAATATCACCTAAATTATTGTATGACTATTCAATAAAAAAGTTTTATATTGTTCTTTCAATCTTTTGATGAATTTCATCTCTACCAAGTTTTGTTACATTTGAAAAAACAACAAATTCATCACCAACAACTAAATCTAAATCCTGTAAAATTGTATTACGCTGTTGTTGTTGCTTAGTTATAGGTATTTTATCAACCTTCGTAGCAACAATAGTAACCGGTAATTTATAGTATTTTAAAAAGTTATACATCATAATATCGTCATTAGTTAAACGATGTCTAAAATCAATCAACATAAAAACTTGTTTTAAGTTTTTTCTATTAGTTAAATAATCTTCCATCATTAAACCAAATTTCTTTTGTTTAGCTTTATTTACTTTAGCGTAACCATATCCTGGAGCGTCAACTAAATAAAATTGTTCGTTAACTAAATAAAAATTAATAGTTTGTGTTTTACCAGGAGTAGCCGAAGTACGCGCAAAATTTTTCCTATTGATAAGTGTATTTATAAAACTACTCTTACCTACATTAGATCTACCCACTAATAAAAACTCAGATTTTTCATCAGTAGGATATTGACTACGTCTTACAGCGCAAACCTTTAAATCAACCGAATTTATTTTCAAATAAATCACCTCATAAGTCAATTAATTATAACATTTTATTGGCTTTTTGTAAAGAATCTCCATAGGCATATTCCTTTATATAACTTACAATTATGAATATCAGTAATATAGATTCCAATATAATTGCAAAAATGGACCTTAAATAAATATGATATCCTAACCATAATATTGAAGAAGGAATACCTAATAGTTTATAATACTTAATATTCTTTTGCCATATAGCAATTGTTGATACTATGGTAGCTAAAACAGATAGTAAACTAGCTAGTCCATTGTATGTAAAAATGGCAAAACAAAATGTAATAAGTAAAAGTACTGCTAAAACAATATATTCCTTTAAAACACTGCTTTTTTTATTATTATCAATAACAAAATAAACATCTCTTATCGTGTATACAGCATTCATAGCTACACCTGTCATACCGTTTAACAAGTAAAAAGAACCAGCTTGTGAAATATGAGCCATAATATTAGTCAATAGAATCTTTTTCCTATCCTTTAAAAAATACGACAAGCATATAAAAATATAAACTACAATTATTAATAATTGTGAAACAACATATTCAAAACTCCAATCAAACATTTAAATCACCTTATAAATTATATCATAAAAAAAGAATTATAAACTAATTCTTTAAAGATTCGATAATATCGTAAACAACACACTCATTACCCTCAACTCTGGCTTCACCATTACACACATACCCATCTGTTTTATCCACAGTTTTAGTGCCAAGGCATCTACCATCTGTTAAAGTGTATCCTTTAGGGCAACTCATTTCAACTTGTGGAGCTTGGTAATGTTCAACAATACATGAACTGCCATCTAATGTTCCCTGTTCACATTTATATTCGAAAGAAACTTCTGTATAGCTAATGGTATCAGGACAATACTTAGGATAAGTTCCTTTAGATTTTTCATATATTCTTCCATCAGGACATAACCATTGATCCTCATCATCTTTAGAATAACACCAACCATTTATAGCAACATCATTTCCAGGACATCCACCATTAATTAATGGCGCAGGACCGTTATAACATTTACCATCAAGCATTATATGGCCAGAATTAGATAAGCAACGTAATGTTGGCTCTTTAGCATTTGTTGTATTGTAGCAAACATAATCATCATTACCGCTATTAGAAGCAGGAAGTCCAAGTTCACTTCTTCTCCCTAATTGACCACTACTACACTTATAATTATACTTGCTAGCATCTACTCTTTGCGTTTCCACACAATTATTATCTTTTAATTCAAAATTATTATCACAATATGTATCACCTAAATCAGCACCAACTTCTTCATAACACTTACCATTGTAATCATAATACCCAGGAGGGCATACCATACCATTTATAGCTTCACTTCTACTGACTTCTTTTAAACATTGTGTTCCTTCTAAAACATAACCTTCTAAACAATAATTACCAGTTTGCTTTGTTTCTCTTAACTCAGACATACCTTTAGATACTAAAGACTCAACCGGTACATTATCTATAGCATCTATATAAGCAGCTTTAGCTGGAGTTATATTATATTTTTTAGCTATCTGTTTATCCTCACTTGTTATATTATCGATTGTTATAATATCAACAGTTATTTCCTTACTATTAAACTCCGTAAGTAAAACATCATTTATATTTGAATTTATATTACCTTCAGTATGTATTAAAACAACAACATTATTATCTTTAATATATCCTTTTTCTATAACGTTCATTGTTATTTCTTTAATCACATCATCCAAAGATATATTTTCAATGCCTTTAACAATCTCCTTAGCATCATCATTAAGGGGAATTACTTTTTTAATCTTATTTCCTTTTCCAACTTTAATCATAACACTAGGATTTATATCCAATGTTATAGTAGCTATTGTTCTATTATCATATAAAACATACCCCAAAACTACAACAATACACAAAACTAATAAAATAAATACTTTTTTCATATTCTACCTCCTATGATTAATTTATCATATTTTTTTACATATGGCAAATTGTGATATTAAAAAACGAACTTAAAAAGTTCGCTTATTACAATATTGGTGGAGCCGAGGGGAATCGCACCCCTGTCCAAAAGTACAAAGATTAAAGTTCTACAAGCTTAGATAATTTGTTAATGTCCCAAACAGTAATAAATTATCAAAATTCTATTTGGTTAGATTTATAAAAATTCATTATTAATCATAAATCAAAACTAATAATATAGTTCACTAATCGAGCCCCTTTTACTTCCCGTGAACAAAGAAATAAAGGAGCAGCCTTCTAAATTTCTATTAAGCGAAAGCTAATTGTGTTCTGTTTCCAGTTATTTTTAAGTTTGAACGTAACGCGTATCTCACGACTTGCCCTTTAAAATTTAAATACTCCTGTCGAAACTATTACGACCCCGAGTGAAAAGATTATAACATATTATAATCTTTAAATCAATAATTCTTAAGATCTTTAGCTACCTGTCTATCAATATCTTTTTTCTTGATACTTTCCCTCTTGTCATATATTTTTTTACCTTTGGCCAAAGCTATTAAAACTTTAACTTTGTTACCTTTAAAATACATTTTAACAGGAACTAAAGTATACCCTAAAGTCTCTATCTTATCACGTAGTTTCAAAATTTCATTTTTATGAAGCAATAATTTTCTAGTTCTAGTTTCATCATGATTAAATCTATTACCTTGTTCATAGGCACTTATATGGGTATTCAAAAGATATATTTCATCATTCTTGATAATAGCATAACTATCTTTTAAGTTTGCTCTACCAAGTCTAATTGATTTTATCTCAGTACCTGTTAAAACAATACCAGATTCATATGTATCAAGAATTTCATAATCAAAGTAAGCTTTTTTATTGTTTATCTCTATCATCGTCAGCACCAACCAATTCAAAATCAATAGTTCTCTTATCTTTATCAGCAGCTATTACTTTTACCCTAACTTTATCACCTAAACGATATCCTCGTTTATTCTTATTGCCTCTTATGGTAAAAGTCGTTTCATCATATGTATAATAATCATCTTTTAAACTATCTAATCTTACTAAGCCTTCAACCAAATTTGGCAATTCAACGAACATGCCAAAATTTAATACTGAACTTATCATGCCATCAAATTCTTCGCCTATATGATCCATCATATACTCAGCTTTCTTCATATCGTCAACTTCACGTTCACATTCGATAGCTCTTCTTTCGCAAGTTGAAGTATGTAGTGCATATATTGGCATTTGACGTTCATAAAATTCAATAGTATCTTTATCAATTTTATTTTCAAATAAATAAGTCCTCAATAAGCGATGAACTATCGTATCAGGATATCTTCTTATAGGTGAAGTGAAATGCGTATAACATTTACTAGCTATACCAAAATGTCCTATATTAGTTGAATCGTACACAGCTTTTTGCATACTTCTTAAAAGTAAAGCTGATAACAAATGAAATTCTTTTTTCTCTTTTAATTGACACAATATATTTTGCATTGTTTGTGGTGTTATACGATCAATTCTAGCATTAATCTTATATCCTAAAATATTTACAAAACGCATAAAGTTTTGTATTTTTTCTTCACTAGGTTCGCCATGAACACGGTAAATGAAAGGTAATTCCATATAGTATATATGTGTTGCAACAGTCTCGTTAGCTGCAATCATGAAATCCTCAATAAGTCTTTCACCTGTACCTCTATCCCTTAATTTAACATCGATAGCCTTACCTTTATCGTTAACGACTATTTTAGCTTCGTCTAAATCAAAATCAATGTATCCACGTTTTTCTTTATTTTTCCTAAGTATATGCGCTAATTCACTCATAAGTTGTAATTTTTCAACATATGGATCATACCCTTCAGGTATAATATTTTCTTCTAATACTTTGTTTACTTTCTTGTATGTCATTTGAATTCTAGATTTGATAACGCTTTCAAATATTTCATAATCAACAACATTACCATTTTTATCTATTTCCATTACACATGACATAGCAAGTCTTTCAACATTTGGATTAAGGGAGCATATACCATTTGATAGCTTATGTGGCAACATTGGAATAACTCTATCAGCTAAATATACACTTGTACCACGTTCATATGCTTCAGCATCTAATTTTGTATTAGGTCTTACATAATATGAAACATCGGCTATGTGAACTCCTAAAATATATTTATCATCTTTCTTACTTATTGATATGGCATCGTCAATATCTTTAGTGTCATCACCATCAATGGTAAATATTATCTCATCCGTTAAATTCCTTCTACCCTCTTTTTCTTTCAAAGAAACTTCATTAGGTAATTTATCTGCCTCTTCCATAACCTCTTCTGAAAAAGTATCAGGTATACCCATTTCATTAGTAATAGATAATATATCAACACCAGGATCATTCTTGTGTCCTAATATTCTAATAACTTCACCTTTATATAAGTTATCTTTAATTTTATTAGTTATTTTAACAATTACCTTATGGCCATCCATAGCACCTAAAGTTTTTTTCTTATCTATTTCAATAGTTAAATGTATTCTTTCATCATCAAGTTTTAAATAAGGTCTATTCTTTTTATAGTATATTTCGCCTACCATTTGCTTGAATTTACGATCAACAATTTTGACAATTCTTCCCTCAAAATCTATTCCTTTAGGTGAAGTTATCTCAACGATAACCTTATCTCCATGAATCGCACCATTCATATTAGAAGGAGCAATAAAGACATCTTCATCGCCTTCAATATCAACAAAGCCAAAACCTTTTTTATTAGCTATCATTGTACCTATTTTCAAATGACTATTTGTAAACAACAAATAATTATTCTTTTTTGTACGATATATTTGTAAGCTATCTTCCATTCGATTTAATGTCTTAAGTAAGTCTTTTAATTCATCCACAGTTTTATACCCTAATATATCGTTAATTTCATTAACTGATAAAGCTTTATCACTTTGCTTTAAAATATCTAGAATTTGCTCTTCCATCTTATTCACCTTCTATCTTTTCAATGTCTACTTGATTAATAGCATCAAATCTTTTAGTAATTTTATCTGTTGTTGTATGTATATCTTTAACATCTTTACTAACCGTTTCAATGCTTCTATATAGCTTATCCCAACGTTCTTTATATCTGCCAAAGTCATCACTTAATAATCTTAATTCGTTATGAATTACGCTTGTATACTTATCGCGTTCAATATTTTTGATAATGATTTGAATAGTCGTTAAAGTACTTATTAAAGTAGTAGGACTAGTTATCCACACTCTTTTTTTATACGCGTACTCAATAATATCTTGATGATAGGCGTTAACCTCCGCAAAAATAGCTTCAGCTGGTAAGAACATAATAGCTTGGTCAGAAGTTACACCATTAATAATATATTTACTTGATATAGCATCAATATGTTTCTTCATATCGATAGCAAATAATTTTTCAGCTTGTAATCTCGTTGTACCATCAATATTTTTATCCACCATAATTTGGTAATGTTCTAAAGGAAATTTCGAATCAATAGCGATAACGCCTAATGGTTCTGGTGCGAATAAAACACAATCGGCAATTGTATCGTTATTAAACTTATATTGCATTTGATATATTTTGTCATTTTCTCCAAACACATTATTCATAATATGTTTCAAGTTGATTTCACCGAATATACCTCTTGTCTTTTTATCCGTCAAAATGCTCTGCAATGATACAATATCTGTGGATAAAGTATCTATCTTTTTTTGAGCCTCATCGATTTTAGATAATCTTTCTAAAACACTAGTAAAAGTTTTATTTGTTTTTTCAAAGTTTTCATCTAATCTCTCATTAACCCTATCATTAATGTAATTAAGTTTATGTTCAATTCTATCATTAAGTTTTTCAAAATCGCCATTCATATCATGAGCAAAAGAAGTTTTAAAATCACTTACTTCTTTTACAACATTTGTTTCCAATTTACCCAATCTTTCCGTAATACGTGATTCATTAATATTCTTTGATAGCGAAATAATTGACACTATTAGAACCACAACCAATAAAGCTATTATTATATATTCCATACCATTCACCAATCTAATTATATCACGTATAAGTAATAAAATAAACGTTAAAAAGGCAATTTTCATGCCTTTTTAAGTACCCATGCTTCATATCCTCCGATTATATTAACAACTTTATATCCTTGACTATTTAAATGATTACAAACACGTTTACTATTGATTCCTTTTTGGCAATAAATGTAATATGTTTCGCTTTTATTCAAATATTTTGAAGGAAATTTTATAAGCAGTAACATAGGTATATTTTTAGAACCAGGAATATGGTTATCATTATATTTCTCAATACTTCTTATATCAATAATGTTATCTTTACCCAAAACATCTTCAACCGAGATACTGTTAAACATAATATCCACCCTAATAAATTATATGTTGAAACAAATTTTGTGTTTGGGCATCAAAAAAAGGATTATATTAATCCTCATCATTGAAGAAGTCATCAAAGAATTGATCATCTGTGACATCTGTATTATTTGTAGATTCATTCTTTGTCTTTTCAGCTTCTTGCTCTAATCTTTCTTGTTCTTCTAATTCTGCTATCTTAGCATCAATCTTCTTAACAATATCATCAATATTGAAACCACTTGGAGATGGTTTATCAGCAAATGGCGCACCACCTGATGATGGAGTTGGAGCATCTGAGAAAGAATTCATCATATCTGATATCTTAGACTCTCTCTTTTCATCTACAAATTTCTTTAAATCAAATAAACTAATTGGAGCTTTTTCTCTATGTGGGTACTCAGCTGGTTCCCTTTTATATCCCCAATCGATTTTATAATCATAAATAACTTTTGTTTTAAAAGGCATCATACGTGTTCTTAAAACGATGATATTACCTTCTTTTAATCTTTGTAAATCACTTACCGTAACAAGTGGAGTACTAGCAGTCTTATCTTTTTCTTTTGACTTAACTTCACCACACATTTTACTAATTTCTTCCAAAGCACCTAATTCACTACTAATTAGATAGAAGATATTACCACAGTTACCTTTGATTGTTTCACCATTTTCTTTGCCATATACTTGATATAATTGAGCAAAGTTCTGAATTATGAATGAGAAACGAATAGCTCTACTTCTGGCAGCTGTAACCATTGTAGTAACATCCTTTAATGGAGGCATGTTTGCAAACTCATCCAATAAGAAATTAGTTCTAAATGGTAATTTACCACCACATTCTTGAGCTACATCAATCAATGTTTCATAACATTGTTTAATGAAAATTGTAACTAATGAATGGTAAGTTTTCTTTTCATCTTGGATTACGATAAATACGGCAGTTTTTTCTTTACCGATTTTTTTCATATCGAAATCACTATGTGATAACATTTCAGATAAATTTTCTCTTGATGAGAATAATTTAATCTTTTGTTTAAATACTGATAAAATACTGTTTTTAGTATCACTAGGAGCCATAATGGTTGAAGATACGTTTATATATGCTGGACTAGCAGGATCCTTATAACTAAAATACTCTTTAATATAAGTAGTTCCGCCTAATTTATCCTCACCAGTTGTAGTCATTAAGTTAATACTATTTAAGTTGATTTCGTCAGCTTTAGCATCCTCAAACAACGCTAATGATAAACCTGTGAAATAGTCAGCAGAAGTTTTTTCCCAGAATGGATCTTGATTTTGAGCTTTCTCATCATACAAGATATTCATTGCTAAGTCGTCCAATAATTCGTTAGCTTTATCTTTATTACCTTCGCAATATAATTGATAAGGTAATGATAATGGATTCCATGAATTACCTTTTTGAGGATCACGGAAGTTCAATAATATAACATTGTAACCTCTATTACGTAGCATATTAGCTGTTTTTTCATAGATTTCACCTTTTGGATCGGTTACAATCATTGATTCACCATGCTTAGCTAAAGATTCAACTTGAGGTAAAACGATACTTTGTGTTTTACCAGAACCAGTAGAACCGATAATTAAACTATGGCTCTCACCATTATCTACCCATAGTGTTTCACCATTATTAATAATCGGAATACCGCCATATTGTGAATTAGTAGCTTTGGTCTTAACAGGGCGTAATTTTTTCTTCATTTCCTTGTCTGTAGACCAACGTGCATATCCTTTTTCTTCCTTGGCACCTATAGAAAATCCAAAACCTTTTTCTTTTTCAAAAAAGTAAGATGACACACTTGTCATAATAAATGTCATAACAAATAAATATCCAACTATAGTTGGAAGAATAAAATCTCCCGAAAAGGCTGAAATAGGATTAAATCCTACTAAAGTACCATCAGCAGCAAAGCTTGATAAGTTAACCACCATAACAGCAACTAAATATAAAACTGCTATAGAGAAAACTATGAATATAAATAAATCTCTACCTGATGCCCTAAATTTTAATTTCATAAAGTCATCCCCTCTACCTATTATAGTATATCACACTTTTTTTAAACTTCATTATTTTTTTTACTTTTGATAACCAAATATGACATAGCTCCTAAGATAACTGCAACTATACTTGATACAGTTATAATGGCAGCTAAATGATTATCTACAAAATCCAATAACATGGCATCATATCTCACTTTAGGACCTATTTTAAAATATATATAACTATCTTCATTATCCTCTTTAACATACCATGTATAAATATTATTCTTTTTATCAACTTCTGCAGCATTCGAATCGATAACTTCGTTATAAAATCTAATATTTATTTTGAAACTTTCATATTTATATGCATCAGAAATTAAATCATCATTTTTAATACTTTCTAAGTATGCATTCTTAGAAGTTAAGAAAGTTGTATATTTCCCATTTCTTTCGACACTAGCAGAATTAAACATTGATCTAAACGAATTGGATACAACATATTCTTCTAATGTTTTATATTTCCTTGAAACTAGGAAATAAGAATCATTCTTTCTTTGTTTTGCTTTAATAGAAAATTTTTCATTACCTTGTTTCTTACGATAAGATGTAACATATGTATCTAAGTATTCATCTATTGAAGATGAGGTTTTTAATATTTTAGAATTATCTACATATACATAAAATTTTTCCCTAACTTCACCTTTATTAGTAACCGTCATATTATAGTCAACACTACAACCTGTTAAAAATAAAATACTTAAAACTAATAATACTTTCTTCATTTTATCTTAACCCCTTCATATTATATGAATATATATTATTTGAAGCATCATAAAAACCTAATGATGCACTAGATCTAAGTGCTGATATACAAGAAGCTTCGTTTGGATAAAGTACAGTACCAGCAAAAGGATTGTTCAAATCTGCCAAAGCATCCAAATCATCAACAGGATCTGTTCTGACTTTTATACCATCTACAAATGAATATAATTCAATATGTAAATGGCATCCAGTTGACCATCCTGTACTACCGATTTTACCAATTAGTTGACCTGCTTCAACAGTATCACCAACTTGTACCTCATTAGATGGAAAAGGCTGATGCGCATATAAACTATAATATTCATAGTTTTCACCATCAAATGTACCATGACCTATAACTACATAGTTACCATATGAAACCTCAAATTCATTTTCCGTGACAACACCATCAGCTATAGCATATATGTTATCATAACATGCTGCACTAATATCAGTTCCATTATGATGTCTACATTCATACTTAGCTACGGGATTAATTCGCCAACCATAAGCTGATGTTACAGTAACATTTTCATAATCTAATGGGTAAACCATTACATCAGATTCTATTTCAATAAAATCATCAGCATCCTCATAATTATCAACAATATAATACAAATAGTTATTTTCTTCTAATTCTTTTTTGATTTCTTCTTCTTTAGTTCCATCATAAGGTAATCTTATAATTTTTTGATTTTCATCAACAACATATAATATTTTAGTTTCCTCTATAGCATTTTTAATTCTTTCTGAGAATTCAGCATCATTGATTGAACCTTTATAAAGATTTTCACCAATACCAGATATTACAGTTTTATCAATATCAGAAGCATAGTGACAGCCTTCCTTCGCACTACAATATATTTGTACTTCAGGACAATTTCTAATTCTTAATACTCTAGGCATATTTGAACTTGTTGCTCCATTACTTGCATATAGATTATTTTTAGCAAGCATTGCCAAATAATATAAGTAATCATCTGAATCGTTAGGTGTCGCATAAGCATGTATAACACCTGCAATGTACTCATTTAATGAAACATTTTCAATAACCATGTTACCAGTACAATCGGCTATATCAATTCTAATACCATGGTAAATATGTGTTCGTTCTTCATCCTCACCATCAGCTAGGTAATCAGCAAAAGAGGCCATAGCAAATATCATATCAACAGCTGATGTGATTTTTGTCTCATCTTTTATACCATAAAACTTAGTCATAAAAGTGTTCTCAAGATATTCGCGATAAACATCAAGATCAAGTTCGTCTTTTTCCGCATATGCAACAGTATATTGTATACCATTATATTTAAATTCAACCACATCATCAGCAAAAAAACTTGTTGATTCATTTTCCATATCTTTTTTTAAAGAAGATATTTCACAATTGATTTCATTGTCTTCAATTGTACCATTGCCATTAGAATCAGCCATAGGGCATTTAAGATCTTTTAGTATTTCAATAGCTGCTTCACCAGCAATTTTCTTTTTTTCAGTATCATTTTTAGCTGATGCTGAAGCAACAATTTTACTACTTGAGACTTCACCTGATGAATTTATAGTTTTTAAAACAACTATAAAATGTTTATTGATCATGTTTGAAGCTAAAGTTTTAACTTTCTTTTTGCTTTTTTTATAATCAATATTTTCACCAGAAGTTAAATCATCAACATCTTCAACATCATCTAACTCATCAGTCATAAATGGATTATCGTATGTTAAAGTAGCTACTAATAACCCTTTATTTAACTTTATACCTTTTTCATTATAGTATTTTTTATATTGAGCATCTATTTCATCATAAAATTTTGCTTCTTCTTTAGCGTCACACTCTTCATCTGTTGACCAACCACAACCTGTTAAAAAATGTCCAAGCCTTGAAGCATTTTCAGCTAATTGTGTTATATTTCTTTGAACTGCATATATAACACCTGCAACCATAACAAATGATATTATGATTGGTAAAAAAGTAATAATAGCATTACCTATAACACCTAAGATACCAACAATAATATGTACTTTTTTAGCAGTTTTGGCTAAATCATTTGCAATATCCATAGGATTACTAGAAGTTTCCCCATTTTCTTGACTAGGTTGACTACCGAGTGGATTTGAGTTTCTGCTAGGTAAACCAGGTATTTTATTACCTTTACCTATATTATTCATTAAATTTTTTCCTAATTTAGATTTAGTCAATGCATCTGCAGCTTTTCCTGCTAGTGGTCCTCCAGCTGCTGTAGCTGCTGTTTTAGCCAGCTTATTAGCAGCTTTATTTTTTAAATTATCAGCCTGTCCACCATTATTGCCTTGCTTAGACTGTTGCTGTGGGTTAGCCTCATCGTTATTAGGCGCACTACTATTTTGATGATTAGCACCTGTATCTTTCAAATTATTATTTTGCGTTTTAGCAGCATTATTAGGAACCAAATTTGGCATATTTCCCGCGCCATTAGGCATAGAACCAGGTGCATTTGCTGCACCACCCGATACAGAATTTGGCATATTTGCTGTACCATTAGCAGCTGCACCACCTGGCACACCGCCGTTTTTTGCTCGAGCTACTGTGCCTATTGCATTACCAGCTCCACTTTCATTCAAAGCATTTAATCCTTTTTGAATTTTTTCACCACCTGGCGCACGTTCTACAACTTTAGTTATAATTTCTCCGCCAAGTTCACTACTTGCTCCATCAGTAAGTCCATCAGCAGCCTTAACAGCAGCTCCTGCCGCCATTGCATATGGATTTCCCGATGCAGTTGCGACATCAGCAGCATTTCGTAAATTTTCAGTATTGTTTACCCTAGCTCTTTCAAACTCAGGATCACTATTATTAGTTTGCGTTTTATTTGCCACTGATATCACCTCCTATACATCAATTAATACTATAGACCTCCGCCACTACCGAAAGAATCTAATTCTTGTTCAGTTACAACAACATTAATTTGCATTCTTCTACTTCCACATACGAATAATGCTTCACCTTGATTGTAACGTTTTATACTTTCTTTTTCGTTATCATTTAAATCTATTAATTTAGCCAAATCTTCAACAGCTTGTTTTTTAAGGCCCATAACCAAATAATATGATGCATTATCAAATATAGCTTTACCTTGTGTGATAACAGCTGGATCGCTGAAATCAGTAGGTTGTTGCGTTATAATGATTGTTCCTGTGTTATACTTACGAGCACGTCTTTGAATTTGCGCTAAGAAATCCGCACCTAGTGTATTATTACCTGATAACAATACGTGTGCTTCATCTACAGTTAGTATTGTATTAATACTACTATCTAAAGTTAAACTCCAAGCATATTTTAATATATTAAAGAATAATGCATTTCTAATATTTTTATCACTATTCATCAATTCTCTTATGTTAAACACTACGAAATTACTTTGAGGTTTGATAGTTGTATGACCATCAAAATAATATTTCAACTCTCTTACTAGTGGTCTTATTTTTAATTCCAATTTTTCTAAAACATCTTTTTCATGAGTTTTTTCCGGCATAGATAATAATTTACCTCTTACAGTTGCATATACATCTTTCATTGTCGGATAATCAGTAGATTTGAAATTAGTAAAATTAGACGTAAAATCAATACCAAATCTTCTATATGTTTCTTGAACTACTTCACTAAACATATTGATTGAGTCTTCATCAATACTTGGATCATAATATTTCATGAATGCTTTTATTGATTGTAGTGTACGTGTTAAAACAGTATATCCCAATCCTTGTTTAATTTCTTCATCATCAGCATCCATTATAACTTCAAGTGGATTAATCATACCATATTCTCCACCCTTACCTAAGTCAATAAAGTCTCCGTTATATAACTTAGTCATTTCACCAAGTTCACCTTCTGGATCAATAACAACTAATTGATAATCATTTCTAAGATGTGTTCTTAACAATAATTTAGCCGCTGTTGATTTACCAGAACCAGATGTACCCAAAATAATTAAGTTTGCATTATTTCTATTATGTTCCTTCTTAATTTGATATAAGAATTGGTTAAATAGAATAACACCACCTGAAAAATCAACACCCAATAAACATGACAATCCAGGATCTTTAATACTATCAAAGATAAATGGGTACATAGCTGCAATTGTTGGTGCAGGAATAGGTGTACCAATTCTATCTTCAACAGCTTGTTTTGGATATATAGGTAATATTGATTTTAAAATTCGTTCTTGTTCAAAACGTAATGGGAATGCTTTCATTTCCATTGCTTCCAAATAGTTTTTAACTTGCATTTTCTTGCTAATCAAATCATCTTGTGAATCAGCAGTAATCATAATATGCATTTGGAAATCAAATATCTTAGCTTGCGTACTAGCTAATTGTGCAATAAAGAATTCCAAAGATTCATAATCTTGTCTAATTCTTTCTTGAACAGTTTTATCTTTTTCTTCTTGATATCTCATCTTCAAATCAGCGATTTCTTTATTTAGCATTTTTTGCATTAAACTAAATGGTAATGGTATATGTTTAATAACTACTTTTACACCAGCCATACTAGTTAAACTAGCTAAATAACCTGGTGTTATAAATTTTGGATAAGATACAACTGTTAAAATTGTTGCATACTTATCACTGATTACAAAATCACTTGCTCTAAATTCTAGGCCCTTTGGCGCTATTTGACTTCTTATATCCATTATCCTAACACCGCCCCAAAAGTAGTTGTAACGCCACCATTTAAGAAGTTATCTAATATCATTCTTAAATCACTATTTGACGTTTGATAAGAGGTTAAGCCTGCCCCCATTAACGTATTAATAAGGTTTTTAATTCTTTTTTGATTAACGTCATCACTCTTATCCTTGAATAACAAGAAATACTCAGTATCAACAACGTTATTGTTCATAAACATATTACCTTTATTGATATCATCCATAATTAATTTTCTTTTTGCAGGATTCGTTACATTGTTGTATAACAATTCCAATTGTGATAAATAAACATTTATATCTACTGGTCTATCGGCTGCTATTAACCAAAACTCATAATCAATAGTATTATATACTGTTTTTAAACTGGCTATAATTGAATCTTGTGTCTGCTGATCCAAAATAAATATGTTTCTAGGCATTATTTTAACGCCTGTAACTTTTTCGCCACTAGTTAATAAAATGCAACCATTTTTAATTTCTTTTACTGGTATGTCATCATTTGTATATCTATTTTTTGCTTTCGCCATCGTACATACACCAACCCTTCCATTTAAACTTTCTTTGATTTACAAAAAACCCAACTGCTGAAGCTATCAAAGTTCTCATATTATAGTAGTTAGGGACAGGCATCACTAAGAAGCCTGTCACACCTACTGGTAATAGAGCTATGATTACAAATACTATTTCGTTTAGTGGTAACGTTATTAGAAAAATTATCGATAACGCAATTCCAACACTAAATAGTATCAAATCGAATTGGGTAAACAATCCCAATATCAGCATTGATTTTTTTGTATTTGCCGGTATTAAAAATCCGTTTTCCATAGTATCACACCCTTTTTATTTATTATTTTCTATCATCTTCAAGATCAGATAAATTTACACCATTGATAGTAGTTGTTTTGATATCATTAGCTGACAATTTATCAAACACTGCCGAATTATTTGAACTTTGTTCTTTCGCATTTTTATTCATTTCTTTAATATTGCTTGCAAAATTAGTTTTATCTAATGCTTCAGCAAATTCACGCGCTCCAGGTTGTGAATTTATAGCATTAGAAACGCTTTCTAATTTGCTATTAGCATTTTCCATATTACTATTTAAGTTATCTATTGAAGATTTAATACCAGATTTTGATATTGCCTTAGCAATAGCTTCTTCATTCATAACAGGAGCTTGATATTCCATAGCAGCCGTACGAGCTGATGTATTATTCATTGCTTTATTGAACTGTTCATTTAAATTAGAAGCAACTTCTTCCATCTTTTGTGACATAGCGGCTTTTATACTATCTGTATCAATATTAATATTTGAAGTATCTAAATGTACATTGGCAGCATTTCTTGCTGATGTATCATTTCTTGCTGCATCAAATTGTTGACTTAAATTAGTAAATGCACTTTCCATTTTTTGTGATACTGCATCACTTATGTTTCCTGAATTAATACTTGCATCTGAAACATTCAAGTGTACATTAGCAGCATCTCTTGCTGAAGTGTTATTCATTTGATTATTAAATTGTGCAGCCATACTACTAAGTGCATCATTTATGCTTCCTGAATCAATCTTAACACTTGAACCATCCATATTCGCATGAACCTCACTAGTACCTTGCATTGCAGGGGATGCACTACTAGTTGTTGGATTGCTTGTGATAGGCGTTCCTTGTGGAGCACTTGGTGTAGGTTGACTTCCACCAATTGGACCTGTATAACCAAATCCAAATGAGCTATCCATATTCATTAAATCTTGGAAATCAGAAGCTGACATATTTGGATTATCAACAGTACCTTTTGAATTAGGCTCTGGATTTGGTCCTGTTGTATTTGATCCACCACTATTTGGTCCTGTTGTATTTGATCCACCACTATTTGGTCCTGTTGTATTTGATCCACCACTATTTGGTCCTGTTGTATTTGGTCCACCACTATTTGGTCCTGTTGTATTTGGTCCACCACTATTTGGTCCAGTTGTATTTGATCCACCACTATTTGGTCCTGTTGTATTTGGTCCGCCACTATTTGGTCCAGTTGTATTTGATCCACCACTATTTGGTCCTGTTGTATTTGATCCACCACTATTTGGCCCTGTTGTATTTGGTCCACCACTATTTGGTCCAGTTGTATTTGGTCCACCACTATTTGGTCCTGTTGTATTTGGTCCAGTTGTATTTGGTCCAGTTGTATTTGGTCCAGTTGTATTTGGTCCGCCACTATTTGGTCCTGATGGATTTGGTGATGATTGACCATTTCCTGATGCGTTATCAGGTGCTTCATATTTAGTCTTTTGATATTTCTCGAATGCATCCTGAATAAATGCATCATCTTTATACATTCCTCTACTGATTTCATGTTGCTTTTCAGCTAATGAATAACGTCCTTGAGCCTTTCCATAAGCCTTGGATGCATCTGTATACTCTTTTCTAGCCTTAGCTATAGCCGCATCTCTATCTTGCGTATTTTTATATGTTGCAGAGTAAGCTGCATCCAACGCTGCCTGCTTAGCACTCTTCTCATATTCTGCAGCATACATTTCGTCTTTTCGTCTATTCATTAATTCAAACGTCTCGTTAAATTTTCTATGACCAAATTTTGAGGCCAAAAATTTGTTTTGATCCGGTTTCATTTGTCCTGTTTCTTTATCTAATGAATAAAATTTTTTCTTTCCTACGTCTTTTGCTAACGCTTCTTGATATTCACGATCTAGTTTTTGACCTTTTGCTTCTTCTTTTTCTAATGCTTTAAATGCTTTTGTTCCTTTTACATAGTCATCGTTGCTATCAAGTGAAACGCTTTTCCACTTTGTATCTTTACCGGTACCAGTAATATTACCTACAAATCCCTTTACATTATTATGAGCTGTATCTAAGCCAGTTGCCCATCTGGCGCTCATTCTAGCTTTTGACTTATCCCAACTATCCTTAGCGCCAATGCCAAAAGCTGTTTTCATTGATGTTCTATCTGCTTTATCAAGGCCTTTATTTTTCCATGCTGTTTTAGCCATATTACCTAAACCGCCAAAAGCCTTACCTAAAGTACGGCCAAATAAAGCTCTACCTCCAATTAAAGCACCATGTCCTGCAAGTTGACCTGCAGCAGCCAATGGACGTCCTAGCAATGGTACTTCACTTAATTTCTTTAATGGGTTTAATGTGAAATCACTAGACATCTTTATACCTGTAATAGATTCAATTAATTTTGGTAACTGTTTAGCAAATAGTAAAGCTCCCAATATAATAACAAATTTAACTAAGAAATTAACATCAGCAGGTAATCCTGTTGATTGATCAACGAATCCCATAGAACCCATTTGTGAAATAATAAATATTGCAAAGTTAATAGCTATAAGTCTTATAAATAAATCTAAATATGTTGATGTACATTCTTTTAGCCACTTATTAAATACTTCTGTTCCTTTTTTAGGATCAATTCTTGAAACGATAGGAATTGGTGCTATCATTCGTAAAAATCCTATTTTAACACTCCTTAATGCTATATCAAGGCAGAACATAATAAGTATCCATGTTACTAAACCACCAGCTATAGTTGAAATAATAGGCATATATTCCATTATATAAGCATCACTATTTTTTGATTTTTGATTTAACAAACTGTAATCATCTAAAAGAATTGAGGCATTTTTAAAATTATGTGCCATGTATAATGTTGTGGCATAATCAGCGCTACCCTTAATATTTCCTATTAACTCCTCACATTTGTCACCAAATGAAGCTGTTTCATAAACCGTGCTACATGCAGCATCAAATTCTTGATTAATATGATAGAAAGCAGTGAACGTTTCGTACGCCATTTGTTCACCAGCTCCAGTAGGTAAACCAGTTCCAGAAGTTTGTGGCTGTGCTGAGAATATTTTACCAATGATATTATCTTTCAAAACTATTCTTTGTAAATCCATAGCTTGTGAGAAAATCCATGGTGTTGCAATTAATAACGCTACTGTAATAACAATATTGGATACAACTTTTCCAAATCCTTTATTTTTATCTGAAAATTCATCGGGATTAACAATGTATGTCATAATTGAAAAAGATACTTTAAACAGCATAAAAATCCCCAAAAGTGAATACACCTTTGAAGCAAAAAAGTCAATTACATCCTCTGTAAAAATAGATGTATTGGCTATATCAATAAGCAATTCATATGCCCATCCTATTAATTTGTATACGATCCCGTCCAAAAAGAACATTATTGTCCTTAAAATATTAATAATAACATCCATGTTATGCGCACCCCATTCGAAATGTAAATTTTAACACATATATTATAACACAAAAAAAAACAATAATAAAGATTTTTATTATTGTTTTAATTTAATTATTTTTCTTCTTGTTGTAAAACATCTCCAGCTGAACTTGCTGAACATCCGTTTGTAGCGTTTGGACCACTAACAAAACATTTTACACAACTCATAATATTACCGCCGTTAGTAGTATTGCTTGCATCTTGTTTTGGAGCAACAATATTTACTACTATTTGTACGATAAAGAATACTAGGAATACGATAACAGCTGCAACTAATCTTTTAACAAAAGTTTGTTGACCTTTTTTAATATCTTCATCCTTTTGTGCCATAACAGCTTTTCCTAAATCTAACATACCAAAGAAAATTAGTAATAATGGTACACCGATTCTAACTATATTATAAATTGTTGATGTGATAGTAGGAATATATGAATCCATAGTAATTCCTGCACATGTAACGTCATATAATAAGAACATATTATTTCCCTCCTGTCTATAATTAATATTACATTAATTTACAATAAATGTCAATTATTTTGTTATACAATTTCCATTTACAAAGCAATCAACACAATTCCATACTGATTGATCGTCTTTCGCAATAATACCAACGACAAATTCAACAACAAAGAATACAAAGAATACTAAAACTCCGGCAATCAATCTCTTAACAAAAGTTTGTTGACCTTTTTTGATATCCTCATCCTTTTGAGCGATAACAGCCTTAGCTAAGTCAAACATACCAAAGAAAATTAATAGTACTGGAACGGCAATTTGTATAATTCTAATTAAAGTGTTAACAATACTTGGAAAAACAGCTGGTATTCTTATATCTGCATCACCGCAATAAACTGCTTTGTATGTTGTTTTACCATGAATATTAACTGTATTTCCGTTTCCTGAATTGTTTCCTGAATTATTATTTCCAGGGTTTGAAGTTGTAGAACTACCATTACCAGGGTTTGAAGTTGAACCACCATTACCTGGATTTGAAGTTGAACCACCATTGCTAACTTCTCTTAATACTATTTTTTTGTCTTTTGTTTGTTCTAATGTATAATTTCCAAGTGCACAATTTCCAGTATTACTTAATTCTTTAATTTTTGTTTGTACTTTGCTATCTAAGTAAACAAGAATACCATTACAGCTATGTTTAGCTGTGTATTTCGATGTAGCAGATCCACATCCATAATATATTTCTCCATCTTTTTTTTCAAAAACAAGAGTAGCACGTGAATCATTAATATATAAATCGTAATTACATTTCCATGTACTTGTAGATTGTGATGCTCCGCCTATCCCTAATGTATAAACGCCATCACCAGTTTTGCTAGCCACAACAGCACTACTGGAGCAACTTGTACTGTTTGAAGTGACAATTGCTTTCATGGCATTTTGTAATTGAGTTCCCGCAACAAATCTCGCTGAAGAACACATAATTTCATGGTTTATAGGGCCATAGTCCTCATCGCCGTCATAACTACATTTATATCGTAGTTCATTATTTTTCATGTAGAAACTTAATTGGTAAACTTGAGACCCAACTTGTACATTATAATCACAAGTTTTATCAGCTAATACCTTTCCATTAAAAACAAATAAACTTACGAAAATAATAAATCCATATAATACTTTTTTCATATTAAACCTCCTAAAATAAACCTAGTATTTTCTTTTTCTTTTCAGCTTCACCAGTTTGTTGCTTAACAAATCCTAGTTTGGCCAAAAACCTATCCATCACCATAATGTCTTTTTCTCTTTCATTTAGAGGCGGCATATTATAGAAGAATTCTGCCTTAATTTCATATTGCAACTCTAAAACATCCTTAGAAGTTAACAAACTTTGATTTAAAACAAGTTTTCTTCCTGATAAATCTCTAAATACATTACGATTAATGTTTAATAATTTATTTAACTTGATAACTGATGGGGAAACCAAGTAAATAATATCTTGAACCACCGACAACGCCGATGAACTATTGCCAATATCAATGATAATGGCATCTCTATTTTTATTGTTTTCAATAAATCTTGGTAAATCAAGATTAGTTACACTATGTAGCTTTTTAAAACCAAAATAATTAAAATCATTTTTATCTACTTCTACACCTACAACATCATAGTGCTTTTGCAACTGTTTAACCATCATATAAGCAAATGTTGTGGCTCCTGCTTTATCAGTTAAATTTTTAACACCGATAATTCTACAATACTGACTTTCAACAGCTTGATAAACTATTTGATCTTGAGTTGTATTATCTATTTGATGATATTGAGCAACATCACGATAACTATTTGGATTATTATATAAATACATAACGCCATCGATATTTTTAGTAAAATTATATATACCCATTGATATCAACTTTGATAAATAATCTGGACTAGATGATTGTTCTGAATCATCTAGCAATAATATCAATTTTTCCATATCCAATGATATTGATAATTTTTGTAAAACTTTAATATCATAATAATTCTTTAAAGCCGTAATATCTAATATCATTCGCTGATAATAGAAATTTTGAAACATAGATACTATTTCATCGACGTCAAATTCACCACTTACAGATTTAATAATATCTATTTCTAACGACTCAAGAACATCTTTGTGGCGATTACTAATTATTACGTTCATTATCCTTCCACCATTCCTTTGTCATAAATTATTTTTGTTTCACCATATAATGGTATACGAACAATACTATTAACTATTGGAAAATTTAAAGTAATGTATACTGTAACACCATAATAAACACCTTTTGTTGTCCTATATTGATAAACACAATAGTCATACGGATTAGTACTATCAGTCATAGGAGAAACGATATAATTAGTGTTTTTACTTCTTTTAGTTACAATCTTGCATTTCCCAGATGTAGATGTTTGATATCCCATTGCTTTCAAATCACCAGCAATAGCATCCTTAGCATCATTATTATATACTTTATATTCTTCCATTCTATCAAGGATTCTATTTCTTATTTTAAAACCTTTTGAATAAGAAATGTAGCCAAATAAAAGAGCAATCATTACACCAACAAAGATTATTATCAGATTGAAAACCATAGAAGTTCCAATTGCCTCTTTCATAGAACGCCTCCCCGAACCAATACAATTATACTATAATTGCTACATTTTCACAATATTGTTTACACAAAAAGTGTAAACGTAAAATAGATTATTTATGATGAAAATTATAAATTTGTTTTGTTTTTGTAAAAACGGGTATTTTAATTTCCTTAATTAAAGGCAAATTAATTTTAATAAATGTCAGAACACCATATGTATGATATTCTTCATCTGGACCTGTGGGATCTACATAAATACAGTACTCAAATTGCTTACTTTTCTTAGTGTATACACTTGTACTCATTCCACCATATGATGTTGGGCATTTAAAACCTGGTTCGGTATATGAATATCCCAATGTAGCCAAATTTCTTTCTATAGCATCAAAAGATCCATCATCTTTTGAGCTAGTGTTATAACCTTCATATTTTTCAATTTCAGATACTATAGTATCATTAACTTTCATAGCTTTATAATAACTCATTGTACCAGCTAAAAAGCCAAAGACTATTAAAATAAACAAAATGATTAGATTATACAGAAAAGTATGTCCTAATGGTCCGCTCATACAATCACCTATAAAATATTATACTATTTTAATTTGTAACAATCAACAAATAAAAAGATAACTTTCGTTATCTTCCTATTAACTATTACCGCCAGGTTGACATGAATAAACGTTAATCTCCACATTGTCACCATTAAAACAGTTCCCTTCAAAAACGAACCCACCGCATGCTTGGCAGTTTCCGTTAAACTCAGCTTTCTTCATAGCACTATTAACCATTGGTATTGCAACAGCAGCAATAACTCCAATTAATACTATTGTAATTACCGTTAAGTTTGCTTCTCCAGCTGCTTCCTTCATGTTTATACCTCCCTATTTTTTAACATCTAAAGTTATTATATCATAAAATTATATTTGTATGCAAGAAAAATCAATGATTCCACAAACCGCCTGTACATGTGTCAGGATTAACTATATCCTCATTTTTAGAAACCGGATTATATATAACACAATAATCTTGCCACATATAACCTCCACATGCCATGCAATTAGCACGATATTCAACGCTTTCCATAGATCTTCTAACCATCGGAATAACAACAGAAGCAATAGCACCAATCAATATGATAGTAACCGCTGTCATATTCGCTTCTCCGGCTGCCTCCTTCATAGTTTTTCCTCCTAATATAATCTACAAACGTATTTTATCATAAAAAACAATATTTAGTACAACAAAATACGTAAAATATGTAAAATAGTGTTAATAGTTCATCATTTGCATCATAGAAAGTAACATTACCAACATTATGCCACCACCTGTTGCGAATAACATAACCATCGTTTTTTGTTCCATAGTACTTAATCTTTCAGCATATTTTTGTTCCCTGGCTTTGTTTTGTAAACTCGAAATTGTTCTAGAAAACATTGTTAGCTGTTCCTGTTTTCTTTCTTGACTTCCAAGACTCAAACGATATAAAAGTCTCATCATACGCATTGAATCTCTAACAGGATATTCACGTGCAAAATCCATATAAGGATTGACCGACATATCACCAGACTCAATCTTTGCAATTAAACTTCTTAATCCTGGTTTAAAAACAGAGGGTGCTGCTTCAATAGATTTCGATAAAGCTACAGGCACAGTATAATGTTGTACTAGTATTTCCAAACTTTTTAAATAATAAGGTAACATCAAATCAATATGATGAAGATTACGCTTATAATAAGATTTTAAATTTGTATACGGTTGTTTAAAAATTAAATATCCAGCTATAAACGCTAACAACACATATAAAAACTGCATGTTTGATAAAAATAAGAACATTGCAACAACTGTTACAAGGATACCATTTCTAATTCGTAAACCAAACGATTTATTGACATCAGCATCATCACCATATTTTAAACGTAATAAGAATTCATAATCTTTTTCAATCAAAAACTTAAACATTGGTTGTGATGAAGCTAAAAATTGCTTAGGCTCGATAATTTTTGTATAAAATACTATAAAAAACACTATAGCAGCTATTAATAAAAATATCATTACTCAGCCCCCACATTCTCATTATAAAATTTTTCACCATTTAATAAGAAATAAGTGTTTATAAGGACGATACCATGCATCAACAATTGAACATACCAAATTTCCAATATTGATATATATCTTTCTGTACCCAACAAAAATTGAACTAACATAACCATAAAATATAATACAAAACCAAATTGTAAGAATTTTTTATGGAATGCTGCTCTATCAATTCTATCACGATATACTCCTTCAACTAACATATCGACATCTAGTAACATATTGTCTAAAGAAGCAGATGCATCAGTAGCACCTTCATTATTTATTTGATAAAACAATTGATGCATATTTCTAATAATATAATAATCATACTTATTATTCATGAAATCGATTGATTCATTAATTGTACCATTTTTATATGCCATATCAATCATAATACGGACATCGCTTTTAACAGGGTCATCCAATACCCCAGATTCATAAACACCTTCTAGTGATTTAACAAAAGATTGCGTAGTAGCGAATTCCATAATTACGTTAGTTGTATATACTTGAATTTGTTCAAAGATAAACTCACTATATAATCTTTTACAACGTAAATAAGCCAAATAAGGAACTAACATGACAGCAAAAGCTACATACACTATACACCATACCAAACTATAAAAATATAGATATGAAATTATAGCAGCACCAACTGCAAATGCTACAATTTGTAAAGCATATTGTCTAGGCGTATATTCTTGTCCTAATCGCTTAACTTTATCTCTAACAACTTTAAAAGAATATGGCGCATATCTATCATATGCTGACCCTACTGAAGTAGTTATGTACTTATACACATTAGAACCAGTATTTCTTCTATAAATAAGTATGAAAGCTACGATAAGAACAATAGCTATAAATATCATTGCTATCATAAAGCACCTCCTATCTGTTATCAGTTAAATTAACAGGAACCCCTTGTGGCGCACCAACAGGTTGAACCATAGGTCGAGCTGACATCACAGGTTGAATAGGTCTAACTGATGGACTAGGTATAGACTGATTTGGAACAGTCTTCTCATCGCTAGTCTTTTCGTCATACATTGGATTAATAAATCCTTCTGGAATTTCAACTCCTTGGCCTTCAATATAATCTATTAAATATTTACTTGGATTTTTTCGTGAAATCTTTCCTTCAGGAGTTTTCTTGTATATAACGTTATATTTTGCTTCGTTATCCTCTGTTACATAAAACTCAGTAACCTCTCCTATTTCACGAATGAAACGTTTAGTCTCTTTATCTTGTCTACCTCTTACGAAGACACCTATTTGAACATAGCGATAGATAGATTTCAAAAACTGATCAATATCTTGATTCGTTTCCAGCAAACTATACATACGATTTGGTATAGATGCAGCTTTATCAGCATGAATAGTCGACAAAATATAGTGTCCTGAAGATATTGAGTTACGTACAGCTGTTACAGCCTCCGCGCTACGAACCTCAGATAATAAAATCCATTTAGGGTTTTGACGCATACAAGTAACAAGTACTTCTGAATAAGATGCGACATTATTTGTCTTCATTGCGACAATATCCCTGTGAGGAAAAATCTTATCCAAATGAAGTTCCAAAGTATCCTCAATAGTTATTATTTTTTCATCTTCTCTAGTTTTAGAAGCTAGATATTTAACAAACTCTGTTTTACCAGAACCAGTTTCACCACAAACGATGATATTACAATGCGCTAGAACACATTGTACTAAAAAATCATGTACATCTCGTGTTATATATTTTTCAGCTATAATTTTTTCTTTTTCCAATCTTATCTTAGCTGGCGTTTTTCTTATAACACACGCTATACCATTACTAGCTATAGAATTATGTACAAAGTTCATACGCAATTCAGCACTTTCAGAATCCAAAAATGGATGTGCTGCATTAAAACTTCTTCCCATAACGTTAGAGCATTGGAAAGCTAATTTTTCCATCATTGCATCATTAACATTAGGGTTTTCAACTCTATAAATACCCCTTGATAATGTTTTTAACCATAATTGTCCACTATTACTATATGAAACATCGGTAACATCATCATTTTCTAAATATTCTCTTAACGGTCCAAAATCTATTTGTGAAAATAAAATTTCATTCATTAATTAATCTTCACTTTCACTAAATACTACTGTTCGACTATTAATGTAATTTACTAATTCTTCACGACCAACCGTTAAGTCACCTATAATAGGATTTGTTCCACCATATAAAACAGGGAATAAATCAACGCCAGATGATTTTAAGTATTCAGATTTTTTAAGTAAAATGTATATATCTTCTGGTACACCAATTAATAATGAAGCAGGAGCTCTATTAGCTGTTGTATCTTCAAAAACATTATTACCGCTACTATCTTTAACTGCTAACACTTCTACTTTTGATAAAAATGTTCCAATCATAATTTGACCATTTTCATCTGTAGCTTTCATATAAATATCAATAACATTACCAGGTAAGATTGAATTATAATATGTACTATTGGCATTAACAGATAACATATATGGTCTTTGACCTTCTGGAACTTGTGATATTAAGTTATCAGGGATATCTTCCGCTTTGACAATCATACTTTTATAAATAAAGCTTCCAGCTGGGATAACACTATTTATAGCTGTATATTTACCAATAATATTTGTTCTGTTAATTTCAATCTTACTTCTGATTTTGTTGTAATACCATTGTGGTATACC
>JAEEYW010000061.1 GCA_016288305.1 Caryophanales bacterium | reverse complement strand
CATCATCATCATCTCTTCTATATGTTTTACCTGGACAAATCATTCTAATAGGATCTTTACCTTCATGTTGCAACATAACACGTGCTTGAACACCTGATGTTTGACTTCTAAGTAGTATTTCATCATCTTTTAAATAGAATGTATCTTGAGCATCTCTTGCAGCATGTCCTTTTGGAATATTTAAAAGTTCAAAGTTATATCTATCCTCTTCTACTTCTGGTCCATCTACTACATCATAACCCATAGACATAAATATTTCTTCTACTTCTTCAATTACTTTTTCTAGAATATTAGGAGCACCTGCTTGAATCTTAGTTGCTGGAAGTGTTATATCAACAGCCTCCTTAGATAATTTTTCATTTAAAATAGCATCTTCAATACTCTTTCTTTTTTCTTCGATCAAGTTTTCAGCTTTAGTACGAATTTCATTTAGTTTCATACCATATGTTTTCTTCTCTTCAATTGATAATTCACCCATTTTACTAGATAAAGCACTAATACTTCCTTTTTTACCTAAATATTCAGCTTTTAACTCATTCAATTCATTCATATTAGTTACTTTTACTATTTTTTCCTCTAAACTATTTAATATTTCTTCCATATATATCCTCCTTAAATAAAAAAATCACATCCATATAAGGACGTGATGACGTGGTACCACCTTAATTTGTAGTTTATAACTACCTTGAATAACTATAACGCGTTACCTGTAAACTCCAAAGGTGAATTCATAAAAGATTATTACTAGTTTCCACCAAACACCAGCTCTCTATCAATAATTACTTTTACTACTACTTCTTTTTCATTGTTTATCTTGCTCTTCCATCATTGATTGCTTGTACACACTCGATTGATGGTGTAAAAATATTATACTTATTAGCAACTTTATCCTTAAAACCATTTAGTTTATCTGATTGGACATTTAAACACAAACCGTCAGGCAAAACTGTAACAATATATTCTGCTTGTGATTGACCCTTATTCATTGACTCAGCGCATATTAAAGATGACTCTGCAACAACGCTAATATCAACTAAACCGCAATGGTTCAACTCTGCTTTTTCCATAAAGTCTTCTAAATTCTTTCTTGGCATATTTTATCCCCCTACACATTTAATATTATATTAATGTCATTTTTAAAATAAGCATTAAATACATTATCTGTACCGATTAAATTAAGCATTAAACCAGCTGATATAACTTCATTTTCATATTCATTAATTGATTCATTACCAACTAATAAATTAGCTAATATTTCAGTATATCCAATATTTAAAGCTTCATATTTATGATCATTGTTGAAACCTGTAAATGTATCACTAGCTGAGATAACATTAAGCAATTCTCTCATCATAATATGTTTACAATCTGTATCATCTTTTAATTGTGATAAAGCAATGCAAATTTTATTTTCAATTGGATTATATTTAGATAATCCTTTTATAACAAATTTGCTTCCTTTTTCAATTTTTAAGGTCTTCAATCTAGCAACTAGATTATTTAAATCAACACTTGGAAACTGATTATTAAAAATTGTAACAAGTTCTAAAATATTTTCTTTGATGTCATCAGTTAAATAAGGGTTAACATTTAATGATTCCTTTATTTCACTAAGCATTTTTATCACCTAATTGTTATTTTAACACATTTTAATGACAATTACAATTATTATTAGGTAAATATTTTATTTTTTTAGTTCCGTTCTTAGGTCTAATTTCTTTTTCTCTTTATTATTAAGCAAACTAGCTTTATTAATGATTTTATTACCAAATTTTTTCTTTAAATCATCAACTACTATATCCACTTTATCATCATTTTTCTCTTCATCAAATAATGATGCTTGATAGTTAACATTGCTTACTAATTTATCCAATCTTAATCCTATTAATCGAATGCTTTCATCATTCCACATTTCATCTAATATATTCCTTGATACCTTATATATTTCATCAGTATTATTAGTTGGATTAGCTAGTTTCTTTTGATGTGATTTTCTTTTAAAATAATTATCTTTCAATATAACACATACAACATAAGCATATTTATTTTGACTACGTAATCTTATAGCTAAAGAATCACTTAAATTCATTAAATACGGATATAATCTATCTTTATCAACAATATCGTGACTTAAAGTTATCTCATTACTTATTCCCTTAGGTTCATAGTAGCTAGAATCAACTTCACTATCATCAATACCTTTTGCTTGATTTATTAAAAACGATGCTTGATTTTTAAAATATTTATATAAAGTTTCATACGATGCATTGGCTAAATCACCTATTGTTTTAATACCTAAATTAATTAGTTTTTCAGATGTTTTCTTACCTATCATAAATAAATCAGATATAGGTAAAGGATACATTTTATCTTTTATTTCATAATTATACAAAGTATGTATTTTATTAGGTTTAGTGAAATCACTAGCCATTTTAGCGCATAACTTACTATTAGCTATACCAATATTAACAGTAAACTTCAAAGTATCAAATATTTCTTTTTGAATTTTTTTAGCAAATTCCATCTCATCGCCATACATTCTTTTTACCTTGCCATAGTCTAGATAACATTCATCAATACTAGCTATTTCGATATCTGGTGTATATTTACTAAGTAATTTAAATAAGCTGTGACTCATTTCAGAATAATATTTATAATCCGGTGGATAAACTTTTAATACATGGCATTTTTTAGAAGCTTCATATAATGTCTGTGATGTATATATACCTAATTTTTTACAAGGTGTGGATTTGGCTAAAACAATTCCTTTACGCATTTTAGGATCAGTACCTATAACAGCATAAGAATCTCTAATATCGTATTTGTAACCATTTTCCAATAGTTGAACTGCCGTCCACGATAAAAAAGCGTTATTAACATCAATGTGAAAAATAATTTTTTCCATAGACATCACCTAATTAAATTTTATCAAAAACATGAAATTAAGTAAAGATAAAACACGAATGTTTTTTCGTGTTTTATAAAAAAGACTAAGTTATAACTTAGTCTATTCTCCTAAATATGTGATTTTAACATATCCATTTCCTGCTTTAGCACATCCTGAAATCGGATCGGAACTATATCCATTTGTACATGCTGCATTTCTTTCAGATGCATGTGTTGTAGTTCCACGTGTTGAAATAGTGTATAATTTTAAATCACTACTTTCTGTACATCCATAGCAATACATTTTATTATATATATTTGCTTAAATTCAATAATTAATCAAACTAACAATAAAAGGTACTACACATGTAGTACCTTAATGTTTGAATGATCAAAGCATAATTGACTTAACAAAATAATATACTATTAATCATAATATGATTCACAAGATTCTACGCCAGTGTTTCTATTATAGTAGCACGTAATAGTTCCATATGGATTAGTAGGCTCAGATGGATTAGGTATGCTTTCACTACACCATACATCGTTTTTCATAACCATACAAACAGCGTTATCATATGAGCTAGCTTTGCTGCACTGTACATAATTATCATTGGCATGGCAGAATAGATGATTATAATCACGACATTCATAACTATTACAACTCATAATTTCATTCATGTGATTAAGAACATTAACAGTATCATTTTCTCTGAAACATTCAATTTGATAATCTTCAAAACTATTTATATAAACGCGTGCACATACAGCCAATGTACCATCACTATATTTAGCAACATAAACTCCATTACCCCATCTAGGTGTAGATAATACTTTGACCGGTAAAGTTGACTCCCAAATGGCATTTAATGTTGTATTACTTGAGAATGTATAAGCTGTTGATGGACTATGTGTTACCTCTGTTGTTCCTGTACCATAACCTTTGAAGACATAATCAGGCTTTGTAAAGTCGTTAATTCTTAATGTAATTGAACAATTACTTGCCGTATTGTACATATTACATGTACTTGCTTCCATCGTACCGGTTCCACCATTAGCTGCATAACTTACTGTTATTGTTTTATAAGTTACAGCATACCATGTCACATTATTTGAACTTACGGTTAAAACTGTACTGCTTGTATTATAAGCACTATTATTACTTGTACTACCAGCCTCAGTATTATATCCAACAATATTATAACCACTTCTTGTAATTGTCGGAGCTTTAACAGTGCATGATGTACCTTGTTTTGCATTGTTGTACACAGCTGGTATTGTACATGTTAAATTACTAGTTGATGACAAAGTTGCACCATTAGCATTAAATTTAGCTGTATATGTTACTGCATCTTTCTTAGTAATAGCATAATATGTTGCATTACTACTTACACTCTTTGCTGTATTAACATTCCAACTACTTGTTGTTCCATTTTTATCTGTATTAAATCCTACTACCGTTGGTGTATTACTTGGCGCTGTGATTGTTGGTGATGTTACTGAACAACTTGTATCCGCATTCCACATATCACATGATGCACTTGTTTTTGATATTGTTGCGTTATTAGCAGCAAATGTTATTGTTACTGTTTTCTTCCATATTGCATATAGTGTCGTTCCACTATTTGCTGTATATGAAGCCGAAGATGCATAATCTACACTCGTGTCAGTTGTTGAAGTTCCCCAACCCATAAATGTGTAACCATCTTTAGTTGGTACTGTTGTTGTTATATTAGTACTTAAATCTTGAATTTTAGTTGTATTACCAATAGTACCTGTTCCACCATTTACATTATAAGCAATGGTATAACTATTAATTGTTATTGTATTACTTGTTGCTTGTTTTCCAGAACCTGTAGTTACTACTACTTTATATGTTCCTGCTTCTATAGTTTCTAATGTAGATGATGTTTGACCTGATATTTCAACATCATTCTTATACCATTTATATGAATATCCTGATAATGTTGTAGATGGTGTTACAGTTGCTGTTAAAACATTTTTATTATTTGATACAATCTTAGCTATACTTACTGTTGGTACAGTCTTATCTACTTTAATTGTATATTCTCTTGTACTACTATTTCCTGCTTTATCAACTGTTGTTACGGTTACTTTTGTTCCAGATGTATTACTTGTAATTGATGTTGCACTTATGCTTGTTGAACCATGTCCTGATAAACTATCAGATCCATTTACAGCAGTTAAAGTCACATCATTATTATACCAATCAGCTATAGTACTACTATTATTTACTTTAATTGTGCCAGCTGTTGGTTTTGTTTTATCTAGTTTATATGCATCACTACATATTACTTCACTTGTTTGATCATAATTATCTTTAGCTTGTACACAGATTCTATTATTACTACTTTCTGTACTTATTAGACGTGTTGCCGTAGTATTTGTTACAACAGAACCATTTGTTGGATTACATGTATCTGTTGTAGCAGTACATACTTTGAATTCTTTTATGCCATGTCCTGAATTATCTGTTACATTTATTGTTACATAAAAATCATTCTTTGCCCATCCATTACTGTTCAATGTCCCTGCTGGTACTGTATATGCAACATTTGGTGCATCAGATGATACTGTTACTTTTCTTGTAACATTCTTACTATTTCCAGCTTTATCTGTTGCTGTATATACAACATTAGTTACGCCTGCTTTTGATGTATCAACACTAGTTGGTGTATGTGTACATGTATCTATACCACTCATTGCATCATTACATGTTACACCACTTGATAGATTTACTATTGCTCCTACATTTACAACGATATCTCCAATACCACTTATTTCTGGTTTTACAGTATCTACTTTAATAATCTCACTACATGTTTTCTCACTTGCATTTCCTGCTTTATCATAAACTATAGTACAGATTTGTGCACCTGTTGTATCATCTAATACTATTGTTTTACTTTCTGTTTCGTGCGTTGTTGGCGTACAATCAATACCTGTACACCATACATATTCTTCAATTCCTGATTCTTCATCGAGAGGATTTATAACAATTTCTGGTTTTTCGTTATACCATGTTTTTGTATTAGTTGGTATATCATAACTTACAGATGGAGATATTTCATCTACACCTTTATACCCTAAAGTACAATCAT
>JAEEYW010000060.1 GCA_016288305.1 Caryophanales bacterium | reverse complement strand
TTTACCTGCAGTTAAAGTTGTTGTTGATTGGTGGGCTAAAACTATCAGTAGAAATTGTCGTGGTGGTAGTCTTGGTGATGATTCTGAAAGTAAATTAATAGAACTTATGGCAAATGCTATGGCTCCAAGTGAAATGGTAACAGATGAACAATTAAAAATATTTAAAGACGTATTAGCAACAAGATTAATGAATGAAATATATGAATGTGACTGGTCAGAAGTAACAATAGAATGTGATTATGGCCCAGATGGTATATTACTCGAGGCTATGAATGCTGCAAGAATAAGTCCATTAAAAGCACCATTTAAAACCGATATGTATGTAAAATCATATTATGTTAGTGTATCCGAAGGATATGGTGCAGATTGTATTACTTTATATGATGCAACAGAAAAAGAAGATATTGAAATTGTAAAGCATAATATGGATTTAAAACAACAAAATCAATCTCTTACTAGAACATTAGATAAATAATTCTCTTAACAGGAGAATTTTTTGTGCTATACTATTTGTAGGTGATAATATATGGATAATAAAATATGTCAAAGTTGTGGTATGCCAATAACATCAAATGATGTTTTAGGTACTAATAAAGATGGTAGTATTAATGAAGATTATTGTAAATATTGTTATATAGATGGAAATTTTGTTGATGATGTAACAATGGAAGAATATATTGATATGTGTTCTAAGTATGGTAGTCAAGCAGGGATGACTAATGAAGAAATGAAAGCATATTGTACAAAATTATTTCCAACACTAAAAAGATGGAGTAAGTAAAGTATGAAAAAATTATTTGGAAGTATTAATTTAACTTGGCCAAAAGTTATTATTATGGCCATAATTATGGGGATATATACAGCAGTAATGGCTATGATACCTATGGCTAAAGATACTTCATTTAGTGATTTAACAGTTACCTTTGAAGTGTGGATACTATTTGGTATATTTATTATTATGAATAGTAAATCAGCTAAAGATTCAGCATTAAAATGTGTTATTTTTTTCTTAATAAGTCAACCAATAGTTTATTTATTACAAGATGTAATTAATCATAGTAATTTATTTAATACTTACTATAGATATTGGTTTATGTGGACAATAGCATGTATACCAATGGGATTCATTGGTTACTATATGAAAAAAGATAAATGGTGGGGCTTAATAATTTTAACACCAATGTTATTATTCCTTGGTGTTCAATATATTGGTTACTTTTCTAAAGCTATGTTCTCCTTTCCAAGACATTTGCTAACAGTAATATTTTGTATTGTAACCTTAGTTATTTATCCATTAGCTATATTTAATAATAAAAAAATAAAGATAACTGGATTAATAATAAGTATATTAATAATTATATCAGGTGCAATTATTTGCTTTGTTAAACCACCAGTATATAGTACTGATATCCTAGCAGATAGTGAAGAATTGTATTTTGATGATACTTATAAAGTAAACATTGCAGATAAAAAATATGGTGATTTAAGTATTATATATATTGAATCTATAGAATCTTGGATGGTTCATGCTGAGTTTAAAAAAGCAGGTAAAACAGAATTTGTTCTAGAATCACCAGATGGAGAAAAAAGAGAATATTCTTTAACAATAAGAAGAGATACATATTCAGTAAAAGAAAAATAAATAATTGGGAGGTTTATATGGAAAAGGGTCAATTTAAGGAAGAATTAAAAGGGAGATATTGTTATGTTTATGAAAATGCTGCAAAATTACTAGCAGCATTTACAGAGCAAAAGAAAGAGATTAAAAAAGGATTATTAAAGCCGGAGGAGACATACTATGTAACTGAATTTGGTAATATACCATATGATAAATTAATTGAATTGGAGTCATTTTTACTTAGTGATGTACCTTATCAAGAAAGTGAATTTTATAAGTGGTTAGAAACTAGAAAATTAGATAAAGAATATGCAAAAAAAGTAATAAATGGAGTACAATTATTACGAGATTATAATAATGAAGTTTATAACCCTTATCTTCTAGTATCTTTAGATGCTTGGATGTTATTATCAAAAGTACGTCAATTTATAGCGGGTCAAAAATCAGATCGTAATAATTGTATTGAAAAACTTCATGCTATGGAGGAATATTTTAAAATTGCTAGATATACTAATGATGGACGCGTATGGCGTAGTGGTTATTTACTAGCATATTATGATGTAAGTTATACTATAAATGATATTATGACAAATAATCATAATGAAGCAATATATCCTAGGGAAGTTGGAGATTATGGTTTAGAAGAAAGTGAAATGGTATTATATTTAACAAATGGTAATAATATTAATAAGGACAATAATTCCATATTAACAGAAAATGAAAAACAAGAAATATTTCTTAGTTATCATGATGAATTACCTTGGAATTTAGATATGAAATGTGCTATAGAAGATCAAGCAACACCAACATTAGTTGAATTTGAAATGACTAGACCAGATAATACTCATCCTTGTGGCAATCATTTTTATGTTAAAGAAGAAGATATATTTATAAATCCTAAAGATAGACAATATCGTTATTATATGTTATGTCCTCATTGTGGATATATCGTACATATACCAAGTAATCTAATAAATGACACTATCAAAAAAAGAATTGAAGAACGTTGTCAAAAAGATCCAAATTTATTTAGAAAAAAGATGTTATATTCCGAATTACTAAGTTTAGAAGAGGATCCTATAACTAGGAAAAGACTTAGTTCTAAATAAGGAGATAAAATGATTCATTTAAATCAAGCAGCATCATTAGCATTAATTTATTTATATCGAGCTACTTTCGGAGAAGTAACTATGATTAAAACAGAACAAGTTGATGATTTTTTTAAAACAATTAATGCTAATTTAAAAGAAATGGAAACAAAGGTGTATAATTTAACTCCAGATTATATGATTGACCCTGATGAATTGTTTTTCATATATGGAGTAGATGAAAATAAAAATGGTTATTATATACTAAAAAATGATGATGAATCAGTCCATCGAAGATTATCCTATGTAATAGGATTACCTTTAGATATTGTGATAGCATCTCAAAAAGCTAATGCTTTAAAATGTATTGGTTTAGAAATAGTTGATGGAGAAATTATAAAACCAGATAGTAAAAAGTTAACACGAAAAATAGATTAAATAAAAAGTATAAAAAGGAGTAAATAGTGAATAGAAAAAAGATAGTAGTAAGAACTAGTTTAATATGCATTATAGCTAACCTTATGTTATCAGCATGTAAGGCATTTATTGGTATCCTTGCAAATTCAGTTGCTATAGTGTCAGATGCTATTAATAACCTAAGTGATGCTTTATCAGGAATAATAACAATAATTGGTACTCATTTAGCAAGTAAGGATCCAGATAAAGAACACCCTTATGGACACGGAAGAATAGAGTATATAACTTCTTTAGTAGTTTCAGCAATTGTTCTTTATGCTGGTGTTACAGCTCTAATAGAATCTATTAAAAAAAT
The DNA here is from genome assembly GCA_016288305.1 of Caryophanales bacterium. Classification (GTDB taxonomy): domain Bacteria; phylum Bacillota_I; class Bacilli_A; order RF39; family UBA660; genus Faecisoma. Next base: position 544 of record JAEEYW010000060.1, on the reverse strand, counting down.
AATAGAGCCGGAAGTAGCAGAATATAGTATGGTAACAATTGTTATTTTAGCTATAGCTATCATTGTCAAGTTAGTGATGGGTTTATATGTCAAGAATACCGGCAAACAAGTAAAATCAGATGCTTTAATAGCTAGTGGCATTGATGCATTTAATGATGCTGCTTTGTCTATATCTGTATTATTATCTGCAGTAATTTATATAATATTTCATATTAGTTTAGAAGCCTATGTAGGTATTTTAGTATCAGCATTTATCATTAAAACCGGTATCGAATTAATAAAAACATCAATTGATAGTATGTTAGGGGTTATTGCGGATAGTAAATTGTTTAGGGATATAAAAAAAGAGGTAGTTAAAGAAGATGGAGTTGAAGGTGCTTATGATTTAATACTTAATGATTATGGACCTAATAAATTCCTAGGTTCTATCCACATTGAAGTTAAAGATACTTTAACAGTTGCAGAAATAGATAAAATATCTAGAAATATAACTAAAAATATTATGAAAAAATATGGGGTAATATTACATACTATAGGTGTATAT
>JAEEYW010000059.1 GCA_016288305.1 Caryophanales bacterium | reverse complement strand
TGAAGCCACCATTTTAAATTATTCGAGGTTCATCTTGCACTCGTAGCTCAGTTGGATAGAGTGTTTGGCTACGAACCAAAAGGTCAGGGGTTCGAATCCCTTCGAGTGCACCATATATCGGGAAATGGCTCAACTTGGTAGAGCACTTGGTTTGGGACCAAGGGGTTGCAGGTTCAAATCCTGTTTTCCCGACCATTTAAAAAATAAAGTACTTTTTAGTACTTTTTTTGTTTTTATGCAGGAATTTGTTTAATTTTTGTCGTATATAGTTAGTAGAGAGGGTAAAAATCAAAATACAAACTTTAGTTCGTTTTTCTATTGACATTTGGAATTTGATGAATTATAATATATTTGTGATGTTAAAAAAATAGGAGGAAATATGACAAAAAACGATGATAAAACATTGAACCAAGTTTTGCAAGATATTGAAAAACAATTTGGTAAAGGCTCAATCATGAAGTTGGGCGATAATGAAGTTAGAAAAATTGATGTTATACCAAGTGGTTCTATTGCTTTAGATACAGCTTTGGGTATAGGTGGTTATCCTAAAGGAAGAATAATTGAAATATTCGGTCCTGAATCAAGTGGTAAAACAACATTTGCTCTTCATGCTATAGCTGAAGCACAAAAACAAGGTGGTAGAGCAGCATTTATTGATGCTGAAAACTCTTTAGACCCACAATACGCTAAAAAATTAGGAGTTAATATTGATGAATTATTATTATCTCAACCTGATAATGGCGAACAAGCTTTGGAAATCTGTGAGGCTTTAGTTAGAAGTGGTGCTATCAGTATTATTGTAATTGACTCAGTTGCTGCTTTAGTACCTCAAGCTGAAATTGAAGGGGAGATGGGTGATTCTCATGTCGGCTTACAAGCTAGACTTATGAGCCAAGCTTTAAGAAAATTAGCTGGTATTATCAACAAGACTAATACTGTTGCTATATTTATCAATCAATTAAGAGAAAAAGTTGGTGTTATGTTTGGTAACCCAGAAGTCACACCAGGTGGTAGAGCTTTAAAATTTTATTCATCAATAAGACTTGATATCAGAAGAGCTGAACAATTAAAATTAGGAACTGATATTATCGGTAACAAAACAGCTATTAAAGTTGTTAAAAATAAAATGGCTCCACCATTTAAAAGTTGTATGGTTGATATAATGTATGGTGAGGGCGTATCACGTGAAGGTGAACTTGTTGATTTAGCAAGTGACGCCAATATCATTGAAAAAAGTGGCGCATGGTATTCTTACAAAGGTGAAAAGATTGGCCAGGGTAAAGAAAATGTCAAGGAATTATTGAAACAAAATAAGGAATTAGCTACTGAAATTGAAGGTCTTGTAAGAAAACATTACCTTAGTGCAAATGAAACAGAAAATAAGGAACAATAATTGTTTCTTTTTTTCTTTTTCTTTGATATAATTATCATGTTGAGGTGTTAATATGAAAAAATTATTTTTAGTTTTATTAAGTATGTTTTTAATCACAGGATGCAATACAACTGCTAAAGAACCTGTAAATAATGATGCAAATTCCAATGTATCAGGGGAAACTAAGGAGACAAATCCTAGTACTGATGATGAATTCAATCCTACTGCATCATATAATTTATTTGACGTTAAAAAACAAATAACTGTTAATGGTAGTAGTTATACATTAAGATATGTAGCTACAGGTTATGAATATGCTGAATTAGATGGTGTGGTAGCAAAACTACAAGTTTTATTAAATGATAAGGTTGTTCTTAATGAAATTGGTGTTGGTGGATGTTCTAAATCTGATTGTACAAGCGAAATAACTTCTGATATTGTTGCTTCAGTTGTACACAATAATATTATGTTGGCTTTCAATCTTGATGAAGTTGGTAGTATGAATTTAGATAAAGCCCCTAGTTGGTTATATGTTTTCGATGTTAAGGGAAATGTATTGATATCTGAGCCTGATGCAGCCGCTTATTTTATAGAAAATGGCGAAAATGTTGCTTATCTTGTTGTTGGTGAAAACTCTATTACTATAAATGATGCTGCTACTGGTATACGCAAATATACATATAAATCAGGAACATATACGAAAGAAAAATTAAGTAAACCAAGTACATGGGAAAGATGTTGTGGATTATAAACCAACATCTTTTTTTTGACCTCTTTTTAGCCTAAAATAAAAAACATATACAAAAACTATCTTTTCCTTGACTTATTAATTTTTACCCCTTACAATAATATTAGAGTGAACAACTCTAATTAGAAAGTGAAGGTAATATATGGAACATATCGTACTCTTCATTTTATTTGGAATTTTAGGACTTTTTGTTGGAATCATTACGATGATTGTACTAAATTATGTTAAGGCAAGTAGAGCTAGTAAAAAGGCTGAAGCTATACTTGAGAAGGCTCAAAAAGAAGCCGATAAAATTAAAAGAGATTACTTGTTAGATGCTAAAGAAGAAGCACACAAAATAAAAGTGGAAACTGAACAAGAAATAAAAGATAAAAAGTTAGAAATTAAAGAGTCTGAAGATAGACTTATTCAAAGAGAAAGTAACATTGATAAGCGTGATCAAACATTACAAAATAGGGAAGCAATGTTAGAGGAAAGAGAGAATAATTTAGTTAACAAACAAAGAGAAATTCAAAAAGAACAAGATAAAGTGGAGGACATTAAAAAAGAACAAATAGAACTATTAGAAAAGATTGCAGGATATTCAAAAAATGAAGCTCAAGACTTAGTAATGAAGAAAGTTGAAGAGATGATGAATTTAGAAATTGCTGCATATATTAAAGATAGAGAAACAGAAGCAAAATTAGAAGTTGATAAAAAAGCTAAAGATTTATTAGTTTCATCAATGCAAAAATATGCTGCTGACGTTTCTTCTGATCAAACAGTTACAGTTGTTAGTTTACCTAATGATGACATGAAAGGTAGATTAATAGGTAGGGAAGGAAGAAATATTAAATCTATCGAAGCTGTAACAGGTGTTGATTTAATAATTGATGATACACCAGAAGCTATTGTCTTATCAAGCTTTGATCCATATCGTAGAGAAATAGCTCGTGTAACTATTGAAACTTTAATTAAAGATGGTAGAATTCATCCAGGAAGAATTGAGGAAATCTACGATAAAACAGTTAAAGAAATGCGCAATAAAGTATTAGAATACGGTGAATCTGCTTTATTCGAATTAGGTATCACCAAAGTTGAACCTGAATTACAAGAATTATTAGGTAAATTACATTTTAGAACAAGTTTTGGTCAAAATGTATTACAACATTCTATTGAAGTTGCTCATTTAGCTGGTGTTATGGCTGGTGAATTAGGTGAGAACGTTGCTTTAGCTAAAAGAGCTGGTTTATTCCATGATATTGGTAAAGCTATCGACCATGAAGTTGAAGGTAGCCATGTTGAATTAGGCGCTTCTTTAGCTAAAAAATATAAGGAAAGCGATACTGTTATTAATGCTATTGAATCACATCACGGTGATAAAGATGCTACATCTGTTATATCTGTATTGGTAGCTATAGCTGATGCGTTATCCGCATCACGTCCTGGTGCTAGAAATGATTCTTTAGAAAACTATGTTCAAAGATTACATGACTTAGAGCAAATTGGTAATGAAATACCTGGCGTTGAAAAATCTTATGCAATGCAAGCAGGTAGAGAATTGAGGGTTATTGTTAAACCTGAAAAAATTGATGATGTTGCAAGTTATAAAGTTGCTCGTGACATTAAAAATAAAATTGAGGAAACATTACAATATCCTGGTACTATTAAAGTTATCGTAATAAGAGAAACAAGAGCACAAGAAGAAGCTAAATAAGCTTCTTTTTATATTGCCTGTTAATATATAATATGGTATAATTTTTAATATAGTAAGGTAGTGGGATATATGAAAAAAGGATTTACATTAGTTGAATTATTAGCTGTAATTATTATATTAGCTCTTTTAGCTTTGATTGCTACACCAATTATAATTGATGTTATAAATGATTCAAAGGATTCAGTAGCATATACTGAGACACAAAGAATTGTAGATGGTATTACTGAATACTGCAAAATAACAGCAATGAAGAAACAAATGGGTACATTGTCACAAGATGATGTTGATTGTACACTAGCTGTTACAAAAGATGATGTTAAAAAAATGCTTGATTTAAAAAATGCTGAAATCAATAGTATTAAATACAATAATGATAAAGTTCAATCAATAGTTGTTGAAAGTAATGGTAGAACTATAGTTTATGATGGAAAAGATTATAAGAAAAAAGATGGTTCTGTATTTAAACCGTTAATATTAAAAGATAATTTTGCAACACATAAAGGTGTAGTTTATTTAGATCCTACGGATTTATCTGTTGAATGTGATGCTTCAAATTCTACTAGTGAGCCTGGTACGAAAACGGGATGTATGAAATTTTATGTATATGATGATAGTGGCGATACATATAAAATGATTCTTGATCATAACACAACGGCAAGAGGAATTTCATGGGATTTTAATGCTAATGGCTCAGGACCAGAGACATTAAATAATCAATTATCTAGTGATACAGAGGGGTGGGTAGGAGAATCTACTATGATATCTGTAGATGAATTGATGGCTATAACAGGTGCTACAGTATTTGATCCTGATCCTACTACAGGAATGGCAAATTTTGCTTTCGATGGACCTACGCATCGTGAACAAGTGTCATTTGCTAAGGGAGAAAGTAAATTTGCTTGGTTATTTGATTATCTAATTATGTGTGAGTCATATGGTTGTAATTATGAACTGTCTTTTGACAATCAAGAACATCTTGCCTATGGATATTTTACAAGTACTAAATATACAGCTTTACAGTATGGTGTTGATGTTGCATACGCCGTTTACTTTAATGGATGTGAACAATACGTCGACCAAGGGATTGATGCATATATGGGTATTAGACCGGTTTTAGTACTTCCTAAATCAGCACTTGATGTTGTAGAAGATACTACACCATTACCTGTTTATGTTCCCCCAACTTCCCCAACTATTGTATTAAGTGAAAATAAGACTTATAAAGGAATTGCATATTTAGATCCAACTGATTTAACTAAAGGTTGTGATGAGGTAAATTCTGTAAGTACAACTGGTACAAAAACAGGATGTATGAAATTCTATATTTATAATGATAGTAATGATACATATAAAATGATATTAGATCATAATACAACTGCGCTTGTTCCATGGAATTCTACTGGTGTAAACTCAGAAATGAAAGAGGTTACACAACAGCTAGCTATTGATACAACTGGTTGGGCAGGTAGTCCAAGATTACTTTCAGATGCTGAGATAGAAATAATGTTTAATAATCTTAATTATGATCAACATAATAGCTCATATGATATAGGAGAACCAGCCGGCTCTGCTAATAGATCTGGAACTAGTGAATATACGTGGATGTTTAGTTATACAAATGATTGCTATAGGTATGGATGCAGTTATGACGATACCTCAACACAAGGATACTGGACAAGTGGCAAAGAAACTGATACAACAGATAAAGCATATGCTGTATCATATGACGGTAAAATGACTAGCATAGATACTAATAGTACAGACTTTGCTGGTGTACGACCAGTTATAACATTGTTAAAATCGCAATTAAATCCTGACTATGTTCCAGAAGAACCAGTGGATAATACACCAACATATAAAGGAATTGTATATTTAGATCCAACTAATTTGAGTGCTAAATGTGATGCTACTAATTTTGTTAGCACATTAGGCAAAAAAGAAGGTTGTATGAAATTTTATATATTTGATGATAGTGGCGATACATATAAAATGATTCTTGATCATAATACGACATCATCAGTTGGTTGGAATACTTCAAGAAGCAATACAGCAATGAGAGAAATAACTACTGTACTTGAATATGATACTGAAGATTGGGTAGGTAATCCGAGATTGATTACAGCGGATGAAATTGCTGCCATAACTAATAATGAAAACTTTGATGGTAAAAGTTCAACTAGATATTACTTTGATACTAATGGTAGTAGTAAGGTAGCTTCTGAAAGAGGAAGTAGTAGATATGCATGGTTATATGATGGCACACATAATTGTGATATTGTTAATGGATGTAATATATCAGATCAAATTGATGATAATTTTGCATACACAAGTGGATATTGGACAAGTTCGGCAGTGACTAATACTACCGATAAAGCATGGGTAGTGACAAAATATGGCAGCTTAGGTACCAATGCTGTATATGAACTTAACAGCCACGGCAATTACGGAGTTAGACCTGTTATAACACTTACAAAAACACAAGTAGCTGCATTGGCTAATAATGTAGATCCAGATCCAGTAACAGCTACTAAGGCAACTGTCGTATTTACGCCTGGAAGAAAATATAAAGGTATTGCTTATTTAGATCCTACAAATATTGCAAAAGCTTGTGATGCATCAAATGTTGTGAGTACAACTGGTACAAAAACAGGATGTATGAAGTTTTATATTTTTAATGATAGCGGTAATAAATATAAAATGATTCTTGATCATAATACAACGGCAAATACTATTTATAGTTCATCATCAACTTTAGAAACTAAAGAAATCTATAATCAACTAGCTATTGATACGGAGGGATGGCTAGGCAATCCAAGGCTGATTACAGCCTATGAGGTGGCTACTATAACTAATAATACATCATTTGATTCTTCAATTTCTAAGGTACACTATTTTGGAAGGAAAGGAAACGTATTAACTTACTTGCCTGGTACTAGTAGATATGCATGGCTATTCGATTATACAAAAGGATGCACTAATAGAGGATGTAGTATTGCTGATGAGGATGTAAATGGATATTGGACGGATACGCAAGTTTTTGGAAAAAGCAATGTTTGGTATGTATCGTGGGCCGGTAGTTTATATTATATTCCTGCATCAAGAACAAATGAAGCTGGTATTAGACCAGTCATTGAATTAGAAAAATCATTGTTTAATTAAAGTGTTGTTTATACAACACTTTTTTCTTTGATTGACACCATTTGAAAACAATGTTATACTATGAATGATAGGAGGATGTGGGTATGCTTAAAAATATAAGATTTTCATTTTTTTCATTTTTAATCGGAGTCGCAGTTACTTTATGTGGAATTGTTTTAGCTGATAAAGCTTTTACAGCTAAGGATATTTTATTTTCATCTTCAAATAGCGAATTTCCAGCAAAAAATGTTGGAGAAGCCTTAGATATGTTATACGATAAAGTCCCAAAAGATAGTTTTTGTATGAGAATTTATGGTGAAAAATATGCTATAGGTACTAGATATATGTGTGATCCGGGTGATGGCGCATTTCGTACATTTTATGTTTTGAAGGAAAATGAAGATACAGTTGAGATGATTGCTACTAGTAATCTATCTGGTACTGCAAGTGATACAACAATAAACACTATTAGAAATTATTTTATTAGTGGTGGTGGAGCCTCATTGATATCTAGTTGGAGTAATTTCTTGAAAATTGATGTTCCAAAAGGACAAGATATAATTAATGCTGCCTGTCATTTTGATAGTTCTTTATCATTTTGCGGTTTAACTCTTGATGGCAGTAGATATGATAGAACTTATGAATTGCCTGGTTGTGAAACTTTTCAAGGCTTTGGATGTGAAGAAGCAAGTCGTTCAAATATTTTAAAAAGTGGTAAATATTGGTTGTATGAAGAATCTAATAATACTTCACAAGGTGGATATAGGGCATGGATGTATCTTGATTCTGGAAGACGTGGAATTACTAATCGTGCTCAAGGTGTTTCATTTTCTAACTGGGGATATCCTGGTATACGACCTGTTGTTACAGTAGCTAAAGCAGATTTATAATATGTTATTAAAGTGTTGTTTATACAACACTTTTTTGTTTAATATTTAATAAAATACTGCATAATATATTATGTAGTATTTTTTAGCACTCATCTATTGACAATGCTAAAAAGTAATAGTATAATTGTTTTAGCATTCAAAAAAGAAGAGTGCTAAAATCGAGGCGGTGAACAAATGCTTAATGGAAGACAAGTTGAATTGTTAAAATTAATTGTAGAAGATTACATTAAAACTGCTAAACCAGTAAGTTCTAAAGCAATATGCGATACATTGAATTGTTCTAGTGCTACTATTAGAAATGAAATGGCTGCTTTAGAAGAATATGGTTTATTAGAAAAAACACATATTTCATCTGGTAGAATTCCATCAGAAAAAGGTTATAGATACTATGTTGATAATATTATGCAACCTAAGGAATTAACTGGTGAAGATATGTTAAAACTACAAACTATCTTTCAAAATTCATCTTTAGTACTTGATGATTACATAACTAAGAGCGTTGAAATAGTTTCTGAAATGACTAATTTAACAGCTGTTATATTAGGTAAATCTTCTAAAGAAAATTTTGTTAGTAAGGTTGAAGTTGTTCCAATTAACGAACATAACTTGATAGCTATTGTTGTTACAGATAAGGGACATGTTGAACATCGTAATCTAACAATTGAAGAAGATGTTTCAGCTAATGATATTAAGCAAACAGTTGATTTAATTAATAAAATGATTGTTGGTACACAACTTGATGAAGTCGGTTCTGTCTTGGAATATAAAATTAAACCTATTATAGCTAACTATGTAAAGCAACATGAGGCTTTGTACAATGCTTTCTATAATGCTTTTAATGATTTCACAAAGGAATCAGTAGTTATGGCAGGAAGAAAAAATATTCTAATGCAACCAGAATTTTCAACTCCAGAAAAAATTCGTGATATCGTTAGTAAATTTGAGGATAAACAAGTTATTAATAGAATCACTGAAGAAGATGATGGCGTTAATATTTATATTGGTAGTGAAACAGAATTTGATGATGATGTTACAATAATTAAAACAAAGTATAATTTAAATGGTGAAGAAGGAACAATTGCTTTAATTGGACCAAAGAGAATGGAATATGATAAAGCTGTTACATTATTAAATTATATTACAAGTAACATTGATAAGGAGGACTAATGAAAGAAGAATGTACAAATAATGAATGTCATTGCGAAGAATGTACATGTGAGGAATGCAATTGCGAAGAAGAATGCCATTGTGATTCTACTTGTACTTGCGATGATTGTCATTGTAATGAAGATAAAATAAAAGAATTAGAAAATGAATTATTAAAAAGCAAAGCTGATTTTATAAATTATAGAAAACGTTTAGAAGAAGAACATGCTAAATTTGTAAAATACTGCAATGAGGATTTAATTAAACAATTACTTCCTACTTTAGATAATTTTGAAAGAGCTATAAATATGGATGATACTAATTTAACTGATGAAGTATCAAAATTTTTATCAGGCTTTAAGATGATTTATTGTAATTTTGTAAACATTTTAAAAAGTAGCGGTGTAGTTGAGATAGATGGTAATAACAAACCATTTAACCCAACATATCATGAAGCTATTATGACAGAAAAACAAGAAGGTGTTGAGCCAGGAATGGTTTTAGATGTTTTACAAAAAGGTTATATTTTAAATGGAAAGGTTATAAGACCTGCTATGGTTAAGGTCTCAGAATAAAGGTGATTATATATGAGTAAAATTATAGGTATAGATTTAGGTACAACTAATAGTTGTGTATGTGTATATGAAGGTGGAGAAGCTAAGGTTATAGCTAATCCAGAAGGAGAAAGAACAACTCCTTCAGTAGTAGCTTTCAAAAATGGTGAAATTATCGTTGGTGGAGCTGCTAAAAGACAAATGGTAACTAATAAAGATACCGTATATTCAATTAAAAGATTAATGGGTACTAAAGAGAAGGTACATGCTAATGACAAGGATTATACTCCAGAAGAAATTTCAGCTATGATTTTAGGTGATTTGAAGAAGACTGCTGAAGCTTATTTAGGCGAAAAAGTATCAAGAGCTGTTATTACTGTTCCTGCATACTTCAATGATGCACAAAGACAAGCTACTAAAAATGCTGGTAAGATAGCTGGTTTGGAAGTTGAAAGAATTATTAACGAGCCAACTGCTGCCGCTTTAGCATATGGTCTTGATAAACAAGAAGAAAACCAAACTGTTTTAGTATACGATTTAGGTGGAGGTACTTTCGATGTATCTATTCTTGAATTAGGTGATGGTGTATTCGAAGTTAAAGCAACTAGTGGTAATAATAAACTAGGTGGCGATGATTTTGATAAACGTATCATGGATTATTTAGTTGAACAATTTAAGAAAGAAAATGGTGTTGATTTATCAAATGATAAAATGGCAATGCAAAGAATCAAAGATGCAGCTGAAAAAGCTAAAAAGGATTTATCAGGTGTAACTACTACTCAAATTTCTTTACCATTCTTATCTCAAGGTGATGAAGGACCATTACACTTAGAAGTAAGTTTAACAAGAGCTAAATTTGAAGAATTATGTCATGATTTATTTGAATCAACTCTTGAACCAGTTAGAAAAGCTATGAAAGATGCTAAATTATCTAAGAAAGATATTGATAAGGTAATTTTAGTTGGTGGATCAACACGTATTCCTAAGGTTCAAGAATTAATTAAAAATGAATTGGATAAAGAGCCATCTAAGGGTGTTAACCCAGATGAAGTTGTTGCTATGGGTGCAGCAATTCAAGGTGGTGTATTAACAGGTGATGTTAATGATATCGTATTACTTGATGTAACACCACTTTCACTTGGTATTGAAACATTAGGTGGTGTAATGACAGTATCAATTCCAAGAAATACTACTATCCCAACTTCTAAATCACAAGTATTCTCAACAGCTGCTGATAATCAACCTGCTGTAGATATTCAT
>JAEEYW010000058.1 GCA_016288305.1 Caryophanales bacterium | reverse complement strand
TAAAGTTAATTATATTAAGCGCCATTTTACATTTTTTATGTTAGCAAGGGGACTTGCTTTTTTTATTAATAAAATAACCTAGTTTTAACAACTAGGTTTCTTTTTGTGTAATTGATATAAATGACCAATAATAACAATGATATCGAATAAAATGCTGGTATACAATTTAAAGGCTATATTATTTATCGTCCATAATACTTTAGTAATGATGATGTACCAACGATATTTTTTAGTTGAAGAGGTATGTAAAGCATAGAATTCTAATAAAGATGGAATAATAGCCACAAAATATCTTATATCTTTAGTTAAATATATAATAATTGTTGATAATGTTATAAATATTATAGATACAATAACTAAAACTATTTTATTAAATTTATTTTTTAAACTTAAGTATTCACTAATTAATCTTAATACTTTTGATATAGCATCTGTCCAACTTTTAGCTAAAGTGTTGGCAACAATTCGTAATATTGTCCCAAGAAATTCAATGGAAACAATATTATTTTTCTTTTTACCATAAGTTGATAAGATACTGCATATACCAGCTATAAACATTATTATATTTGCTATTACATATTCTTTCATCAATTATTACTCCTTTTAAACAAACAACATTATAGCATATTTTATATATAATGCCAATAAAAAACCAGTATAGTACTGGTATTATATTAATCTTATTTCACCTTCATTAAAGAATGGTTTATCTTTATTTATTCTATCATAGAATAAAATTCCATTTAAATGATCAACTTCATGCTGGAAGGCTATAGATAATTCTTCTCTAGCTCTTATTTTAATCTTATTACCATCTTCATCATAACCTTCAATAGTAACTCTAGCATATCTAGGTACATGTCCTTCAACGTCACGATTAACAGATAAACAGCCTTCACCAACTTCAGCAGCAATCATTTCTTCAGAGTAACTTACTATTTTTGGATTAACAACAACATAGTTATCAAATTTGCCTTCTTCATATTCGTGAACAATAACAATAATTCTATCTAGAATACCAAGTTGTGGGAAGGCTAGTCCCATACCAGGACGTAAATCGTATTTAGTAGCATATTCTTCAATTTGACTATATGTAAGTTCATCTATTATTTGTTGAATTATTTTTTTATATTCTTTACTAAGAGGTAACGTAGCGTCTTTACTAGTCATTCTTAGTCGTTTATCCTTTTCATCTAAAATATCTAATTTTTTAAACATTGCAAACCAACTCCAAATTCATTAGTATTTTATCATAAATTTATTTATTTTACTAGTATTTATATAATTTGCTAGTTAAAAAACACTATGATATAATGAATATAGAGGTGAAAACATGGATATATTAGAAAAAATTGAAATGTTTTTTGAACAAAATAAACTTGATGACCTTGCTAAAGTACGATATATATATCTATATATATGTAATTTATTTTCTTATGATACGAGATATATGTTTGGTACTACTACGTTGAAAGAAGAAATTTATTATAAAGAAATTGATGTTAGAAGAGTAGAAGAATATGAAATAGTATGTTATACATATTCACGTGTGCTACAAGACGTTTTAAAATATTTTGGTTATGATAGTGAAATAAAAAAAGAAGAATCTTATAATGGTATGGGACATGCTTATTTAGTCGTAAATTGTAATGGTAGAATGATTAAATTAGATGCGACAAAGAGACATGATTCAACACGAGTAAAACTTGATTTAGAAACATATGATTTTAGACCTGATACTGATGATGCTACATTCATGGATGATGTCAAGCTATCTGACGACGAACTTAGAAGTTTAAATGTTCAAGGACTAAATTATAGTGGTGATAGATCAATATCTGATTTTATAAGGACATTAAATAGTGCGCCTTTAGATACACCAGGTGCAGGTATAACATTTTATAGTAAACTTATGACTGTATTTAGTTTGATGAATATGAAAAAGAATATTAAACGATATGATGATGCAGATTATTATCTTGGGTATTTGCTAACAAAAATTATGGGTAAGGATAAGCAATATATAATGCCTATGGTTTTCTTCAATGAAAATGATAAAGAAATGAAAGATATTATTAATATTATTTTAGTTAAATATCCTGGTATACCATCTTTATATATTATGGAAAAACATGGTGATCGTTATGGTATACGTGAAATAAGTAAGCAAGAAGTACTGGACAAAATGGAAATATATCATAATGTATGTGAGTACTTTTTCAAAAGTCAAATAAATGAAGCGTATGGTAGAACAATATAAAAAGGCAACATTGCCTTTTTAATTTATCTTTGATTAGGTCTATCGAAGGCTCTAGCGCCTATAATAATAACCAATAATATAAATAGTACTAAAATAATAGCAGCTCCATATCCAGTTCCATATCCGCCGCCATATCCATACCCTGGAGCGCCACATCCGTAGCCTGAGTATCCACCATAGTAATACATAATATACCTCCTTCTAGCTAATATATTTTATTAATTAAAAAGTATAATGTTCATTAAAAATACCTATTTATATATTTTCAAATAAATAAATATATGGTAATATTATAATAGGTGAAAGGTATGAAGACACAAATAAAAAATTTTAAACTATTAATTAGTAAATGTGATAAGCCATTATTGGTTGTAACTATATTATTTTTTATCTTTGGACTTTTAAATATCGTAACCGCTTCAAGTAGAGAAGCTGTTGTAAGATATGAAGTGTCTACATATTATTATTTCTTTAAGCAATTAAAAATGTTATTGATAGGAGCATTCTTATCTTATATCTTAATTAACCTAAATACTAAATCATATAAAACTTTGATACCTTTAGCTTATATTGCTGTACTTATATTAGTTTTAGCTTTATTCGTCTTTGGTACAGAGATAAATGGAGCAGTTAACTGGTTGCCACTTCCTGTAATTGGTACAATTCAACCTAGTGAGTTAGCTAAACCAATAATGATTATATATTTATCTATCATATTTGAAAAATATGCCCGTTTATTTAATACAGATTCTAATACAAGATATGAAAAAATAGGTTTAATATTAATAATAGGTTGTATGATACCAGCTTTTACCTTTTTACAAAAAGATTTAGGTAGTGTTCTTATTATGTTGGGTACATTTGCAATGTTATTTTTCTTTAGTCCTGTTAGAAAGGATGATAAAGTTAAAACTTTAGGTGTTGGCGTTGGATTAGCTATAGTGCTATTAGCTGTTATGGTCATTGTCAAAGGATATATTTTAAGTCCGGCCCAAATGTCTAGATTTAATTTCTTTAATCCATGTTCAAGATATGAGACAACAGGATATCAAGTATGTAATGGTTTTATAGCTTTAAATAATGGTGGAATATTTGGCTTAGGCATCGGTAAAAGTAAACAAAAATATTCATATATCCCAGAACCTCATACCGATAGTATTTTTGCTATAATAGGTGAGGAATATGGTGTTATAAAATGTAGCTTCATTTTTATAGCTTATATATATGTTTTATATCGTATTCTTAAAATATCAGCTACGGCATCAACTGTAAGAGGTAAATTTATTTGTTTAGGTATTGCCACATATTTATTTTTACACATCTTTATCAATCTAGGTGGTTTGTTTGGTATTATACCACTAACAGGTGTTCCTTTACCATTCTTATCTTATGGTGGCTCTTTCGCTATCAGTTTGATGTGTTCTTTAGCGGTTGTACAAAGAATTAGTATCGAAACAAAATTACAAAAAATAAAAATTAATTAAATTCATCAAAAACGACAAAATTTTGATGAATTTTTTTGTATGCTGTAAAAGGGTGATAAAGATGAAAATATATTTAGATTTAATTATGATTTTAAATTTTTTCTTTGACTTTATTTTACTTTTATCGGTATCCATACTATTAAGAAGAAAAACAAGTATATATCGTCTTATACTTGGTGCATTTATAGGTGGTTTAAGTATTCTGTGTTTATTCATAAAAATGTGTAGTTGGGAATTATTTGTTTTAAAAATATTTATAAGTATTTTAATGATATTGATAGGCTTTGGTTATCAAAGCATTAAATACACTGTTAAAAATTTAGTTTTTTTATATATGTCTAGTATTATTTTAGGAGGATTTTTATATTTTTTAAATATTGAATTTTCATATAAACAATATGGTTTAATATTTATAAGTAATGGTTTATCAATCAATGTTATATTTTTAATCATATTTAGTCCTATTATTATATATATTTATGTAAGAAACGGTTTATCGTTAAAAAATAATTATAGTAAGTACTATGATATTAATATTTATTACAACAAATCAAAATATACATATAAGGCTTATTTAGATACAGGTAACACATTAAAAGATCCTATAACGCATAAACCGGTCATATTAATAGATAAAGCTATACCGTGTCATAAATATTATTATATTCCTTATAAAAGTATAAATGATATAGGTATCATAAAATGTGTCAAAGTTGATAAAGTTGAAATAAATGGCATAAGTAAATATAAAGTTTTGGTAGGAATCTTAAATCAAAAAATAAAAATAGATGGTATTGATTGTTTGCTTAATAATGAAATAATGGAGGGATAAAATGAAAAAACTTGTGAATTTTATTTTAAAAATACTTTGTAAAGAAATTTTTTATGTTGGTAGTTTAGATAAATTACCAGAACCATTATCCAAAGAAGAGGAAATGTTATATGTTAATAAGATGGAGCAGGGTGATGAAGTAGCTAAGACTAAATTAATAGAACATAATTTAAGATTAGTTGTCTTTTTAGCTAAAAAATATGAAAACACTAAAGTTGATCTAGAAGATTTAGTAAGTATTGGAACGATAGGTCTAATTAAAGGCGTTAACACATATAAGTTAGATAAGAATATTAAACTAGCTACTTATGCTTCAAGATGTATTGATAATGAAATACTTATGTTTTTAAGAAAAAATAAAAAAAGACAAAGTGATGTATCATTTGAGGATAGTTTATCTTATGATAGTGAAGGTAATGAATTAAGATTAGAAGATATATTAGGTACAGAAGCCGATATTGTAACAAAAGAACTAGAACATGAAACTGAGTTACAACTTTTATATCAAGAAATTAACAATCTAAAGCCACGTGATAAAGAAATAATGGTTTTAAGGTATGGTTTATATAATCATAAGGAAATGACACAAAAAGAAGTTGCTAGTTTATTAAATATAAGTCAATCATATATATCTAGAATTGAAAAAAAGGTTATAAAACGCATTAAAAACATTCATAGGTAAATTGACAAAAAATATTGACTTTATCTTACTATTAATGATAAAGTATGTAGGAAGGAGTTGATCTTGATGAATCTTGTTATCGTGGAATCACCAGCCAAAAGTAAAACAATTGAAAAATATTTAGGTAAAGATTATAAAGTATTATCAAGTAAAGGTCATATAAGAGATTTATCGACAAAAGGTAAATATGGATTAGGTATTGATGTTGATAATGATTTCAAACCTGATTATGTATCTATTAAAGGTAAATCTAAAATGATAAGCGAATTAAAAAAAGAAGTTAAAGCTGCTGATTATGTCTATCTTGCAACCGATCCCGATCGTGAAGGAGAAGCTATTTCATGGCATTTATATGATGTTTTAGGTTTAAAAGATAGTGATTATGAAAGAATTGTTTTTAATGAAATTACAAAAGACGCTATTATCCATTCTTTTGATAACGCTAGAAAAATTGATAAAGATTTAGTTAATAGCCAAGAAACAAGAAGAATGCTTGATAGAATTATTGGTTTTAGATTAAGTAAATTAATGCAAGCTAAAACTGATGGTACATCAGCTGGACGTGTTCAAAGTGTTGCTTTAAAATTAATTGTTGATAAAGAAAGAGAAATTGAAAAATTTATTCCTAGTGAATATTGGACCATAACAGGTTTATTTAATGATTTTGAGGCTGATTTATATCAATATAATCATAAAGATATTGAAATAAAAAATGAAGTAGAAGCTAATGAAATATTAGATAAATTATCTAAATCATTTAAAATTGAATCAGTCGATAAAAAAGCTAAAAATAAAAAATCAAATCCACCTTTTACAACATCAACCTTACAACGTCTAGCGTCTAATAAATTAGGTTTTAATGCGAAAAAAACGATGTCTTTAGCGCAAAAGTTATATGAAGGTGTGGAATTAGAAAAAGAAACAGTCGGTTTAATTTCTTACATGAGAACTGACTCTATTAGATTAGCTGATGAATTTATTAAAGCAACATATGGTTACATTAAAGCTACTTATGGTGAAGAATATATTGGATTTGTTAAGACAACTAAAAAAACAGAAAATGTTCAAGATGCTCACGAAGCTATTAGACCAACAAGTATTAATAGAACTCCAGAAGCTGTTAAACCTTATTTAACAAACGATGAATATAAATTATATAAAATGATTTATACACGTGCTTTAGCTTCATTAATGAATGATGCGAAAACAGATAATACAACCGTAATATTAGATAATAATAACTATCAATTTAAAGCAACTGGTCAAGTTATTACATTTGATGGTTATTTGAAAGTATATTCAGAATATGAAGATACTGTTGAAAAAGAATTGCCAGCTTTAGAATCATATAATTCTAAGATTTTGGTAGCTAATGATATATCTAAGGAGCAACATTTTACAAAACCTCCAGCTAGATATACTGAAGCATCATTAATCAAAGAAATGGAAGAATTAGGTATAGGAAGACCTTCTACTTATGCTACAACTGTTGAAACATTAAAGGTACGTAATTATGTCGATGTAGTTGATAAAAAATTTATACCTACCGAAATAGGTATCCAAATTACTGATAAATTACAAGAATGTTTTAGTCACATTATTAACGTTGAATATACAGCTAATATGGAAACTGATTTGGATAAAATAGCTGATGGTAAAGAATCATGGGTTAAAGTATTAAAAGAATTCTATAATGATTTTGAACCAGCTGTTAAAGAAGCATTTGATAAAATGCCTAAAAAAGAAGCTGTAAAAACAGGTGAGGATTGTCCAAATTGTGGTAGCCCATTAGTTATCAGAAAAGGTAAATATGGAAGTTTTACAGCTTGTAGTAATTATCCAACTTGTAAATATATTAAACAAGAAGAAAAAGAGATAAAAGAAATTATTGATTGTCCAAATTGCGATGGTAAAATAATCGAAAAACGTTCTAAAAAAGGTAAAGTATTCTATGGATGTAATAACTATCCTAAATGTAAAACAGCTTTCTGGGATATGCCTATAGCTGAAAAATGTCCAAATTGTGGCAGCCTATTAACTGTTAAAGGTAAAAAAGTAAAATGCTCAAGTTGTGATTATGTAAAAGAAGATTAATTTCTTCTTTTTTGTATTATACGTGTATTTACTTGATGTGAGTTTATATGATAGAATTACATAAGAAAGTAGATGAGTATATGAAAGCATACCGTTATTTAGTTTTATATTTAATTATCAATATTTTATTACCTGTTATATATGGCTGTGTTTATAAATCTATAGGGTATGATAATATATCAGATTTAATTGTAAAAAATAGGTTATATATGGCTATTATTTTAGGGTTAATCTTTATACCTTTACTAGTTATAGCATATAAAAAATATAATATAAAAAGTCAAAAAATAGATATTAAGATGTATTTATACATTGTTATTTTAAACACAATATATAATTTTTTAGCTTTTAATTTAAATAAATATTTTATGCATTCTAATTTATATGATGTTGTCGATTTTAAATACAGCCTTATAAGTACGGTTTTAATAGGTCCTATCATCGAAGAGGTGATGTTTAGAGGAATTATGTATAATGAATTAAAAAAAAGATATAGCGTAAATAAATCTATTTTGATAACGACATTAATCTTTTCATTGATGCATTTAAATATTATACAAGTGATATATGCATTTATATTGGGGTATATATTAAATAGAATATATGAAAAAAACAAAAATATGACAAACATTATAACACTTCATATGTTATCTAATTTTACGGCAACAATTGTTAGTGCATTAATGATTAGTTTTATACTATAATTTATGATATAATGAATATGGGTGATAATTATGGATAAGCCAATTGGTTATGAGATAAGTATACAAATTAATAACAATAAAATTATTAAAAGTTATCAAGAACAAAAAGCTAAATTTATAGTGGCTAAAGAATCAGCTTTACAATATATCGATAGATATAATGCGGCGCTAGAGACTCTTGAGAAAGAAAATGATAGTTTGAAAACATCTCTAATTACTTTTCTTAAAGGTAAAAATAAAGAAATAAAAGCTAGAAAAGGAACTTTAGAAGATGCCATTGTACAAAATATGAAATTATTAAGTGATTGCAAAGGTACTTTAAACAAAATTGAGCAAAATATAGAAGAAATTGATAGACGCATTGCATCATTTGAAAATAGAAAAATATTTACAGGTGATGGTATTAAATTTGATGGTGATGTTGTTACTATAACAGATCAAAAAATAGAGTCTAATGTACCTTTAACTGATGAAGAAGTTATCGTTCATTGCACTAATTTCTTTCCTAAAAATAAAACTATATTAAATAATTATGATGGCAATAAATATGTTAAAACAACAGCTTCATATGATGGTGTATGTAAAGAAGTTGATGTTTTATCACATAGACATTCAGTACATTTTGCAAGAAATGGTGTTGTTGAATCAACGGGTGATGGTTATGGAACATGGGAACAACCTAAATATATTATTATTGAACCTTTTGAACCACATAAAAATCAATTTGTTGGTTTGGGATATAATGATTCATGGACACATGGTTCGGTTAAGTTTGAAGGCAAACCAATTATGTTAGTAAGAGAAGATGCGTATAACGAAATACCTTTAGAAGAACATAATAATTATACTATTATGAAGTATAATGGTAATTATGTAGAATGTGCACGTAACGCTTTAAAAACATTAGGTATAAAAGAGCATTATTTAGATCCAAATGGTCCAGAGCATTCTAATAGTTACGATATGGCTGTTGAAAAAAATTTAGATACGCGAAATGTGGCTATTAATTATATAAAAGATAATGTTTGGAATGGAAAAGATAAAATAGTTTTAAATGAAGAAGAATTACATGATTTGTACGAAGTAACTAAAGAATTAAAGAATATATCTGGCCATGAATATGGTAAGTATAAGCTTGTAAGCAAATTAGATGAAGAAATATGGCTAAAAAATTATAATAGACGTCTTGTAGATGATGTTAGTAAAGAAACTAATATGGATGAAAATTTTGTATCTTTCTTAATTAGTTATGGCATTGAAAAATGCGATAATGGATATACTTTTAAATCTGATGAGGAACTATATCAAGTTCTAAATCAAATGCTAGAAGCTGTTAAAAATGGTATTAGTATTCCTGAATTTTTCCATATCGATGACTTTATTGAAACATATAATAACTATTTAAATAGAGATATTAAAGAAAATATTGTTGATACAAATTTAACTTGTCAAGAATTATATAAGTTTAAAAATCATGCTTCAGCTAAAGCTTTTGCTAGCATCTCAAGACCTATAGAATATGCTCGATTTGCATTAACTGAACAGGGGTGCCACCTAGATTTCTATGTTCAAGATGGTGATGAGTGGAAGAAAACACAAAAATATATTGTAGCTAATAATGCTAAAGAATTAAATGATAGTATTAATAATTATTTAGAAACATTAAAAGAAACTTTGGATAACAATAAGCACATTTAAATATGTGCTTTATTTATATTTTGGTAGTTTTAGACGCATTTTATGACATTCTAAGATTTGTCAACTACTAATTTTTATGATATATTAATACACACTGAAAACACACGAAATTTGATATTTTTTAAAAATTATCAAATAATGCGTTATTTGGTATATAATATAAGTGTAGTTAGTGGTGT
>JAEEYW010000057.1 GCA_016288305.1 Caryophanales bacterium | reverse complement strand
TACAATAGCCATTAAACCTAAAACTATTTTTTTCATATTTCTTTCCTTCCTTCTACACTATTTATATTATATAAATACATATATATACTGTCAATAAACTTTCATAATATTTACAAAATATTTGCAAAAAAAGAAGAACTAATCCATTAGTTCTTGTTCTAAAGCTTCAAGTGGTTCTGCATCAATACTTCAACTACAACACCATCCATAGTACCACAATCATCTTCTTTAACAATTACATCTTGTGCTACATTAGCTGAGCACTTAGCAATTGACAGATGCACTATGCAAAGAGAATTATAAAACTTAAATGATGATAAAATAATTGATATGAAAGCAAAAAAATAAGGATTAATACATTTTAATCCTTGTTTTAATTATTTTACATATCTAATTCTTGAAAATGCAATATCAAAATCTTTCTTATATTCAGAATCATATTCATCGATAAATTCATAATTACCAGTTGACATGTTAATTATATATTTTCCATACAATTTAACACCTTGGCCATGTATTCTTCGCTTTTCAACAACAACTTCGTCACTATTTTTACCAGTAGATATATGAGTTATATAATACTTTGTATACTCATCTTCGCCAGCATTTATTATAGTTTTGCCATCAAATATCACATCATCATAAAATTTAAGTGTTTTATTCTTATACGTATAACATGTAGGATATATTGTTTCAGCTATCACTGTGCCATCATCATAAAAAGTATAACATTTATCTTGATAAATAGGATTGTTATTATAGAATTCAGTTTTTGATACTTCTTCTATATTTTTACCTTCTAAAGACATTTTATAAAATCCAATTTTATATCCCATTTGGTGATCTTCAGTATAAGCATAAACATCTTCGCCACTTACATAATAAACAAAATATCCATCTATTTCTGTAACTTCACCAGTCTTTAAATTATTTATAGAACTGCGAGTAACATCTCCCCTGTAATTAACAACTACATAATTATCATCAGCATATTCAACATCAAGCCAGCTAAATGAAAAATCTTTATTATTTTTTTCTTCTTCTTCATCTATTTCATATATTGTTTTTACTTCCTTAGTAGTGATATCAACAGTAGCAACAGAATAATGTCCTGATTCAGTACTATATGTCAAATAAACTTTATTATCTATGACATCGAAGACACGTCTAATATAATCAAAACTTACCAATTCCACCGGGTCACCATTTGTATACAATGCATATAATTTAGAACTTTTATCTGTACTACTAACTCCTACAGCATAAATTTCACCGATATTATTTTTCTTTTCACAACCAGCCACTGTAAATAATGCTACAATAGCCATTAAACCTAAAACTATTTTTTTCATATTTTTACCTCTTTCCATTTATGATTATATATATGTATATATATAAAGTCAATATTTTTCATGTGAAAGTTTTGTGAAATAAATGTATACAAAAAAACAAGAACTAATCCATTAGTTCTTGCATAATAAGATTATTTCATATACAAAATAGATTTATAAGATCTGTCATATTGCTTATAAGATTTAGGATACAAATACTGTCCTTTTTCCAACGTTACAACATCACCTGTCATCATATCAATTTTATACCAATTTTTCGCAGGAGTTGACAATACTATCAATTCATTACTATTTACTCCAAAACCATAATAAGTATATTTACCATTTTTTTCAATATCAAGTAAAACCTCACCATTAAATAGTATTTGTTCACCTATTTCTATACTATTTCCTTTATATATTATTTTATCAAAAGATTGGTATATTGTTCTTCCATAATCTCTAGGTAAAAGATAGTAACCCTTTTCCATGTTCTCTGTAAATTCTTCTTCAGATATTTCAATCATATTTGAACCATCAATATTACTCTTGTAGTAATTTTTAGTTTCATTTTCAGAACGAGAATATACTATGTCACCAATCCTAAATAGCGGTGTACTTTTGCCAGCGAATTTAAAAGTTTCATGCGTATTCAAATTATAAAAATAACTACCATATTCACCATTCAAAGATCCTAGATAACAAATATAATCATATCCAACATAAAATATATTAAGTGCTCTTTCATCATCATACTCATAGTCTGTCAAAAGTTTCAATTCATTAGTTTTAATATTAATTGATAAAGCTCCCCTGTATGACGCATCTGAAAGTGCACCACAACCATATGATACATAAATATATTCAGAGTGTTCGTCTTGTGGATGAATGGTAGCCCAAACATCATTACACTTTTCACTACTTTCGAACCTCAAAATATCAATTGGATCTGATTTAGAAGACATCGCTGTAATATAAGCTTTTTCAGTAAATTCAGCACCAGTTTCTCTTTCAGCGAAAGCATAGACACTATCATCTAATTTAGATAAATCAGTATAATCTATAACAATATTGCCATCAGCAACATTCATGATCTTTCTATCATTTACTTCATCTTTCTTATTAGCACACCCGCATAATGCTAATGCGCATAAAATTAAACTTAAATATTTTTTCATGAAATACACCTCTATTTATATTCTTTAAGATATTTAATTGCATTATTTATAATTATAATAGCAACAATAATAGATATAATTAAGTAAGTTGTATTTGATAAATTCAACAATCCATTAATTATAAAGTTTAACCCTATCAAGCACCCTATATAACCTGCTATTTTAGAATTCTTTCTAATTAATACCAACGCCCAAATTAATAATGCTGGTATAATAGCGCTGATTAAAGTAACTAACAAAGTTAACCAATTAACAGCAATTAAATTTAGCAAAAGTGATGATATAAATCCTGGCAAACTAATTACTAACAATAATATTACATCTGCTTTAAAATTCTTCTTTGCCTTTTCATAATTTTTCATATTTCTTTTCTCCTACCTTTATATCAATATATTATTATATATACTACATAGTAGTCAACTAATATACAGCCTACTTTACAATAGTATACAAAAAAACAAGAACTAATCCATTAGTTCTTGTTCTAAAGCTTCAAGTGGTTCTTCATCAACGTAAGGCACTTCTAAATTATAATTAACATTTTTATATTTTTTAGCACCAGTACCAGCTGGAATTAATTTACCAATGATAACGTTTTCTTTCAAACCATTTAAGTGGTCAACTTTTCCATGAATTGCAGCATCAGTTAAGATACGAGTTGTCTCTTGGAAAGATGCAGCAGATAAGAATGAATCAGTTTCCAAACTTGCTTTTGTAATACCTAAAAGTACTGGACGACCTAAAGCTGGTGTCTTACCTTCAAGTATCAATTTTTTATTTGCATCAGCAAATTCATTAATATTAACCATAGTACCTGGTAAGTATAATGAATCACCAGATGATACAATCTTAATCTTAGAAATCATACGTTTAGCAATAATTTCAACGTGTTTATCAGAAATACCAACACCTTGAGATTGGTAAACTTTTTGAATTTCTAATAATACATATTGTTGTACGGTAATTGGGTCAGTAACAACTAATAACTCTTTTGGATTAATAGCACCAAATGTTAATTTATCTCCAGCAACAACTTCTTGATTTAAGTCAACACATAATTTAGCACCATAGTTAGTTGTATGAACCTTAACCTCAGCATCATTAGCAACAGTAATATGGAATTTACCGCCATCTTCTTCAATCTTTGTAACTTTACCATTGATATCAGAAATAGTAGCTTTACCTTTAGGATTACGAGATTCAAATAATTCTTGAACACGAGGTAAACCTTGAGTAATATCGTCACCGGCAACACCACCAGAGTTAATAGTACGCATTGTTAACTGAGTACCTGGTTCACCGATTGATTGAGCAGCCATAATACCTACAGCTTCACCAACTTCAACTTCAAAACCAGTAGCTAAGTTACGTCCATAACACTTGCAACATACACCGTGATCAGTCTTACATGTTAATACTGTTCTAATAGGTACTTTAGTAATACCTGCAGCAATAATCTTATCAGCTAATTGTTCTGTAATATATGTATTACGTTCAGCAATAACTTCTTTAGTTTCAGGATGAATAATACTCTTATTAGTATATCTACCAATAATACGATCAGCTAATGATTCAACAACAGTATTGTCTTTATCATCAACAAATGCTTCAACTACAACACCATCCATAGTACCACAATCATCTTCTTTAACGATAACATCTTGCGCTACATCAACTAAACGACGAGTTAAGTAACCGGCATCGGCAGTTTTTAACGCTGTATCAACAGCACCCTTACGAGTACCATGTGTTGCTAAGAAGAATTCTGACACTCTAGCACCTTCAGCAAATGAAGATGTAATTGGAATTTCAACGGCTTCACCAGTAGGCTTCATCATAAGTCCACGCATACCAGCCATTTGGTTGTAGTTACTCATGTTACCACGAGCTCCTGAATCAATCATGATAGAAATAGAATTGTCTTTGTTATTTTTAATAACGCCTTCAAGTTCTGAAGCAATTTTATTCTTAGCTTCATTCCATGCAGCAACAACCTTTTCATATCTTTCTCTATC
Organism: Caryophanales bacterium; assembly: GCA_016288305.1. Lineage (GTDB taxonomy): Bacteria > Bacillota_I > Bacilli_A > RF39 > UBA660 > Faecisoma. The sequence goes on along the minus strand of JAEEYW010000057.1, from coordinate 909 downwards.
CGTAATCAAACCACGTCTGAATTGTTTATTAATTGTTTCAACTCTTTCGTTAGCTTCTTTTAATACTTCAGGTTTAGTCTTAGATTCAATAATATCACCGATACCAATTGATATACCAGATAATGTTGAATGTTTAAATCCTAAATCCTTCATCTTATCAAGCATAATAGAAGTTTCTGTAGTTTGATAACGTTTATAAATTTGAGCAATCAACTTAGTTAATACTTTCTTACCAAAAGGTTTAACTAATTCCATCTTAGAAATTTCTTCTTTGATGTTTTTACCTTTTTCAATAAAGTATTTACTTGGTGTGATTTTTTCAATATTTTCAGATGTTCCATCATTAATGTATTGGAATGAATCTGGGAATATTTCATTGAATAATAATTTACCTGGAGTTGTTACTAAATACTTATCCATGTAAATATCAGGGAATATTTTATGTTTAAATCCCTTAGCAGGTAAAGCAATACGTGTATGTAAAGTAATCTCTCTTCTTTCATAAGCCATTAAAGCTTCATCTGGATTTTTGAATACTCTACCTTCACCAGGTAATCCTGCTTTTTCAATTGTTATATAATAGTTACCTAAAATCATATCTTGTCCTGGTGTAACAATTGGAGATCCATCCTTAGGAGACAAGATGTTGTTAGCACCTAACATCAAAATTCTAGCTTCAGCTTGAGCCTCTTCTGAAATAGGTACGTGAACAGCCATTTGGTCACCATCGAAGTCCGCATTAAATGCTGTACATACTAATGGATGTAATCTAATTGCTTTTCCACCAATTAAGACAGGTTCAAATGCTTGAATACCTAATCTATGTAGTGTAGGAGCACGGTTTAATAATACTGGATGCTCACTAATAACATCTTCAACAATATCCCATACTTGTGGATCTTTGTTTTC
>JAEEYW010000056.1 GCA_016288305.1 Caryophanales bacterium | reverse complement strand
TCTTCACCCTTTAATTCATTAAAAGCTACATTTGTACCTTCCAATACGAATACTGAATAAAAGTATGGTTTCTTTAATTCTCCAATTATTTCTTTTGCAATAGTCCCATTACTTTCACCAATTTCTTGTCTATAATCTCCACTAGGCATCATGCATGTTACACAACATCTGTATTTTGCATTTCTATTCACTTCATTATTAAGATTTCTAAGTAATTTAATAACACACTGATGTTTAGGTAAATCCGGATTCAAAGCAAGTTCATCATCTGCATATCTAGCAGTATATATACCGGGTTCGCCATTCAATGCATCTACAAATAATCCAGCGTCGTCTGTCATTATTGGATAATCTATATTATGATCTTTACAAAATGCAAATATAGCTTTTGCTTTAATTAGCGAGTTTTCTTCTATAGTAAAACCATTTTCTTCAATTTCACCTCTATCCCAACCTATATCATCCATACTAACAACTTGAATGTCTAAATTCATTTCATGAATTATGTTTTGTAAATCTTCTACCTTTCTTTTATTAGTAGTTCCAAAAATTAGATACATATTATACCTCCTTACATATTCAATTATACCACATGTTTTTACAATTTAATCACATCGTAATATTACTTTTTACGATATGTTCTAATCACTTTATAATAAGTAGTAGAATATAGTTTGAAAGGTAAAACAAAAAGTTTTAAACACTTATGATATACGTGTCATTAGGAAAATGGACGAACTTTTAATAGGACTCGTTTTTTTTGTGTTATAATGTATATGTAGGAGGCGAATGTATGAAACAATACAATGTAATTGTAATCTTTGATAAAGACATGACTAAAACATTAATGTGTAAAAGAACAAAAGAACCTTATATTGGTATGTATAATTTAGTAGGTGGAAAAATAGAAAAAGAAAACGATGGACTTAACGAGGCGTATAGAGAGTTAGTAGAAGAAACTAACATAAGTAAAGATGATGTTGAATTAAAACATTTTATGAATATAGAGTATGTTTCATTTAGCAAATCATTAGAAGTGTACTATGGAATATTAAACAAAGATGTAGAATTAGTAGAAGAAGTTAATAAACTTGAATGGGTATATATAAGTGATAACTTCTTTGATATGACTAGATATGCAGGCGAAGGAAATATTGGCCATATAATAGAAGAAATTAAAATTGATTTAAATAAATAATAGAAAGGTGTAAAAGCAAAGTTGAGAATTGTCTTTAAAACCCTGCTATTTAAAAATTAAAACACTAACAATTAGTTAGTGTTTTTGTTTATAAATATTTATTGTATATAATTCTAAACTTCTATTGTCTTTATCAAATAATACATTATCTATAATTGTTACCATATGATAAAAGTCTTTCTTATCATAACAAAATACAATATATGATCCGTTACTTAGTGATAAATCTTTTATTTTTATGTCACTACCATACTTTGTTTTATCTATACCATTTCTATTCATATAAGTCTCAAATACTTCGATATCATTATAAGAACTACAATTTAATTCGTTTTGTATATTACATAACTCATTATATACTTGATCATATTCTTTATTAAAAAGCTTGCAAAAACTTCTAATTACACAATTGCTTTTTCCTTCAGAGTTCTCTATATTGAATTCATTAAACTTCATCAAATCACATCCTAGTTTTATTATATCATATTTTATTTGATAATAGTTTTAAACCCTTATCAATTACGTGCCATTTAAAAATTAAAACACTAACAATTAGTTAGTGTTTTTTCATTCTATTTAAATTTATAATATTTCATTATTAAATAATCAACAAAAGTAAGCAATATCATATCGATAATTGAACCTATATATACAATCGTCGTTTGTAATGATGTTAGTATATAAATTGTCCATGCCAATACGCCTATAAATTGCATAGCTATCATACCTAAACTATAGTCGTTACTCGATTTTGTTTTGACTAATTTAATTATCTGCGGAATTGTTTGAGCATAACTAAGCACATAATATATAATACAAAAAATCAGCATTTCTATCACCAGCCTATATTTATTGTACCATATTTTTTAGATATGTATATGCAGAAAAATGCTAGATTAAAAAGTTTGATGATGATAATAAAAACACTAACTTAATTGTTAGTGCTTTTATTTTTCAATTATACTTATTAAATTATCTTTTATAATATTATATAAATTAGAAGATTCCTCTGATGGGGTATTGCCGATTATGTGATATATTTGATCAATATCATCAAATTGAATTGCTATCATTTCTTGTCTACCACCTTTATAATTTTCTATATTAGTGCTATTTAGTTTAATTATATTTTCTCTATATTTGTTAATTAATTCATTAATAGATTTAATCTTATTCTCATCTTGAATTTCTTGATTATTATATATTAATTTATTATCAACAAATACAATATTCATTTCGTTTTTTTCTTCCATACTAGGAACAACGTTATATTCTTTTACTGCTATTTTCATAATTATATCCTCCATATATTTATTATATCATGTTCTTTTACGGCATCAAAATTATTAACTATAGTGGTTTTTAACATACGTATAAATTAAATTGACATTTATATCAGATAAGATATAATTAGTATAGATAGGAGTAGGTAAAATGAATAGAGTTAAAATTAATTATGGACTTGCATCATTAGCGTTAGTAGCAAGTTTATTTGGTGGCTGGGAAGCAATGTTAATAGTATGTATTTTATTACTATTGTTCTGTGAAATTGATGAAAAAACTAAATCAGTAATGACTAGAGTTATAACTTTTGCTATTGCGTTAAGTTTAGTTTCTTTGGGTTGGAGTATAATCTATAAAGGAATCGATGTTGTTAAGGACGGTATTTCTGCTATAGTAGATATTAAAAATACTTATGCAGAACCATTAGATTATATCAGTGCATCTAAATTTACTACACCATTGCGTGAAATTTTAAGTGTAGCTGATTCAATTGTTAGCTTGCTTATAATATTAGCTAAATTCTTCTTTGTTATATCTTTATTAACAAATAGAGAAGAAAAGAAAAGCCCATTATCTAAGCACATCGGTAAATTTGTGTCACAAGCAATTAATTTTGTTAATAATATAAATGTTTCATATCAACAACCAATGCAAACTATGCAACAACCAGTTCAGCCAATGCAAAATATGCAACAACCAGTTCAACCAATGCAAAATATGCAACAACCAGTTCAGCCACAACAATCAATGCAAAATATGCAATAGTAAGAAGCTTTCATGTGAAAGCTTTTTTATAGTTTATTTGATATTTTAAAATTATTTTTCCCCCTTTAAACGATTATGTATACCATAAATTATTATGGAATGCAAATTCACCTTGCGATTTATGTGTTTTTATGGTAATATACATAGAAAAAGGAGAACGTTTATGGAAAAACAGTATATAGTACATGAATTATGTGCTGATCATTGCTTAGATATTTATGACTGGCAAATCACATCCATCGAAGAATATTTACAAGAAAGTGAATTGGATACAAGTTTGATTGGTGTTAAATTTTCTAAAAAAGATTCTTTTGGTAAAGAACATGATGTTACTGGCTGGATGGGTAATGATTACCATGGTGTAATTGAATTACCTGATAGAACAATTGATTTTAGAAAAAGTATAACAATACGAGAATATATGGCTGAAAAGAAAATAATGCCAAATAAACCATTTATTAAAAATACAATAAAAAAATAAAGGGATTAATGAAATGCACCCCTTTGAGTAGACAACAATAAAAAAATAGATTTGAATAATGATATAATACACTTCCGAAAGGAGGTGTATTTTTTATGGCGTCAAAAGGTCAAAAGTTTAATAAATATTCTGAAGAATTAAGAAATATTA
>JAEEYW010000055.1 GCA_016288305.1 Caryophanales bacterium | reverse complement strand
TTAATGCAAAGTGTAGATTTATCTTATGCTAGGTATCAATTCTATTTATCTATAGGAACTAAAATTGATATGAGCAATTATAGAAAATTATTTATTAATAATAAAAAATTTGTAAAACAGTATGGCATAGAAAAAGAAGAATTATTAAAAATGTATAATTATGAAGAATTTTTAGAAAGACTAAACAAAAATAAGAAATAATATTTATTATTTAAAAAACTAAATAAGCTGAAATAGGACGAAAGTCCTATTTTATTTTAAAATATGAAACTGACGAGTGATGATATTTTAATTGCTTGTAATCAAAAAACAAGATAGAATTTATCTCTATCTTGCGCTACAAATAACTTTTGCTGTTAATATCTGAATAGTTCAACTTACTTTGAAAGTTTTCAATGCCTAGTCTATTTTTATCATTCGACAAAATGCTAAGTTCTTTTCTAGCTGTCGTATTTAGTTTTTCCAATCTTTCACTTTGCTATATGTCATTCCAATAGCATTTACTCTAGTACACCATTGACTTGGGGGTTATTGTGAATGACTTTTTAGGTGCTTCACTTTTAATTATGCTGAATTCCGTCGAATTAATATTTTCATTATTTAATTCCTCCTATAATCCCAAAAATTTCATTGTGTCATAATTACTGAACCATTTTTTGATTACGTCTGATGGATTGCTTGGGTTTTTATGAGTTGCTAAATCAGTTAATGAAATATAGTCTTCATCATTAGTTTTCATAACTCTAATTCTATCTACATTTATGGTGTTCGTAGTTTTATCATCCTCCAATAAAAGTTTTAAATTTTAATAAAAATATATTGTTAAATATGATATAATAAATTAGAAATGACGTGTATATTTAAGGAGGTTTCGCATGCGCAAAGCAAAAGGAAAGGTTATTGAAATAAGTATTCCAGAACAATACAAAAATGGCAATTTATTAGATGTTATGGATAGAACTAATATCACATTTAAAGTGTTGGTTGGTGAAACAATAAAAGAAATAACAGTCGAACAAGATTTAGAAAATGCTAATATTATGAAAAATGATATGGTTGAAATAATAGAACAAACTATTTCTGGCAAAAAATTTGTCGATATCAAATTATATGGTGAAGATTATGAATAATGAATATACGACTATTGGGCTATATGATCATAATGCAGATAGTTATAATCTTGTAAAATCCTCTTTTGCGTCTGGAAATGATGTGGTGGCTATTGTTCATGCGACAGGAACTGGTAAATCATATAATGCATTGCAATTGGCTTATGATAATAAAAATAAAAAAATCATTTATGTTGTTCCATCAAATGGTATTATTGAGCATATTAATAATATAATTGAAGATAATCCTAATTTAGATTTAAATAGAGATTTTCCTAATCTAGAATTTAGAACATATCAGAGTTTTATTTCTTTATCAGAAGATGAAATAGCCGATATAAACTGTGATTTGTTAATTCTTGATGAATTTCATCATATAGGGGCACCAGTTTGGGGAGCAAGAATTAACACATTGATAGAAACACATCCTGATATGAAAATATTTGGGATGACAGCTTACACTGTAAGAGATAGAGGTACATCTTATGAAAGAGATATGGCTAATCCAGATACTTTAGAATTATTTTCTGGTAAAGTCGAAAGCAGATATGATTTATGTGACGCTATGATAGATGGTGTTTTACCTAAACCTGTCTATAAAAGTGCATATACTAACTTAATGGAACTTGAAAGTCAGTTAGAGGAAAAAGTTAAGAAATTAGGTGCTAGTTCAAAAGAATATCAACAATATATGTCCATATTAAATGATGTTAAAAAAAGAATACATGAAGCACCAAGTATACCTAGTATATTAAAAAAATCAATTAAACCAAATGGTAAATATATTTATTTTTGCCCACCCTATGCTGAAGATGGAACAAATGATATCGAGACAATTAAAATACAAGCAATAGATTGGTTTAAACAATTTGTTCCTGAGGAAGATATAATTATATATACATCCACTAGTGAAATGGGTGGAGCAGGTAAGAAAAATAGAGATGCTTTTTATAACGATGTCAATTTAGACGGTGAAAATGTAGATAATAAGCTTAGGATTATGTTTGCCATAAATCAATATAATGAAGGAATCCATGCTCCAAATATAGATGGTGTAATTATGGGAAGAGGAACTACTTCTGATATTGTTTATTTTGAACAATTAGGTAGAGCTTTAGCTGTTCGTGGTAATACAAAAGATAAATTTGATGAATTAGAGCAATATTCTATTGAACAATTAGTATCTATGTGTAAAGAAAGAGATATTCCAATCAATGATAATTCTAGTAAAGAAGAATTAATTGAAAAATTGATTGCACCAGTAGTAATTGACTTGACAAATAATTATAATTTCATAAAAAACTTAGAAAACAATCTAAAAGAAAGAATAAAAGATATTGAAAATAATAGTCTAGGAAATCATCGTAAAATGAAGATCAGAGATGCTTCTTTTGATATTGAAATTGAAGACCAAGATTTATTTGAAATGTTAAGATATGTTATGGATAGATTAACGTTGACTTGGAATGATAAATATAATTTAGCTAAGGCCTATTATGAACATCATGGAAATTTAGATGTTCCTACAAGATTTAAAACCATAAATGGTTACGACTATGATGATAGTGGCGTTGATTTAGGAAATTGGATTCTAACGCAACGTAAAGTATATAATGGAAAAAGCTATGGCAAACTAACAGAAGAGCAAATAAAACTATTAGAGAGTATAGGAATGTTTTTTGAAAATATTAATGATGTCAGATGGAATGATAAGTATAATTTAGCTAAGGCCTATTATGAACATTATGGGAATTCAAATATACCTGGCACATTTAAAACAATGAACGGTTACGACTATGATGATAGTGGCGTTAATTTGGGAACTTGGATCAGTAGGCAACGTCAATTATATAAAGGAAAAGGCGCTGTCAAGCTAACAGAAGAACAAATAAAACTATTAGAGAGTATAGGAATGGTTTTCGAAAATGTTTTTGATGCCAGATGGAATAACAACTATAATCTAGCCAAGGCTTATTATGAACATTACGGGAATTTAAACGTACCTATCACATTTAAAACAATGAATGGTTACGACTATGATGATAGTGGCGTTAATTTAGGAATTTGGATCAGTAGGCAGCGTCAAGTATATAATGGAAAAGGCTATGGCAAACTAACAGAAGAACAAATAAAACTATTAGAGAGTATAGGAATGGTTTTCGAAAATGTTCTTGATGCCAGATGGAATAACAACTATAATCTAGCCAAGGCTTATTATGAACATCATGGGAATTTAAACGTACCTGTCACATTTAAAACAATGAATGGTTACGACTATGATGATAGTGGCATTAATTTGGGAAGTTGGATTAGTGATCAACGTCGAGCATACATTGGAACACGCGGTAAAATCACGGGAGAACAGATAAAACTATTAGAAGGTATAGGAATGGTTTTTGGAAATATTAATGATGTCAGATGGAATAACAACTATAATCTAGCCAAGGCCTATTATGAGCATTATGGGAATTTAAACGTACCTATCACATTTAAAACAATGAATGGTTACGACTATGATGATAGTGGCGTTAATTTAGGAACGTGGATTAGTGTGCAACGTCGTGCATACAATGGAAAAGGCGAGGGTAAAATCACGGAAGAACAAATAAAACTATTAGAAGGTATAGGAATGGTTTTTGAAAATGTTTTTGATGCCAAATGGAATAACAACTATATTCTGGCCAAGGCCTATTATGAGCATCATGGGAATTTAAACGTACCTATCACATTTAAAACAATGAATGGTTACGACTATGATGATAGTGGCGTTAATTTAGGAACGTGGATTAGGGATCAACGTCGAGCATACATTGGAGCACGCGGTAAAATCACGGGAGAACAAATAAAACTATTAGAAAATATTGGTATGACCTGGTTTTCAAATGATGTTGATACAAAATTACAGCACGAATCAATATCGACTGAAAACTCAAAGTTAAAAAAGATAGAAATACAAAATAGATTTAATTCTATATTGAATAATCATAATGATAATACGCTGCCTATGAAAGAAGAATTAAATGAAGAGTTTTTAGAAAGACTAAACGAAAATAAAAAATAATATTTATTATTTAAAGAAACTAAATAAGCTAATAACAAAAAGACACTGTTGTGTCTTTTATTTTGTTTTAGTTAGTTGTTTTCCATTATAATAAACGTTATCTTTAGAGCCTACTAAAGATGCTGCATAGTCATCTAAAGCGCCTTCTAAAGCATTAGTGTCATCAATTATTTTAACGTTAGCGCAATCAGTTAATATGGTTGTACCATCACTCAACTTTAATTGGATTTTGTCATCTTCAAAATCTTTCCATGCGGTGATATCTATGATAGATACAGTATTATCATCTCTTATAATCATAGCTTTATTAAAACTTAATTGAAAATCAAAAAGGCGTTTGTTCCATGAACCATATTTAATAGTAGTGTCCATATTTTCATCGTGGTAAGTAATAATGTCATCATCATTAGATATACTAGATATGTAATCATTTAAACTCTCTTCACTTGTTACATGTAATAATTCTAATTGATGTGAACTAGATAGAATTACTAAGCCACTTTCTGTATATATTTGTACTTGTGAACCTTGATAATCGTTATATGAACTAATACCAACAACTGATATATTATCACCATTAGGTTCAACAGCTACATTAAAGTCTTTATTTAAATCAACTAGTTGTTTATTACATCCAGATAATGCTGTAACCCCAATAGACGTTGAAGTTAATAAAACTAATGCTTTTTTTCTAATTTTTCCGTAAACTTTAAAATTTTTTAGTCCCATAAAATCCCCCTCATTTGAACTAGGTAGTATTATAGCATATTTATTCTTCTTGTCAAATATATCTGCTATTATCAGTTATAATGTCTCCTATAAACAGCAGTTTGTCATTTTATATGTTTTTTTGATATACCTAATATTCTATATATTTCATCTTTATGAATAGGTAGAATTCCTTCATCTAAAGGATTATCTGCTTCATCTACAGTTGTAACTAAATGATCTCGTACCTTATCCAAATCAGAAATACCAACATATAGTTTACTATCATCGTCATCAATAACACAATAGTTTTCTACCTCAGGATGATTATTTAAATACAATAATATTTCATCCTCTTTCCACATATCTAAATAAGAATTCTTACCAGTCTTTTTAGACACACTAGGTGTTTTACCAATAACTTCAAGATGATACTTTTTAAGTAAATTTAAAACGGTTTGAGCATACTCGTTATCAGATGTAAGTGTATCTTCGTCAATTGAATCTTTAGCCCCTGCTTCAATAACTATTTTGCAATCAATATCTTTGCATATATCAGCAAGTATGGAAATACGTCTTTCGATATCTTCATATTCGCTTCCATGTGCAGTACTTAAAACACCGTCAAAATCTAAAAATATAACATTCATAATATCGTCACAATTATTTTTTAATCTTAGTTAAAGTCTCGTTTTGAGCCTCTAAACCATATAGTTCTTCTAATTCTTCCAAATCAACACTTTGAAAATTACTTTGTAGGAATGCTACATTAGCCTTCCTAAGCCCCTCTTCGAAGGACATTCCATACTGGCCTATTGGTTTATATTCAAATACATCATCTGTTTTAGAATTAAACATATATATCTTACCATTTTTTAATACTCCAATGGAAGGATTAGTTGCATCAATAACTAAATAATAATCTTTGCCAATTGGTTTTATTACTGATATCAAATGATTTCCATGCCAATTTTGATCAATGGTATTTGCTGAAGTATTAGTTACTACAGTAGTGCCATTTTCATCTTTTTGTTCATTATTCTCTTGAGTATTAGAATCTTCATTATTTTCAGAGTCTTCACATACATCTTCTTCATTTAAATCATCATCAAGTTGTATATCTTGTCCTTTAAATGGTCTTTCAACATCGCACATAGTAAATCCTCTTGCATCTTCCAGTTTCACAGAAAGATTAAAAGCTTGATATCTAGGATCAATTTTATTCATTGTAGCTGTAAACTTATCAGCCATATGGCGGCATACCCCAATATCATTTTGTTCATTTAATGCTAGTCTATAATAATGTGGTACTTCCATTCCATCAGGAACCTGACCATATTTAGTATTTGATCTAATATCATTCATGACAGACATAATAATCTCCATTTCTGACATAGTATCATTATCAAATTGTGATGCATATTTTTCTAATCCTGCATCGTATTCAATGATTTTTTCTTTATACTTTTTATATGTATTTCTATGATCTATACTACGTGATATACCAAGTGCAGACAAACCAAGAGAAACACCCAAATAAATAACAAATATGATATAACAAACAGCTTTTTTCACTAGAATAGTTAATTTAGTAATATAGTATTTAAAATTTTTATATATTACTAAATCATTAAATATATATTTAAACATATTAAATTTTTTGCCAGTTTCCATGCAAGAATCAATATTTAATTTTCTAATATCTGGCACATACGCCGGATAGCGTTCTAAAATATCTAAATATCTTTTATCTTTTCCCAATTTTCTTACAATCTTTGATGTTTCCAAAGAATTTTTAATACTTTTCATAAAATAAGTCACACAAATCCCCCAATTCAATTTATGATATATTCTATACATTATAATATAAAATGTCAAATATAATTAATAATTATAAATTGTTTTATTAATTCTTTTATATAAGTTATTTTGTAAATTTTTTTGCTTTTACTAATGGTCTATTACCAACTTCAAATGATTTTATATACTGCTTTAAAAAATATATTTTATCAAGATTATTATGAAAAATCATGTCACAAAACTCTAAAGCTTGTTCCAAATAAATCTCATTATATGCAGATAATGTTCTATCTATAGGTGTAGCCATACGACTATCAATTATACCATTATTGTATAATTTACTTCTTGAATATAACAACAAATTCACAAATAGATTTACATTGTTTTGCCATATAATAGGATTCAATGTACCATTAGGGCATCTAAATTCTATCGTATTGCCTAGGTCAAAATGTCCAAACTGCATATCATCAACATTACCAAAATTAACAGCTTGATTTCTATTTTTGGCAATAACATTCAAAATATCGCATAAATCAATACTGCTATCTACAAAATGATGATAATCGTTTATAAACTTATCAGCCATCATATCAGCATAATTCATTATACCAACGCGAGATGTAGCAAATTCACCATAACTAAATCTATATATTATATTTTCATATGTTGCCCATAATTTCAAAAAATTAAGCCATGCTTTTTTATCATCACCCAAAACTTGTGTACCAACATGAATATGTCCACCAGATTTATTATCTATAGTGGCAGACTTATTAATAATATAACAAACATTACTCAAATCACGCCATGTTTCTTTACTATCTCTTAAAATTGGTGAGGTTATCTCAGCACCTTCAACTAGAGAAATATCATCTTTCATATGCCAATCATCATCTGAAAATTTATGATATAGTTGATAATGTATATTGCTGGTTTCAGCGTGTTCAAACTCTATTTCCAAGCCAAAAGTAACAATGCTTTTAAAATTAAGTTTTCCCCTTAAATCTAAATAATAATCATTAAGTAATTTGAATAAAACGTGCAATTCATCCATACTCATAGTTGAAAATTGATTGTTTTCATTAGGTTTAATATAATTAAATATAGCATTACTATATTTTTTACTCATAAATATCACCCAAAACTTGTTGTTTATTCTAACACGCAAAATACATGCTGTCAAATATATCTGTTATTATCAGTTCTACTATAATATATTATTATTTATGCGTATTTTTAAATGCGTATACTGGAGTTGTGTAAAAAACAGGCGCCTATATAGACGTCTATTAGATAGTTTTTATTATCTTTTGGTGATTTCATTTTCAGTTGGTTAGTTTTGCTAACCAACTCGCTACCATCGCCTTTTAGTCTTCCTTTTCACCCCCTTATTAACTATATAGGATAAAAGTTTTCAAAATCCTGCAAGAATTAATAAAAAAATTAAATTGTGATATAATAAATACATTGGGTGATTAGTATGGATAAAATTATTATTAAAGGCGCAAGAGAAAATAACTTAAAAAATGTAGATATCGAATTACCAAAGAATAAACTAATAGTTTTTACAGGTGTATCAGGTTCAGGTAAAAGTAGTTTAGCGTTTGATACGATATATGCTGAAGGTCAAAGAAGATATATTGAAAGTTTATCGGCTTATGCAAGACAGTTTTTAGGTGGTACAACAAAGGCTGATGTTGATAGTATTGAAGGATTAAGTCCAAGTATTGCCATAGATCAAAAAAGTACAAATAATAATCCACGAAGTACTGTTGGTACAGTAACTGAAATATATGATTTTTTAAGACTATTGTATGCTAGAATAGGTGTACCTTATTGTCCAGTACACAAGAAACCTATAACTAGTCAAAGCATCGAGGAAATGACTAACCAGATATTAAAACTAGAAATAGGTACGAAGATAAGAGTATTAAGTCCTGTTGTTTATGGTGAAAAAGGAACACATAAAGATTTGTTAGAAAGTTTAAGAAAAGATGGTTTTGTACGTGTTTCCATTGATAATAATGATTATGATTTACAAGAGGATATTGTTTTAGAAAAAAATAAAAAGCATTATATTGATATTGTTATTGATAGATTAATTATTAAAGAAGATATAAGAAGTAGATTATACGAAGCTATTGAACTAGCTTCTAAAAAGGCTAATGGTAAAGTTGTTATTGACGTCGTTGGTAAAGATAAAATCACTATGAGTGAGAAATATGCTTGTCCAGAATGTGATTTCTCACTTCCTGAGTTAGAACCTCGTCTATTTTCTTTTAATGCACCATTTGGAGCTTGTCCAGAATGTAATGGTTTAGGCGTTAAAATGAAAGTATCTGAAGAATTATTAATTCCTGATAACACTTTAAGTATTAATGAAGGTGCTATTAAAACATTAACAGTTGATCAAAATATTCAATATACAGAAGTATTAACATGCGCTAAATACTATGATATTGATTTAGATATACCAGTAAAAGATATTCCTAAAAATAAATTAAACTATATTTTATATGGTTCAGATGTACCTTTAGAGTTTAATTATCAATCTAAAAATGGTAACACACGAACGAAAACAGATTATTTTGAAGGCATTATTACTAACTTAGAAAGAAGATATTTAGAAACAACAGCCACATGGGTAAGAGAGTGGATTGAAAACTTCATGATTGAACAAGAATGTTCAGTATGTCATGGCTCTAGGTTAAAAAGTGATGTTTTAAGTGTTTTAATAAATGGCAAAAATATATATGAAGCGACATGTTTGAGTATTAGTGATTTATATAAATTTATGTCTAATTTAAAACTTACTAGTGAACAAAAGCAAATTAGCGATTTATTAGTTAAAGAAATTATTAATAGATTAGAGTTTTTAAATAATGTTGGTTTAGGTTATATATCACTTAGTAGATCAGCTTCTACTTTATCTGGTGGTGAAGCTCAAAGAATTAGACTTGCTACACAAATTGGTAGTAAATTATCAGGTGTATTATATGTCTTGGATGAACCTAGTATAGGATTACATCAAAGGGATAATGATAAATTAATTGCTTCATTAAAAGAAATGAGAGATTTAGGTAATACTTTAGTTGTAGTTGAACATGATACCGATACCATGTTAGCTGCTGATTATCTAGTTGATGTGGGTCCTGGGGCTGGTAGTCAAGGTGGATATATTATGGCTGCTGGAACACCAGAGGAAGTTATGAAAAATCCTAATTCCTTAACTGGTAAGTATTTAACAGGTGAGTATAAAATAGAAGTACCTAAAAAAAGAAGAAAAGGTAATGGTTTATATATCGAGGTTAAAGGCGCTAAAGAACATAATTTAAAGAATATTAATGTTAAGTTCCCGTTAGGCAAATTTGTATGTGTTACAGGTGTATCAGGATCTGGTAAATCAACTTTGGTAAATGATATTTTATATAATGCTTTAATGAAAAAGGTATATGGTTCTAAAACAATAGTAGGAGCATGTAAAGAAATCAAGGGATTAGAAAATATTGATAAAGTTGTCCATATAGCGCAAGATCCAATTGGCAGAACGCCACGTAGTAATCCTGCCACTTATACAGGCGTCTTTGATGATATTAGAGATGTCTTTACGGAAACTAAAGAGGCTAAATTAAGAGGATATGACAAATCAAGATTCTCATTTAATGTTAAAGGTGGAAGATGTGAATCTTGCTGGGGCGATGGTGTTAAAAAAATCGAGATGAATTTCTTACCTGATGTTTATGTTCCTTGCGAAGCGTGTGGTGGTACAAGATATAATAGTGAAACTTTACAAATAAAGTTTAAAGATAAAAATATTTCAGACATACTTAATATGAAGGTTGAAGAGGCTTTAGAGTTTTTTGAAAACCATGCTAAAATCAAAAATAAATTACAAGTTTTATATGACGTTGGCTTGTCATATATTTCGCTAGGACAAAGTGCTACAACGTTATCTGGTGGTGAAGCTGGAAGAGTAAAGCTAGCTAAAGAATTACAGAAAAAAGCAACTGGTAAAAGCATTTTCATCTTAGATGAGCCAACTACCGGTTTACATTCTGATGACATTAAAAAACTGTTAATTATTTTACAAAGAATAGTTGATAATGGTGATACTGTTATTGTTATCGAACATAATCTAGATGTCATTAAAGTGGCTGACTACATTATCGATTTAGGTCCTGAAGGTGGCGATGGTGGCGGTACGATAGTTGCTACAGGAACGCCTGAAGAGGTATCAAAGAATAAAGATAGTTATACAGGAGAATATTTAAAAAAATATTTAAAAAATTGAAAATCTTGCAGGATTTTCTTTTTTTTTGTCGTATATAGTTAGTAGGGGGTGTTTGGAGGAGTTTATGAAAAAAATTTTATGGTTAGTTATTTTGTTGCCTTTAGGCATGTTACATGTTTTTGCTAGTGATGTTTATTATTCAGATTATGGAGAGTTTAGTGCGTATACAGATGAAAGTATCCCCATAGATGAGCTTACGGATGTTGAAAGTGTAATGTTATATAAATGGTATAAGTGGGTTAAGGATATAGGTGATTATAAGTTATATAACACACAAGATAGTTTTACGGATGATTGCTATGAAACGCCATATAGTGAATATAGTTTCGAAAAACCAAATATACAAGAAGCTACTATTTTGGATGAAAAAACAGTATATGAATATCAGATGATACAACCTATTAGATATATTCATTTGTATGATTTATATGGTAGCTATGATGCTTTTAGAATACCTGAGTTAGAAGTATATGTGGATGGTAATAGAATAAATTACACGTATTCATGTAATGGATGTCATAGTGATTTTGAACGATATATAAATAATGGCGTGTATGTTGAAAATGGTTCTTATATTAAAAATGGAGGAAATATAACTATTGATTTAGGCAAGGAATACCCTATCAATAAAATTAAGGTTGTTATTTATATTTTTGATGTTGGAAGTGAAGTTAAAAGATATACTTTAGGTTATTCTAAGGATGGTCATATATTATACAGTAAAAGTTATAGTGATAATTTTTCTTTGGAGTATTATCGTGACGCTAAAAGATATGAGTACATGATGCATGAGATAGGTGGGGAATGGCTTACTTCATATGAAGATGAAAATTATATTAATAACGCTTATGTTTATAGCATTATTGAACATAAAAAATATCGTTTTAAAGAAAAGTTATGTCGAACATATACGATGTATAAAGAGTATTACCCATCATATAGCGCAAGTAGTGTTGCTGATTATGTTATATATGATGATATGAAACTACAATATCGTTACCGTAAAAGGGATAAAATAGAATTAGATCTTCATGATATTGTTGAATATAACTATGATTTAAATAATTTTGTAGTTATGAGTACGAAACCATACACTATTACAAGCAATATTGATTGGCTTAATAATGGTACATATGATATTAATTTTAAAACAGATAATATTGATATTACTAAGAAAGTAAATGTTATTATTGTCGATAATTCTTTACAAGATATGAATGCTTCAATTGAGGGATTAAAAAAAGAAGTTCAAAGTTTAGTTGCAAATTATAATTATGTCGTATCAACGACTAATAAAATGCGTGATACATGTTTGGAACAAATAGATAGTTTAACTAATGAATTATTAGAACTTAAAAAGGATAAGGATATTACAAGCGATAAATTAGATGCTTATATTACCAAGTATGGTGAGGTTATCAATCAATTGAATCTTATATCACAGGATAGTATGTATAGATATAGTTTAATCATGGATGCTATTGACGAGATGAATAACCGAATAGGTATGGATGTGGATGATATAAGAATTGATTTAAGTATTTTAAAAGAAAGTGCTGGCGTAAGTATAAAAGAATTATATTCGTTGCATGACAATGCTATGTATCGTATAAATGGACTTAGTAATGAAGTTAAAACTATAGCTAACGTTATGAATACTAATACTGAATATACTAATGAAAGATTTCAATCTCTTTCTGGTAAAATGGATGAATACACTATTAAAATATTAGAAATGAATGCAAAAATTGATCGTTTATATAATGAAAATGAAAGACACCTTAAAGAAATATATGGTTTAAATGATATCATTTCAAATATCACGGATAATTATAATGGTATGATTAAAAATATTAATGATAATCGTAATGAATATATGCATAAAATAGATGATTTAAATAATTACATTAATGAACTTCACGATGTAGATGAAGAAACGGTTTTAAAAATAAGTGAAATGTATGAAGATTTAATAACAAAGATATCTAATTTAAATGAGGAGACTAATGATAGTATTACTTTGATATTTGATGTTATCTCTCTATTTTCAGAAGATAAGGTTGATATAGGTAGCTATGAAGATGAAATAAATAAATTATATGCTTATAACGATGATATGAAAGTAAAAATAGATGATTTAAATCTTTCTATGCAAACTATATTTACTGATTTACAAAATGACACAAGGTATGAAGATATTATAGAAAAATTGTATGATAAGGATTTAATGATTGATAAGATACAACAGGATTTAGTATCGTTAGAAGAAGAGTATCATAAAACTATCGATGATATCAAACAAGTTGATTATGAAATGTCTTCAAAATCGGATTTGCTGGAAGCTAAAATAACTGATTTTTATAAAATGCAAGATGAGATTGAAAATTTACGTGAAGATGTTGATACAATGGATAATTATTTAAAGGAAGTAATCTCATCCAAGCCTAGATTAGATGGCTTCTTACTACGTATTAATAATGTTGTCATTAATTTGTTGTGGTCATATATTCTTGTTGGTTCACTTGTTATATTAATTATCATTAAACTAATTTTAAAAAAGAAAAAAAATTCTAGTTTTGTCGAACATGTATAAATTTAATTTAAGATGTGCTAAATTATGTTTGAGGGTGAAGATATGCTGGAAATTAATATGGAATTTCATAGAGGTATATTGTTTGTAGAATTGGTTGGTAGTTTAAATAAAAAGACAGTTAATATATTTAAAAATAAGATTATTGATATTTTTGATGGCATTAGTAATATAGTTTATGATTTATCTAAACTAAATAGTATAGATAATTATGGCATTAGTGTTATACATGATTCTTATAATCTTTGTAAGCATAATGATGGTACTTTATATTTGTGCGGTAATGATGATATTAAAAAGGAATTTGAAACATGGAGGCTATATGGAAGAGTTAATTCTTAAAAATAGGAATTTGATTTATGCTATAGCAAAGTATTTTGATAAATATAGTAGCAAAGAAGATTTATTTCAAGCGGGATGTATTGGTATGATGATGGCATATAAAAACTATGATGAAAATAGTGGCGTCAAGTTCACAACGTATGCTTATTCGTATATTTTAGGTGAGATGAAAAAATTGGTTAGAGAGGATAAAGGTATTAAGATTAATAGAAGTGTACAACTTGTTAGTTTAAAAATAGAAAAGGCTAAAGTATATTTAACGCAACAATTGATGCGTGAACCTAGTACGAAAGAATTGTCCATATATTTAGAAATACCTGAGGAAATAATATGTGATTCTTTGAATAGTAATATGACGATTTATAGTATTGATGCTCCTTTGAAAGATGGAGAAAATATAACTTTACAGGATACTATATCTGATAATCAAAATGTTGGTCTAGATGATCTTATTGAATTGAAAAATGTTTTATCTTCTTTATCGCCTTTTGAAAAGCAAATAATTGAAGATCGTTATGTCCGTGATTTAACGCAACAGCAAATAGCTAAGCATCTTGGTATATCACAGGTCCAAGTATCGCGTAATGAGAAAAAAGTGTTGTCTAAATTAAGAAATAAAATGGTTGCATAAATTTTATTAATATATTACATAATAATTTAGGGAGGATATTATGGATAAGTATAAAAGTATTGTGGATAAGTATACACCTAAAGAAAATGTTATAACAAATGCTTTAATTGCTTTTGTTATTGGTGGCTTTATCGGATTTATTGGACAAGCTTTAGTTGATATATATGCTTATATTTTTAGCATATCTAGCAATGATGCGGCCGTTTTAATGATTGTTACGTTAGTTGTTTTAGGTTGTTTGCTTACTTGTTTAGGTTTTTTTGATAAATTTGTCAGTTTTGCCAAATGTGGTTTAATCGTACCGATTACGGGTTTTGCGCATTCTATGATGAGTGCGGCATTAGAGTATAAAAAGGAAGGCTTTGTTACAGGAATAGGTTCTAATATTTTTAAATTAGCTGGACCTGTCATAGCTTTTGGTGTTGTTTCTGCTTATGTTTTTGGCTTTATAAGATTAATTATTTTAGGGGGATAACATGAACTTTAAATACGATAATGTTTATATTAATGAAACATCAACGGTAACTGGCCCTTATGAAAGTAATGGTCCTTTATCTAAATATTTTGATAAAAGTTATAATGATTTATATTTTGGTTCTAAAACATGGGAAGCTGCTGAAGCAAAATTGATTGAGGATTCAGTTACTTTATTACTTAATAAAGCATCTAAAACTAAAAGAGATATTGATGTTCATATATCAGGTGATTTATTAAATCAAATTGTGGCTACAAATTATGCTGCTGCTAGCATACAAATCCCTTTAGTGGGTATATATAGTGCATGCGCTACAAGTACATTAGGCCTTATTCTAGCGGCTAATATGCTTGACGCTAAACAGGTTACCAATGCTATTACTACTACATCTTCACATAATAATGCGGCGGAAAAACAGTTTAGATATCCTATTGAATATGGAGCATTGCGTCCTAAAAGATCAACATTTACGGTAACTGGTGCAGCTTCAGCTTATCTTTCATCTTTTAAAAGTGGTATCAAAATAGAAAGTGCTACTTTAGGAACGGTAGTAGATTCTGGGTTAAAAGATGTATATAATATGGGAGCAGTTATGGCTCCTGCAGCAGCTAAAACAATATATGAACATTTAACATTTCATAAAAGGAAGCCAGATTATTACGATTTGATTTTGACGGGTGATTTAGGAATATATGGTAAAGATATTTTAAAGGAGTATCTTTATAAAGAATATAATATCAAATTAAAGAATTATGATGATTGTGGAACAATTATTTATGATATTAAGAAACAACCTGTATGTGCTGGCGCATCAGGACCGGCTTGTGCACCTTTAGTGACATATAGTTATATTTTCGATAAGATGAAAAAAAGAGAAATAACGAAAGTTTTATTAGTGGCTACAGGTGCTTTGATGAATACAACGATGATGAATGAAAAGAATACTATACCAGCCATAGCTCATGCTATAAGTTTAGAGGTGATATAATGTTATATGTAAATTCTTTTATCTTTTGTGGCTTGGTTAGTATGATAGGGCAAATTATTTTGGATAATACGCGTTTAACGCCTGGTCATATAACCACTTTATTTGTTATTATTGGCTCTTTTTTAGATGTTTTTAACATATATGATAGAATTATTTTATTGACGGGTGCAGGAGCTTTAGTTCCAATTACTAGTTTCGGTCATTTATTAACGCATGGTGCGATGACGTCAGCTATGGATTTAGGTTTTATGGGACTTATGTCTGGCATGTTTAATTTAACAGCATCTGGTATTACAGCAGCTATTGTTTGTTCCTTCTTTTTTTCTTTAATATTTAAGTCAAAAGATTAAATTTTTTAATCTTTTTTTAATTAATTGTTGCTTAATTAAATAAAATATAGTAAAATGTACTTGTAGCGTTTTTGGAGTAGTACTCAAGAGGCTGAAGAGGCGCCCCTGCTAAGGGTGTAGGTCGGGCAACCGGCGCGAAGGTTCAAATCCTTTCTACTCCGCCATTTTAAAAATAAACCTTATTTATAAGGTTTTTTATTGTATTTATGATTAAAATGTTATATAATTTAAATGTAAGTTCTCGGTAGAACTTGCAAATCCCAATTCGTTTAGTTGATATGCTGTTTCAAGCGTTATATCAACTTTTTTTGTGGCACAATATCGAAAAGTAGTAGTACGAAGCTATTATTAACAGAACATCTTTAATTGTTTTTTAATATTATGCTTTCCATATTTTATATTTTATAGTATAATGTTTAATGAGAATAGGGGTGTTAGTGTGGCTACATTAACAAATGAAGAATTAAACAATATAGATAAGTATTTTAGAGCTTGTAATTATTTGTCTGCTGGACAATTATATTTACTTGATAATCCTTTATTAAAACGTCCTTTAGAGGCTACTGATATAAAGGCTAAAATTGTTGGACATTGGGGTACTGTTCCTGGTCAAAATTTTATATATACACATTTAAATAGGGTTATTAATAAATATGATTTGAATATGATTTATGTTTCAGGCCCTGGTCATGGCGGTAATGCTATGGTAGCTAATACTTATTTAGAGGGTACTTATACAGAGTTTTATCCAAATATAACACAAGATGAAGAAGGATTAAAAAAATTATTTAAACAATTTAGTTTTCCTGGTGGTATATCTTCCCATGTTGCGCCTGAGACACCAGGTTCTATTAATGAAGGCGGTGAACTAGGTTATAGTTTGTCACATGCTCTTGGGGCTGTATTGGATAATCCTGATTTAATAGTAGCTTGTGTTGTAGGCGATGGTGAAGCTGAAACTGGCCCTTTAGCTACTTCTTGGAATATTAATAAATTTATCAATCCTAAAACGGATGGAGCTGTTTTACCTATTTTACATTTGAATGGATTTAAAATAGCTAATCCCACAATATTATCTAGAATATCTAAGCAAGAGTTAGATTGTTTATTTAAAGGTTATGGTTGGTTACCTTATTATGTAGAGGGTAGTGATCCATTAGCTATGCATGAAGCTATGGCTACAGTAATGGATAATGTTGTTTTAAAAATTAAAGAGATACAAGATACATATAGAAATGGCAATACACAAAGACAATTATGGCCAATGATTGTTTTAAGAACACCTAAAGGATGGACAGGTCCTAAAGAGTTTGATGGTAAACAAATTGAAGGTAGTTTTAGAGCTCATCAAGTTCCTATTGCTATTAGTGATGAAGATAGTATCAAATTATTAGAGGATTGGTTAAGAAGTTATCATCCTGAAGAATTATTTGATGAGAATGGTAAGATTCTTGATAGTATATCTTCTTTAGCTCCTAAAGGTGATAGAAGAATGGGGGCTAATCCACATGCTAATGGTGGTTTATTATTAAAAGAATTACGTATACCTGATTTTAGAAATTATGCCTTAGATTTTAATAATCCTGGTGAGATTATGGCTCAAGACATGATGGAATTGGGTAAATTTATTAGAGATGTTATAGCATATAATCCTGATAACTTTAGATTATTTGGTCCTGATGAAGCTTTGTCTAATCGTTTAAATTATGCTTTTGACAAAACAAATAGACAATGGGATTTACCTATTGCTTCACCAGATGAATATCTTTCACCATCTGGCCGTATCATTGATTCAATGTTATCTGAACATTTATGTGAAGGTGCTTTAGAAGGTTATTTATTAACAGGACGTCATGGTTTTATGCATAGTTATGAAGCGTTTATACGTATTGTTGATTCAATGGCTAGTCAACACGCTAAATGGTTAAAAGTTACAAAGCAATTACCATGGCGTAGACCTATATCTTCTTTGAATTATATTTTAACTTCTCATATATGGCAACAGGATCATAATGGTTATACACATCAAGATCCAGGATTTTTAAATCATTTAGTTACGAAGAAAGCTGATATCACTAGAATGTATTTGCCTCCTGATACTAATTGTTTATTATCTTGTTTTAATCATTGTATACAAACAAAGAATTATATTAATGTTATAGTTGCTTCTAAACATCCTACATATCAATGGTTAACAATGGATCAAGCTATAAAACATTGTACTGAGGGTATTGGTATATGGACTTGGGCAAGCAATGATAAGAATGTTGAGCCTGATATTGTTATGGCTTGTTGTGGTGACACACCAACATTAGAAACATTAGCTGCTGTTAAGATTTTACGTGAAAAATTACCTGAAATTAAAATACGTGTAGTTAATGTTGTTGATTTAATGCGTTTACAGTCTAATTTAGAACATCCACATGGTTTAAAAGATTCTGAATATGATGCTATATTTACAAAGGATAAACCTATTATATTTGCCTTCCATGGTTATCCAGATTTAATACATCAATTAACTTATAAAAGATGTAATAAAAACTTACATGTTCATGGTTACAAAGAAGAGGGAACTATTACAACACCATTTGATATGCGTGTCCAAAATGAAATTGATAGATTCCATTTAGTTATGGACGCTTTAAAATATTTGCCTAGCGTTGAAAATAAATCTTCATTTGTGTATCAAATGTGCCAAGATAAATTGGTTGAACACAAACAATATATTATGGAACATGGAATTGATTTAGAAGAAATACGAAATTGGAAATGGTAAAACATTTCTTTTTTTGTTGATAAAATGTTTAAAAAAACAATTTTTGAATAAAAAGGACTTGCATTGCATAAAAATATATTGTATAATTAATAGCGTCAAGTGTTTTGACGTACGTGCCTGAGTGGCGAAATTGGTAGACGCACAGGACTTAAAATCCTGCGGGAGTCAAATCCCGTGCCGGTTCAAGTCCGGCCTTAGGCACCATTTTAATAATTACCTCTTATATAGAGGTTTTATTTGGAGAAATACCCAAGTCTGGTTGAAGGGACCGGTCTTGAAAACCGGGAGGTCGGAAACGGCGCGGGGGTTCGAATCCCTCTTTCTCCGCCATTTAATTTATATCGCGGGATGGAGCAGTTTGGTAGCTCGCCGGGCTCATAACCCGGAGGTCGTTGGTTCAAATCCATCTCCCGCAACCA
>JAEEYW010000054.1 GCA_016288305.1 Caryophanales bacterium | reverse complement strand
GTTGCTAAGCATATTACAGTTCCTAAAAGAGGACCTTCTTCTAAAGTATTTGCCGCAAGTGCAATTATTCCAATATAGAATAAAAATGCTGTTATAACAATTACCCACATATTTAGAATTAGCTTTTTGTTTTTAGCCTCTTCTTGTTTAGCTAATTCTAGAAGTAATTCTTCAGTCTTTTTTTCATTATCTTTCATATCAATTCTTTCACCAATCAAAAGTTCATTGACATTAATCCCTAGTATTTTGCATAAATCAAGCATTTTAGAAGCATCAGGCAAAGATATTCCTCTTTCCCATTTGGATACAGCTCTATCAGTAACATATAATTTTTCTGCAAGTTCTTCTTGAGTGATGTTTTTTCCTTTCCTTAATTCTGCTATAAATTTTCCTATTTTAATTAAGTCCATAAACTTTTTCTCCTTTCATGGTTTAAATATACTATAGATCATTAAAATTTAACACATACTATTGGTTGAGTTATTCAAAAACATCAAAATTATTTTAGCTTTGCTACATGCATTTTAATACACGCACCAAGCCTTAAAATCAACTTAACATTTTTTTGTAGTAACATACCTAGTACATACGATAAAAATATAATCAAAGGAATAAGAATGTAAAATATAAAATTCTCTGTTATGCCAATCTTTCTTGATAAGCTTAAACACATTCTTACAAATGGCCAAACAATAAATGCATGCGATAAATAAATGTAATATGAATTCTTACCATATTTTTCAAATATCTTAGTAAACTTTTTAAATTCTTTCTTTTGCTCAACCGAAAGTGCAAAATACAAAAACAAATATGTTGATAAAGAAACCAACCAGCTTGATAATATAGAAATTACTAGCGATCCTCCAATATAATATATAAATACAGCACTAACCAATATTATAGCACTTAATATCTCATATATTTTAGCTTTAACCGCACTAATGGAATTAAAGTTAAAATACAAAATAATTCCTAACAAGTATTCAGGATAATAAATTAAGAAAAAAGTATACTTAAATCCATCTCCAAACAAATTTGGAAATATCCTCAATAATATTGTATAAATTACGATAGCAGCCATTGATGATATACCAAAGAAAAGATAACGATTCTTGTTTATCATTTTCAGAATCAAAGGAGTTAATAAATACAAAATAGCCGTTGCACCAATATACCAACCACCTGGTACAACATTATTATTACAGAACGGTAACAAGCCATTCAAAAATAATATATTACCAATTATTGCAAGAAAGCTTCGATTAGTTCCAAAAGTTAACATACGTCCTCTTAGTAACAATAATACTGTATTAACCAAAAATATAATTGCAATGATGCTATACCAACCTGGTGCCAATGATTTAAATCTTAAAATATAGAATTTCTTTATATTTGACTTGTTAAGTTCATTATTAAATTTATTATTTATAAAACACATCATAGAAAATCCAGAAGCAACAAAAAACATTGCACATCCCATAGATAAAAAATCAAATGCCCTTGCCACACCAACATTAAAGTTTTGACCATAATGAACAAGAATAACGGCAATCATGGCAATGCCTTTTACGATGTCTACCGACAAATAGCGTTTTGTTTTTTCCATAGTTACTTCCTTTCAAGTACAGCTACTGTCTCAACATGATAAGTTCTAGGGAACATATCCACAGGAGTTATACTAACTATATTATACTTTTCTTTTAAAATATTTAAGTCTCTTGCTAAAGTTATTGGATCACAAGATACATAAACAATTCTTTCTAGATTCATATTTATTATTTCATCAACTACTTTTTTTGATAAACCTGCACGTGGTGGATCTACAACAACTTTATTAGGTTTATATTTTAAATCTTTAATGATACTAGAATCACCCGCTATAAAAGATGCATTATCTATTTTATTTAACTTACTATTATATTTAGCATCCTCTATTGCTTCTTTATTAATTTCAATTCCTAACACTTCTTTAACATATTTAGCTAAATAAATACCAATAGTACCAGTTCCACAGTATAAATCTAATAAGATATCTTCTTTATTCAAATTTAAATTTTTTAATACTAAATCATATAAGTTTTTAACTTGATATTTATTAATTTGAAAAAACGAAGTTGGTGATATTTTATACAACATATCGC
>JAEEYW010000053.1 GCA_016288305.1 Caryophanales bacterium | reverse complement strand
TTCTAAATCACAAGTATTCTCAACAGCTGCTGATAATCAACCTGCTGTAGATATTCATGTTTTACAAGGTGAAAGAAGTATGGCTTCTGATAACAAGACTTTAGGTAGATTCCAATTAACAGGAATTCCAGCTGCTCCAAGAGGAGTACCTCAAATTGAAGTTTCATTTGACATTGATGCTAATGGTATTGTTAATGTTAAAGCTAAAGATTTAGGAACTAATAAAGAACAAACTATTACAATTACATCAAATACTAATTTATCAGATGATGAAATTGATAGAATGGTAAAAGAAGCTGAAGCAAATAGAGAAGCTGATGAAAAGAAGAAAGAGGAAGCTGATACTAAGAATGAAGCTGAACAATTAATCTTTATGACGGAAAAATCTATTAAAGATTTAGGTGATAAGATTGATGCTAAAGATAAAGAAAAAGCTGAAGAAGAAATTAAAGATTTAAAAGAAGCTTTAGATAAAAATGATTTAGATGATATTAAGGCTAAAAAAGAAAAATTAAATGAAACAGCTATGGCTTTTGCTACTAAAGTATATGAAGAAGCTGCTAAGAATGCTCAAGCTAATAATGATACTAAAGAAGAGTCTAAAAAAGACGATGTTCAAGACGCTGAATTTGAAGAAAAATAATGAAGTTCTAGGAGACTAGAACTTCTCTATGTAAGGAGAATAAAATGGAAAAACTGCAGAAAAAAAGAAGTGAAATTGAAGATAAATATAAGTGGGATTTAACTTATATTTATGCTTCAGACAACGACTGGTATAATGATTATGATGCTGTATCAGAGATAGTTCCAAGTATTAAAAATTATCAAGGTAAAATTGTTAGTAGTGCGGATAATTTACTTGGGTACATTGAACTTTCAAATGATATTGAAAGAAAATTATATAAATTATACTATTATGCTCATTTGAAACATGATCAAGATACAACAGAAACTAATTATCAAACAATGAAAGGTAAAATAGATAATTTACTTGCTTCATATGAAGAAATGGATGCTTTTGCTAATCCAGAGATGATGACAATTGATTATGATAAAGTTGAAAAATTTTATAAGGATAATCCTAAATTAAAAGAATATACGTTTTTATTAGAAAATATTTATCGCTATAAAAAACATATTTTATCACATGAAGTAGAGGAAGTTTTATCAAGTTTAACTAATGTTTTATCAGCTAGTTCTGATACTTTTGAATCTTTAACTGATTCAGATATGAGATTTGGAAATATTAAAGATGAAAATGGTATGGAAGTAGAATTAACTGAAAGTAATTATAGAGTTTTTTTGCAGTCAACTAATCGTGATGTTAGGCGCCAAGCGTTTGAAAAATTATTAAATACATATGGCAATTTTAAAAACACTATTGCGCAAACATTTAAAGGCCAAGTTGAGATGTTAACTAAGTTATCTAAAATGAAGAATTTTAATAGTAGTTTGGAGGCATCTTTATTTGGTGAAAATATCGATGTATCAGTTTACAATAATTTGATTGATATTGTTTCTAATAACCTAGACATTTTGTTTAAATACTTTGATTTGAAAAAGAAATTATTGGGTTTAGATGAGTTCCACTTATATGATCAATATGTAGAGTTAGTGTCTAGTTGTAGTAAAACATATACATTTGAAGAAGCTAAAGAAAATGTCTTAGAAGCTTTAAGTGTATTGGGTGAAGATTACATAAATAATATTAATAAAGCTTTTGATGAACATTGGATTGATGTATATAACAATGTTGGTAAAAGAGGAGGAGCTTATTCAAGCGGCTTTTACGATACCAAACCATATGTTCTTTTGAACTATGAAGGAACAATTAATGATGTATCCACTTTAGCGCATGAATTAGGTCATTCAATGCATACATATTATTCTTGTATGAATAATCCATATCACTATTCGGCTTATCATATATTTGTAGCTGAAGTTGCTTCAACAGTAAATGAATTATTATTGAATTATCATTTGTTAAATAAAACTGATGATAAAGATGAAAAAAGATATATTTTAAATAATCTTATGGATTTATTTAAGTCAACAATATTTAGACAAACTATGTTTGCTGAATTTGAAAAAGATATGCATCAACGTAAGGAAAATGGCGAGATTTTAACTTATGCCTTATTATGTGACGAATATTACAAATTGAATAAAAAATATTTTGGCAATAATGTTGTTGTTGACGAATGCATTAAATATGAATGGGAAAGAATACCGCATTTCTATTATGATTTCTATGTATATAAATATGCTATAGGATTATCATGCGCATGTTATATCGTAGATAATATTTTAAATAAAAAGGAAAATGCTGTGGATAATTATCTTAAATTCTTAGCAAGTGGCGGTAGTGATTATCCAGTTAATGAACTTGCTATAGCAGGTGTTGATGTGACAAATAAAGAAGTCATTGAAAGCGCTATTAAAATGTTTGAAGGTTTAATTAACGAATTTGAAAAACTTAGTTAGGTGGTAGTATGAAAAAAGATTATTATGAGGTTTTAGGTGTTTCTAAAACAGCTACACAAGATGAGATAAAATCAGCTTTTAGAAAAATGGCTAAAAAATATCATCCAGATGTATGTAAAGAAGAAGATGCAGCTGAAAAATTTAAGGAATGCCAAGAAGCTTATGCTGTTTTAAGTGATGAAAATAAAAGAAAACAATATGATCAATATGGCCATGCAGCATTTGAAAATAATGGCGCAGGTGGATATGATTTTTCTGGCTTTGATTTTTCTGATATTTTCGGAGATATGTTTGGTCAAGGTTTTGGCTCTAGTTTTGGCTTTGGTGGAAGAAATACTAAAGCAAGAGGTAGAGATACCATTATGCGTGTTAACTTAACTTTTGAAGAGGCTGTCTTTGGATGTAATAAATCACTTAATTTGGATGTTTATGATAAATGTGAAGAATGTGGTGGCAAAGGCGGTTTTGACGAAAAAACATGTCCAGATTGTCATGGTAGTGGTGTTGTAGCCACTGAACAACATACTTTATTTGGTACATTTATGACTAAAACAACATGTCAAAGATGTAATGGAAAAGGTAAAACGTATGATAAAGTATGTTCTAAATGTTCTGGTAAAGGCAAAGTAAAAGTTAACAAAGATATTGAAGTAAAAGTACCAGCTGGTGTGGATACCGGTAATCAACAAAGAATTTCTGGTTATGGTGAATATGGTGAAGCAGGTAATGGTGATTTATACTTAGAATATTATGTATCTAAACATGAAATCTTTGAACGTGATGGTAATGACATATATTTAGAATTACCTCTTACAATAACAGAAGCTATTTTAGGATGTAAAAAAGATGTTCCAACAATTAGTGGAACAGTTAAATTAACTATTGAAGCAGGTAGCAATACAGGAGATAAATTACGTTTAAAAGGTAAAGGTGTTGAAGATGTACATAGTTATCATAAAGGTGATATGTATGTTATTCTAAAAGTTGTTGTACCTGAAAAGTTATCAAAAGAACAAAAGAAATTGGTTGAAGAATTGTCTAAAACAGATTTAAAGACAAATGAGTTTAAAAAAATAGATAAATATTTATAAAAAAATATCAGATTATTCTGATATTTTTTCTGTATTAATTCTTAAAACAACGATACTGTTAACTGTTGAAGTTGTTACATTTGGTATTTCTTCTTTGTCTTCTAAAGATGTCATAGTATCTTCAAAAGGAATATCATAGTACATACCAATAGCACTTATTAGATAACTTGATACTTCTTTTATATTTGGATATGTATCTTGTATAGTTGCTACTAAATATCCGTTACTAAAAGAAAATTCATAATCATATTTTTTTTCATCGGTATATGAAACTATCATATGAGTATTATCAATAACTTCAGCTGTAATTTCTTTATCTGTTAAATAATTTTTAACATTATCATTGAAATAGTCTGTTATAGTTTTTAAAGTTATGCTTTTTTCAACTACAGGTTCCTTACTTGGTATTGGTCTAGTTGTAGGCTTGCTTGAAAATGTTGTAACTGCATATACACCTAATAAAGCAATTAAAACGATAACTAATGGTAATATTAATTTGTTTTTTTTCTTTGTTTTGACTTCAACTTTTTCTTCAACTTTTTCTTCAACTTTTTTTACTAAAATTTTTGAATCTAATACTTGATTTGGGTTCATAGGGTTTACCAAATCTAATTTTGTGTTTTCTTCCATACCTTTTTATCCTCCATTAATATTCTAGCATTAAAAAGGTATTTATTCAAGTTCCATTTTAGAATATGGTTCGGTTCCTTTAAGGTAATATTGTATCGTAGCGTTTTTAGTATTCTTATTAGCCAAACTACCATTTATAGGATCGGTTAAAACGCCTACAACATTGTTCGGCATTGAATACCAATTATCTTTTTTATCTTTTAAATATTTTTCAATGATATTTGCCCAACTTAATTTAGAATTATATGAATCTTGACTTGTTATATTACGGTTGTCATCATATCCGGTCCATACGCCTACAACGACATCTTTATTATATCCAAAAATAAGATGATCAAAATCGGTTGTACCTGTTTTTATAGCATATTTTTTGGTTAGTTTATCAGAAATAACATATGCTGTAGGGTATGATGTTCCTATGTATTTAGGATTAGATGAATTGCTTAATAACTCATTCATAATATAGGTTATACTTTCATTTAAAACAGGCTCTTTTTGTTCTTTAAATTCATATATAATATTACCATTTATGTCTTCTATTCTTTTGATAAAATGTGGTCTTGTTTTATATCCTTCACTAGCTAAGACAGCATAAGCACCTGTCATTTCGACAAGACTAATAGGTTGACTTCCTAAAGCTAAAGAAGGTATACTATCGAGCTTTTGTTTAACGCCAAGTCTTTTCATTGTTTCAACTAAAACTTCATTACCTAAAAAGATATGTGTTTTAACAGCATATATATTGTCTGAGGTAGCTAAGGCATAGGCTAGGGATATTTCTTTATTAGGATAAATACTCCCATAATTGTGTGGGGCATAGGTGACATCATCGGCGAAGACAAAGGTTGTTTTTTCACTTGTAAAGGTTGTAGATGCCGTAAAATTGTTTTCTAAAGCTGCATAGTATAAAAAAGGTTTTAATGTTGAACCGACGCTTCTATTAGCTTGTATAGCGCGGTTATATTGACTATCATTATAGTCGTATCCACCGATTAAACCTATAATAGCGCCATTATTAGGATCTATCATAACACATGATATTTGTATACCGTCATCAATGATGATGCCATCGACGATGGCTTCTTGAGCTTTCATATCTAAATAAGTATATATTTTTAAACCATTAGCTGTATTTATATTAGGTAGTATTTCTTTTAATTCATTAATTGTAGCATCTTTATAGTACATAGCTGATAAGGTAACATTATCAATATCTTCTTTTTCTAATACTATATTTTCACCTATAGCTTGATCATATTCTTGTTGGGTGATGAAGTTGTTTCTAAGCATAGCTTTTAAAACGATTTTTTGTCTTTTTAAAGAGGCTTCAAAATCTATTAATGGTGAATAGGCACTAGGACGGTTCGGAATACCTGCAAGTAGTGATGCTTCAGCTAAAGTTAAATCTTTAGAATTTTTATTAAAATAGTATTTGCTTGCATTTTCAATACCAAAAACTCCACCATAGTTGATGGTATTTAAATAACCTTCAAGTATTTCTTTTTTACTGTAATGTGTTTCTAAACGGATAGTTAGCCAAGCTTCATTAATTTTTCTTTCCCATGTTTTATCAAAATTAAGGTATAGGTTTTTCGCATATTGTTGGGTGATGGTTGATGCACCTTCATTATTTTCGCCACTTATAATGTTGTTATATAATGCTTTAGCAATTCTTAGATAATCAAATCCTTTATGGTTGAAAAAGTTTTTATCTTCAATAGCTAGGGTAGCTTTTATGATGTAATCATTTATGTCATCATATTCCATCCATTCTTCATTTAATATATCGTTATCATTGTTATCATAGAAATAATAACTTTTAATATTATTAATACTTAACTTAGGATTCATCCATGCATATAAATATATTGTGGCATAAATTAAAGTTACAATAATAACAAATATTGTAAGAATAAAATGTATTTTTTTTAATATCTTCATCTTTTTCACCAAGCCTATAATTATTATTGGTTAAATTATTAAAAATATAAGTGCATTTTATATAAAAGTGTGTTATAATGTCATGGAAAAGAAAGTGGTTAAAATGGTTAATATCAAAGTTACTTTGAATGATGATGTTGTTACATACAAAGCAATTAGGGAAAGAAACAAAATAATTTATAAAGAACCTTTATATACTGTTACAGTTGATTATAGTGATGACTTAAAAATTATTAAAGAAAATGAGGAGTATTTACTTACTTTATATTTTAAAAATAATGAGAAAACAAAAGGTTCTTGTCTACTTAATCAGGAAAATGTAAGTATGAATATGGATATTTTAACTGATTATGTTGTTAAAGAAGATAATTTTATTAGTGTTAAATATAAGGTTTTAACGACAGGTAAAGAAAACATATATAAATTGGAGGTCTAATATGATTTTTAATATATTGAAAGATTATATACAAAATATTTTTAAAGAAAATGGTTATGACATTGATATTAAAATTATTAAATCAAATAGGGAAGATTTATGTGATTATCAATGCGATGATGTGTTTAAAATAAGTAAATTATATCATCAAAATCCTATTGAAGTTGGCGAAAAAATAGTTGAGCAAATTAATAAAAAAGATGATTTTAAAGAGTATTTTGATGAGGTTACATTTGCTAAGCCAGGTTTTATTAATATTAAAGTGAGTTCAAAACTTATTAACATGATTATTAATAAGATGATGGAAGATAATCATTATGGTTTAAAAAATGATGATCCTAAAACTTATTTTTTAGATTATGGTGGTCCTAACGTAGCTAAACCTTTACATGTTGGACATTTAAGAACGGCTATAATTGGTGAAGCTGTAAAAAGAATTATTTCTTTTGCTGGACATAAAACAGTATGTGATGTTCACTTAGGTGATTATGGTTTGCAAATAGGTGAGGTAATATATGCAATTTTAGAAGATGGTCTAGCTATTGATGATATTACTTTAGAGTATCTAGATGTAACTTATCCTAAAATGAGTAAATTATGTAAAGAAAACGAAGAGATTATGGATAAGTGTGCTCGTATAACAAAAGAGTTACAAGATGGTAATGAAGAGTATCGTAAGATATGGGAAAAAATAAAAGAAGTATCTGTATCTGATATTAAAAGAATGTATAATTATTTATCTGTTGATTTTGATTTGTGGGAAGGCGAAAGTGATGCTTACAAATATATCGATGATGTAACTAAAATACTTGTTGATAAAAATTTATTGCTTGATAGTCAAGGAGCTAAAGTAATTGATGTGCAAGAGGAGAATGATACTAAAGAATTTCCTCCTTTAATATATCAAAAGAGTAATGGTGCTTATCTATATGGTACAACGGATATGGCTGCTATATATGAGAGAGTTAAACTATATCATCCTGATTACATTTTATATGTTGTTGATGCAAGACAGAATTTACATTTTAATCAAGTATTTAGAGCTTGTAATAAAGCTGGTATATCAACTGGTATTTCGTTGGAACATTTAGGATATGGTACGGTTAATGGATCAGATGGTAAACCATTTAAAACAAGAAGTGGTGATACTGTAAAATTGGATGATTTATTTAATCAAGTAAAAGAAGTATTTATATCCACTAAAGAATCAAATAAAGATATGTCTTCTAAGGATTTGGATATTTTAGTAAATGCTATTATAAAGTTTGCTGATTTACAAAATAATAGGGAAAAAGATTATATCTTTGATATTTTGAAATTTTCCAATGTTGTAGGTAAAACAGGGCCATATATTTTGTATACATATTTAAGAATTAATAAAATCTTAGAACAAGAAAAATTAGATATTAATCATTTAAATGATGATATAGTTAATGATTTTGATCGTAAATTACGTTTAAAACTACTTGATTTATCCACAGTTATTGATAGTTCTTGCAAAGAAAGAATGCCACACTATGTAGCTGAATATATTTATGATATATGTGTTTTATGTAATATATTCTATCAAAACAATCATGTATCCACAGCATCTTTAGATATTAAACAACAATGGTTATTATTACTTCAATTTACGAATAGAATGTTAAAGGATTTACTTAATTTATTAACAATCGACATACCAAGTAAAATGTAGTATATTTTTCATATTTTTTAACATATTATAAAAATGGTATTGACATCCAGATTATATGTGTTAAAATGGGGCTAATGTGTTTTTACAAGGAGGTACTTATATGCTTAAAAATATGCCAAGAGAAGAATTAGAATTATTGTCATATACTGATTTGACAGAATTGATTTTAAAAGAAGAGAAAAAATCTTTAAATACACCAACTGTTTTTAAAACTGTATGTGACTTATTAGGTTATACTGATGATCAATATGCTGATAAAATAGGTGATTATTATACATCATTAACAACTGATAAAAGATTTGTTTTCTTAGAAAACAACGAATGGGATTTAAGAGAAAAACATCCTGTTGATATTATTGTTGATGAAGAAGATGATGACGAAGAGGAAGAAGAGGAATCTATGGAAGATGAAGAAATAGAGGAAACTGAAGAAGATGATCTTGACGCTGTTATCGAAGATGATGATGATTTAGATGACTTATCAATTATGACAGAAGAGGAATTAGAAGAAGAAAACTAATTCTTTTTTTCTTGAACTATATTAAAAATGTGGTATAATGGGTATGTTATATTGGTTTGGGAGTGAAAAAATGATACAAATTATATATTATGTGCTTTTTGTTTTTACGTTGACATACGGATTATATTTTGCGATAACAGGTTTATTTGCTTTTAAGAATATGCGTAAAAAACTTATTAAAAAGCATAAACCAAAAACTAAATTTGCTGTCTTAATTGCCTCAAGAAATGAAGAGATGGTTATTGGTAATTTGGTTAAGAGTTTAAAACAACAAAACTATCCAGAGGATTTATTTGAAGTATATGTTATACCTAATAATTGTACAGATGATACAGAGAAGGCTGCTAAGAAAGCTGGCGCTAAAATAATTAAATGTACAGTTCCTACTAAATCTAAAGGTGAAGTATTAAAATTTACTTTTGAAAAATTATCTAAAAATAAAGATATTGATGCTTATCTTATCTTTGATGCTGATAATGTTGTTCATCCTGACTTTTTAGCTCGTATGAACGATGCTTATGTTGAAGGTACAAGGGTGGCGCAATGTTTTAGAGATAGTAAGAATCCATCTGATAACTGGATTAGTGGTAGTTATTCAATATTTTATTGGATTCAAAACTTTTTCTTCGATAAATCTCGTATGCAAATAAATGGATCTCCACTTATTAATGGTACAGGATTTATGGTTGCCAAAGAGGTAATTGATACAATGGGATTCAATACTGTAACTTTAACAGAGGATATTGAATTTACTGCACAATGTGCTTTAAATGGTATTAAGATAAAATTTGTTGAAGATGCTATTACATATGATGAACAAGTTGTTGAATTTAGTGCTTCTTGGAAACAAAGAAAAAGATGGTCAATGGGTAACATACAATGTTTTAAACAATATTCTTCTAGTTTATTTAAAACATTTATTAAAACGGGTAATATCGCTTGTTTAGATATGTTATTAAGTTTTACAGCACCATTTATACAAGTTTTAACATGTATTTTAACTTTCTTATTATTTATCTTTAGATTAATAAATTTACATTTATATGATATTTTTGCTTATATGTATTCATGGGGAATATTCTATTTCCTATTAGGATATCTATTTAATGTTATTATTAACATATTTGTTGTTGTATATAATAAGAAAAATGTTAAGGAAATTATGTCAGGTATTTTATTATTTACGTTATTTATGTTAACATGGATACCAATTAACTTTATATGCATATTTAAAAAAGATTTGGCTTGGGAACCAATTAAACATAATCGTAGTATTGATATTGATGAAGTTAAATAAGACAAGATTTTAAATCTTGTTTTATTTTGTCTTTAAACAACCAAACTATATTTGGTGATGAAGATGAAATATTTTTTACTACTTTTATTATTTATACCTATAAGAACTGAAACTTTAGTTTATGATACTGACTATAATATGCATACTATTGAATTTAGTTATCATAATGTTTCTACTAATAATCTTAATGATATTTTACCGCATATTAAAATTATTTGGATTGAAAGTTTAAAGCCTAATTATAGGTATTATTTTGAAGATATATCCTTTAATGATAACATCAATAAATTTAAATATCACTACTATTTAAATCTTGATTATGTCTCTAGAATTAACGCTGAAATACTTGGTATCAAGATATCTAAAGTAGGTGTCTTTAGCTCTTTGGAAGAAATAAATAAGTTAAATATAGATGGTGCATATATAAATTAAGCTCTTTTTGTATAAAAATGCTTTAAAAATACTTAAAAAAATGTTATAATTTATTTGTCATAAGAGAAGGTGAATAAATGATAATAAAGGATTGCAGCATCAACTATGTTGATTATGGCTCTAAAAAAAATCCTATTGTTTTACTACATGGATGGGGTCAAAATATTGAGATGATGAAAGCTTTAGGCGATCAATTTCAAAAAAATCATCGTGTTATTATCTTAGATTTACCTGGATTTGGACAAAGTAGTGAGCCTAAATATCCGTGGTTATTAGATGATTATGTTGATTTATTAGAACAGTTATTTGAAGAACTTAAGGTTAATAATCCTATTATTATAGGTCATTCTTTTGGTGGTAAGTTAGGATTATTATTTGCTAGTAGAAATAAAGTAGCTAAACTTATTTGTTTAGCTAGTCCTTATAAGAGGAATATTAAAAAAGAAAGTCTTAAAGTTAAAGTTCTTAAATTTGCTAAAAAAATACCTGTTTTAAATAAATTAGAATCTTTTGCTAAAAAACATATTGGATCTACTGATTATAAAAATGCTAGTGAAATGATGCGTGATATTTTAGTAAATCATGTTAATTGTGATATTACGGAAGATGTTAAAAAGATAACATGTCCGACATTATTAATTTGGGGTACTATGGATATGCAGGTTAGTGTTGATGATGCTGTAGAACTAGAAAAATTAATAAAGGATTGTGGCTTAGTTACTTATGAAGGATGTACGCATTATGCGTATTTAGAAAGATTTGGACAAACTGTAAGTGTTATAAATAGTTTTATTGAGGAGGATTAGTTATGATTAAATTAGGAGTTATTTTTGGAGGACCTACGGTTGAACATGAGGTTAGTGTTATATCAGCTGTTCAAGCTATGTCTCATTTAGATAAAGAAAAATATGACGTTTACCCAATTTATGTTGCTAAGGATAGAACTTGGTATTGCGGTAAAATGTTGATGGATATGGATATATATCGTGATTTTGAAACATTAAAAAGATACGCTAATAAAGTTGTTTTATATAATCATGATGGTGTATTTAAATTACAATCATTAGGTTTATTTAAAAAAACAGTTACTGAATTAGATGTTGTTTTACCTATTGTTCATGGTAACAATATGGAAGATGGTACTATTCAAGGATATTTAGAACATATTGGTATACCATATGTAGGTAGTGGTGTTTTAGGTTCTGCTTTAGGACAAGATAAAATTGTTATGAAACAGGTATTTAAGAGTGCTGGTATTCCTATTGTTGATTATACATGGTTCTATGATTGTGAATATTATGCTGATAAAAAAGGTATTGTTTCTAAAATTAATAAATTAGGATATCCTGTTATCGTTAAACCAGCTACATTAGGTAGTAGTGTAGGTATTACATATGTTAAAGAAGAAAAAGATTTAGAAAAGGCTATTTCAGATGCTATTAACTATGATGTTAAGGTTGTTGTTGAAAAAGCTGTTCAAAACTTAACAGAAGTTAACTGTAGTGTTTTAGGAAATTATGAAGATCAAACAGCTAGTGTTTTAGAGGAAGTTATGTCTACAGCTGAATTCTTAACTTACCAAGATAAATATATTGGTGGTAGAAAAGGCGGTAAACTTAAAGGAATGGGTTCTAAAGGTATGGCTGGAGCTAGTAGAATTATTCCAGCTAGATTAGATGATAAGACAACTAAAAAAGTACAAGAATATGCTAAAGAAGTATTTAGAGTTTTAAATCTAAGTGGTGTTTGTCGTATTGATTTCTTAGTTGATAGTAAAACAAAAGAAGTTTATGTTAATGAACCAAATACTATTCCAGGTAGTTTATCATTCTATTTATGGGATAAAACAGGTAAATCTTATACTGAATTATTAGATGAATTGATAACAATTGGTATCAAGAATTATAAGGCTAAAGAAAGAAAAGTAACAACATTTGAAACGAATATTTTAAGTAATTTTAATGGCGTTAAAGGTGTTAAAGGTGCTAAAAAGTTCTAAATTAGAACTTTTTTTATTGCAATAAAAAAACCAAACATTTAAGTTTGGTTTATTTTTAAAATGGTGACCAGTATGGGATTCGGACCCATGAATGCTGCCGTGAAAGGGCAGTGTGTTAAGCCACTTCACCAACTGGCCAATAAAATGGCGCCTCAAGTAGGACTCGAACCTACGACCCCTTGATTAACAGTCAAGTGCTCTAACCGACTGAGCTATTAAGGCGTACATGGTGGACCTGATAGGACTTGAACCTATGACCCCACGCTTATCAAGCGTGTGCTCTAACCAACTGAGCTACAGGTCCATTAACAAAATGCTCTTTAAGTATACCCTATTTTTTACATTTTGACAAGTACTTTTCTTAAAAAAATGTAAAAATATATCATTTTATA
Organism: Caryophanales bacterium; assembly: GCA_016288305.1. Taxonomy (GTDB): domain Bacteria; phylum Bacillota_I; class Bacilli_A; order RF39; family UBA660; genus Faecisoma. The sequence goes on along the minus strand of JAEEYW010000053.1, from coordinate 2,136 downwards.
GATGAAAAGAAGCAATTAAAGAGTTTGCGACTGTTATTATCTAGTATTGATTCAGGGTGCCATTGTACACCAATAAAGAATTTTTTATTTTTATCTTCTACAGCTTCAATAATATTGTCAGTGCATATGTCTAAATCTGTCTTTGTAATTATTTCATGATGTCTACTGTTTACTTTTATTTTTTTCTTTTTAATGATGTTATATAGTTTAGTGTTATTTTTAATATGTATATTATGAACATATTTATTTGAACTATAGTGTTTATCGATATTTTGTAATTTACCATTGAATAATAAACTCATTGTTTGCATGCCCATACATATACCTAAGGTTGGTATATCATTATCATATAAATACTTAACTATATCAATGTCGATGTCATATATTTTATTACCGCCTTGTAAGATAAAGCCATTACATAAATCAATTAATTCTTTTATTTGTATTAGTTTGTTTTTTTTAAAGTTTAAGGATATACATATAGGTATACAATTATATCTATATATAATATCAATTATCTCTTTGTTATATGTTATTCTATTATTATTTTCTCTTCCTATGATACCTATGTATTTCATTTAAATCACCTAATTAATAATATGTATTAATTTTTAATTAATGAAATATATTGTATAGAGGAGGTTGAAGTTTGAAGAGATTTTTTAAATCTTATAGGTTCGCATTGATACTATTATTGTCGATGGTGTTTGGATCTGTTTTGGGTCTTATTTTAAAAGATAAAGCTATTATTTTAAAACCATTTGGTGATATCTTTATTAATATGTTATATACCATTGTTGTTCCACTTGTGTTTTTTACGATATCTAGTAGTATTGCATCAATGACTAATTTAAAAAGATTAGGTAAAATACTTAGATATGTTTTTTTAACCTTTATTACAACATCTGCTATAGCGGCTATCATAATGCTTATCGTTCTTAAATTTATCAATCCTTTAAATACTAGTATTGTTTTAGAAGCAACAACAGCTAATACGGTTAGTGTCGCAGATCAAATCGTTGCGGCTTTAACTGTTACTGATTTTAATAATTTATTATCTAAAAGTCATATGTTACCGCTTATTATTTTTTCTATTATGTTTGGTATAGGTGTATCTTTATTAAAAGAAAATAGGGTAAGAGATAGTTTAGTTAGTATATCTAAAGTTATGTTAAAAATAATTAATATTATCATGTATTATGCACCTATAGGCTTATGTGCTTATTTTGCTTCATTAATAGGTGAATTTGGGCCTAATTTATTGGGTAATTATGCGAAAAGTATGGTTATATTTTATATTCTAAGTGTTGTATATTTTATTGTTTTCTATACTTTATATGCATATATATCATCTGGTCGTAAAGGGGTTAAACTATTTTATAGACATATTTTAGAACCATTAGCTACAAGTTTATCAACGCAGTCTTCTTTGGCTAGTTTACCGACTAATATTAAAGCGGCACATGATATGGATATACCTAATGATGTTAAAGATGTTGCTTTACCCTTAGGTGCTACCATGCATATGGAAGGATCCAGTTGTGGCGCTATATTAAAAATAGTATTCTTATTTGCTGTTTTTAATAAACCTTTTGTTGGTATGAATACTTATCTAATTGCTATTGCTATTGCTGTCTTAAGTGCTGTTGTTATGTCTGGTATACCAGGTGGTGGTTTAATAGGGGAGATGCTTATTGTATCGATATATGGTTTTCCATTAGAAGCTTTTCCTATTATTGCAACGATTGGTTGGTTAATAGATCCGCCTGCTACAGCTTTAAATGTATGTGGTGATGTTACAAGTTGTATGTTAGTATCTAGATTTATTGAAGGGCATAAAAAAAACAAGATTTAATCTTGTTTTTTCTTTATAACTTTAGTTAAGTCAGCACCTTCAAATGCTCTTAGTACTTCAACTGGTATAGCAAAGATAATTGTATTTGACTGATCTGAACTTAAGTCATTTAAAGTAGCTAAGGTTCTTAAGTGTAATGCACCAGGTGTTGTAGACATTATTTCAGCAGCTTTAGCTAAGTTTTGAGAAGCTTCAACTTCACCTTTAGCTTTAGTGATAACGGCAGCTTTTTCTCTTTCTGCTTCAGCGGCTTTAGCGATAACTCTTTTCATTTCCTCAGG